>JAFGSX010000222.1 GCA_016934455.1 Deltaproteobacteria bacterium
CCTCGGTCACGTCGACCGAGCGGCTGGCGAACTCGCCAAAATCATCGGGCCGCACCACGTTGAGGAGCAGACCTCCGAGCAGGACGGCCGCCAGCAGCGACCACAGCCCGCAGCGCTGCAGCGGCCGCAGCCGCCGCCAGCGCCCGACGGCGATGACCAGGGCGCACAGCATCACCACGGCCAGCCCCAGCCAGCCGGAGCGCGAGGTCGAGAGCACGAGCGCCAACGCCAGGATCGCCGCCGCGCCGGCCGCGATCTCCTGCCGCAGAAAGCTCTTCTCGCCGAGAAAAGCCGCCACCGCCAGGCACAGGGCGAGCGCGCTGGTCATGGCAAAATAACTCGGCTCGTACGACAGCCCGTTGATGCGCGGCAGGTGGCCGATCCACTGGGTGACCAGAGGCGGCTTGCCGCCGGCCACGCCGATGGTCCACTGCGCGATCCCGAACATGGCGATGATCGCGATCGCCGCGGTCAACACGGCCAGGCCGCGGCCGATCTGCTCTGGTGTCCGCAGCACCGAGGCCAGGCTGCCGGCGACGGCGATCGCGACGAACAGACCCCACGCCGCATACGCGTACCCCTTGACCGGATTGGGGGCACCGAGCGCCCACAGGCGGATCGCGGCCAGCAGCGCAAAACCGACAAAGAGACCCAGCACCGGAGCCAGCCGGCGCAGGGTGGCGAGCAGCGTCCCCCGGCGCAGCAGCAGCGCCAGCGCGCCGAACGCGGTGCCCGCGGCGAGCACCTGGCTGGCGCGGACGGTGAACCGCCCCACCTCGACCGTGGCGACCAGGTCCGGCACGGCCAGGGCGAGGATCCCGAGCGCACCGATCTCGGGGCGCAGCAGCCCGACGCCGCCGAGCGCCAGCGCGACGATCGCCACCGCCGCGCTGTGCTGGCTGACGCCCAGCGCCGCGGCGACGCCAACGCAGACCACGCCACCGACGATGGTCGCCAGCCAGTAACGTGCACCGCCCGCAGGCTGCTGTGTCACGCGCGGGTATATACCACGACCTGGTTGAGCAAGCGTCAACGATATCCGACGACGGCGTCAGCGCGGCCGCTGCGGCGACGGCACGCGGACCGAGCGCTGTACCGCGCGCCGGTAGCGCTCGACCAGCCGGCGGCCGCCCAGCCGCTCCAGCAACCGGCGCAGCGCGCCCTTGGTGAGCTGAAACGAGAAGCTGGCCATGGCATCGGCCAGCGGGACGCCGTTGGCGCGCTGGGCGCGCCAGACCTCGGCCAGCGCCGAGCTCCAGGCGCGGTCGGAACGACCACCCAGGTCCATGTTCGAGAGCACCGCCTCTACCCGCTGGAAGGTCGCCCCGCACCGGTAGAACCGCAAAAACAGCTCGTAGTCCATCGCCAGCCGGTAATCCAGGCGAAAGCCCCCGCAGCGCGCGAACAGGCTGCGCCGGACAAAGCTGGCGCCGTGATTGATGCTCATGTAGCGGGGCAGCCGTTCGGGGTCGGCGCCGAAGACGCTGCGCTCGACACCGCGCTCCCAGTAGCGCTGGTAGCCGCAGTAGACGTCGGCCTGGCCGCGAGCGACCAGCGCGGCGACTCGGGCCAGAGCATCCGGTTCAAGCCAGTCGTCGGCGTTGACCATGACGACGTAGGCGCCCGACGCGCGCGCGATGCCCTTGTTGAAGGCGTCGCTGATCCCGCGGTCGGGCTCCGAGAGACAGAGGCTCACCAGGTCGCGATTGCGCTCGACCAGCCGCAGGGTGTCGTCGGTCGAGGCGCCGTCGATGATCAGGTACTGGTAGTCGCGGCAGGTCTGGTCGCGCACCGAGGTCATGGCGCGCTCGATGCAATCACCCGCGTTGCGGCATGCGGTGATGACGCTGAACAGCGGCTCGCTAGCGGCGCGCGCGGTCGGCATCGCACCTCTCGTACAGCGCGTCGAACTGCGTCACGGCGCCCGACTGTGTGCTGAAGTGGATATCCAGCGGAAAGCGGAATCGAAAACCGCTGCGCCGCAACTGCTCGGTCACGTCGTCGAACAACGCCTGGCCCTGGTAGAGAGGATCGGTCGCGGTCTCCAGCAGTATCCAGCGAAAGCGCGCCAGCTCGTCTCCGGCGCCGGCCAGCACCTCGCCCTCGAACCCCTGCACGTCGAGCTTGAGCAGCAGCGGCTCCGGGCATCGGACCTGGCCCAGCTCTATGGCCAGCGTGCTCACAACCACCTCCTGGCGAGCGCTGTCTGTGACCTCGGGGTAGAACCGACGGTGGTTGGGATGCAGCGCGAGCAGCGAGCTGGCCTGAGCCTGGGTCGCGACGTTGATCACGGCGCGACCGGCGGTGCGACCGAGCGCGCTGCGATGCGGGGTGACGCCGCCGAGCCTGGCCGCCAGCCGCTGCAGCCTCGCAAACGGCCTCTCGACCGGCTCGTAGCTGTGAACCTGAGCCGCGCGCAAGACCGTGCGCGCGGCGAGCGCGAACTGGCCGGCGTTGGCGCCGACGTCGAAGACCGTGGCCGGCGCGATGCCGCTGTCGCGCAGCCGCGTGCAGACCCTGAAGTTGGCCGACTCGAACGCCCGCTCGCTGAGCTTGAGCGTCAGGCCGCGGGGAAAGGTGAGGATCTCGGCGAGACGTTGGGTCTTGTTCCAGAAGTATCTTGCGTCCACGGCGCTGGCTTCCCGTGGCCGCGATCCCATACCATCCCGGACCCCCGAGGGAAGCGAATTCTTGCCGCTGCCGGGCTTGACACCCGGCCCTCGCCTCTTAAAATCGCGGGCCAACCCCGTGAACCTCGCACCCGACTCCCCCGTCGCACCAGCGCGCCAATCGCCGGCGCGCAATGCCGGCGCATTGCTGGTCGGACAGCTTGTCGCGCGCCTGCTGGCGCTGGCTTTCTACATCGTCTTCGCCCGTGTCGTCGGCGCCGAGCGCTATGGCGACTTCGCCGTGGGCGTCGCCTTCGGCACTCTGTTCGCCATTCTGATCGAGCCCGGCCTCAACCCGCAGATCGTGCGCGAGGGCGCCCGCGACCACGCGCTGCGCATCGAGTACGTCAACGCCGCGGCGCTCTACAAGCTGACCGCGGTTCCGACCGCCGGGCTGCTGCTGGTCGCCAGCGGGCTGCTGCTCGGATACCGCGGCCCCGCGCTGCTGGCGATCGCGACGGTCGGTTTCGCGGTCCTGCTGTCGCAGGTCGAGGAGTTCATCGCCGCGGTCATCACCTCTTTCGAGCGCATGCAGATGAGCGCGCTGCTGCGCATCCTCAACAAGGTGGTGACCGCGCTGGCGGCCGGCGCCGTCGCGCTGGCCACGCGCTCGTTCACCTGGACCTGCATCGCCTTCGCGGCCGGTTCTCTCCTGTCGGCATCGATCGGGCTGGTCGCCGTGAACCGCTGGTTCGTCCCGCTGCGATTCGAACGCCGCTGCGGGCTCGGCCGGAAAATCTGGGTCGGCCTGCCGCTGGCGCTGAGCGACTCGATGTCGATGGCGACGATGCGACTCGATCAGGCGCTGGCGTCGCTGCTCGGCGTGTCGGTGGCGGCGATCGGCGGCTACAACGCAGCCATCAAGATGAAGGAGGCGCTGATCGCGGTGCCGATCGTGGTCATGGTGACCTACGCCCCGGTGCTGGCCCGCGTGCTCGAGCAACGCGGCGAGTTCGAGCGCACCTTCTCGCGGCTGATGCACTGGGGTCTGGGCGGCACGGTTCCGATCGCGGTCGGCACCTGGGTGGTCGCCGGCCCGCTCCTCGAATGGCTGTTTGGCGTCGAGTTCGCCGCCTACGGCCCGCTGATGCGGCTGGTGTTCGTGGCCTATGCCGCGACCGGGCTCTACCTGCTGCTCTTCCCGCTGGTGGTGGCGCGTCACCGCTACCGGCTGCAGGCGATCGCCGCGGCCGCGGTGCTGGTGGTCGACCTGGCGCTCAACCTGGTGCTGCTGCCGCGGCTGGGCATCGCCGGAGCGGCGTGGGCGATGATCGCGGCCTCGCTGGCTGGCGCGGCGGTGCTGCTGACCGAGGTGGCGCGGGCGCGCTGCCTGGCCGCACCCGCGCTGGCGCTGGCGCGCAGCGCGCTGGCCGCGGTGCCGATGTTCCTCGTCGCGCGCTGGCTGCTGCCGATCCACGTCGCGCTGGCGATCGCCGGCGGCGCGCTGGTCTACCTGCCACTCTACGTCGTCAGCGGCGGGCTCGGGCCGGGCGGTCGCGCGGCGCTGCTGCGGCGGCTGCGCGGCACAAGCGACGATGCGGCCTCGCCGCGCTGATCAGGAACCGCTCAGGAACAGCCCGCGCTTGGCGGGCAGCAGGTCGACATCGACCTTGAAGGCGCTCAGGTACAGCTCCTTGGCCTTGGGCACCTCCCCGCGTTGCCGCAGCAGATCGGCGAGCAGGCAGACCGCCGGCAGAAATGTCGGATCGCTCGAGTGCAGATCCTCGAGCTTGGCGCCGGCGGCATCGAGCCGGCCCGCGGCGTACAGCGCCCGGCCGAGCGTGTAGCGGGTGACGACGTGAAGCTGGTTGACCTCGACCGCGCGGGTCAAGGTCTCGATCGCCGCCCCGGCGTTGTTGCGCCGAAGCTGCAGCGCGCCCAGGTACAGCAGCGCCGACGCGTTCTTGCTGTCGTCGTGGAGCGCCCGGCGCAGATGGCCCTCGGCCGCCGCCAGCTCGCCGAGATGGTAGGCGATGATCCCCATCGAGGACTTGAGGATGGAGGCATCGTCCGGCGAACCCTTGTACTCATCAAACGCCTTGAGGTAGCCGGCCAGATCGCGCTGGTCCTGCGGGTAATCCGTGAAATAGACGCGGATGCGGGCGTTTTCGGGATCGACGTCGATCAGGCATCGCATCGCCATCGCCATGTTGGCCGCGTCGTCCAGCCGCAGCCTGCCGGCCGCCAGCCCCATGTAGGCGCGCAGGTGGCGGGGATCGCTCTCGAGCGCCCTCTCGTAGTCGCGCACGGCGTCGTTCAGACGATTGAGCCCGATCTTGGTGTCGGCGACCGCGGTCCGCACCGGCGCCTCGAGATAGCTCTCGGACGTCGCCTGCAGCGCGCGCTCGAAGTGCTTGAGCGCCTCGGCGCGATCGCCGCGGTGCAGCAGCGCCTGCCCCAGCGCGAAGTGCGCCGGCGCGTACGCCGAATCTAGCTCCAGCGCCTTCTTGGCCAGCGCCTCGGCCTCGTCCCACTTGTCGCGGCGCGCGCGCACGTAGGAGAGGTGGGTGTAGACGTCGCGCGCCTCCTCGCCCGGCTCCTCCTCCTTGTCGATGGCCTCGACCGCGACCGTGAGCTGCAGATCGGCGTTCTTCACGTCGCCCAGCGACTGGTAGTAGACCTTGGCCAGGTAGAGGCGAATCGCGCTGTTGTAGTCGTCGATCGCGAGGATACGGGTCAGCGTGGCGACCGCCTCGTCGTAGGCCCCGATCTGAACGTCGAGGCGCGCCACCTCGAACAGGGTCTCGACGTGGTCGGGATCGATCTTGAGCCGACGGTTGAAATCGTCCATCGCCTGGTGAAACTCACCCAGGTCGAACCGCGCGCGGCCGAGCACCAGGTCGGTGCGCTTGAGCTTGCTGTCGCGCGATCGCGCCTGCAACGCCGCCTTGATGGCCTGGGGGCTGTTGCGCCCGACGTCGGACTCGGCCATCCAAAGCGCAGTCTCTGCGTCGTCCGGGCTCAACCGCTGCGCCGCGTAGAGCTCGCTCTGCGCCTTTTGCACGCTCTGCAGACCGAGCAGCAACGCCCCCTTGGCCCGGAACAGCGAGGCGCGGTTGGGGTCGCGCTTGATCGCGTAGTCTATGCCGTCGAGCGCGGCCTGGACGTCCTCGGTGCGCTGCTTGAGGTTGGGCATGCGTGCCAGGTTCTCGACGAAGGCCGCGATGGCATCGAGGTTCTCGGGGTCGAGCAGGATCGCCTTGCGCAGCTCCTCGTCGGCCAGGCGGTAGGCCTGCGCGTTGTCGTCGAGGTAGAGCTTGCGCCCCTTGCGCAGGTGCTCCTCGCTGGTACCCTCGACGTCGGGGAACTGCAGGCGCCACAGCGAGGCCTGGCTGAGAAACGCGTTCCTGCCGCCCCCGCCGCCGAAGGAGGGGATCCAGCTCGGCTTGAAAAGAAATAGCAGCAGCGCCACGGTCGTCGCTATGGCCAAAAAACCGAGCACCATCACCGGGGCGTGCGAGCGCTGTCGAACCGACGCCCCGCGCGCCAGCGAGCGATCGCTCTTGCCACCGCCGGCCGCGCGCAGGGTGGCACCGAAGATGCGCTTCTCCTCTATCGGCGTGAAATCCTGGTCGCCGAGAGCTGCCTCGGCGTCGAGCTTGATGACGCCTGAGCGTATCTTCTCCTTGACCTCCTCGGTCGTCATCGACTCGAGGACCTGACCGCCGGGTTGTCGAATCCGCCACAGCATCGACGGATCGGAGGTCGCGGCGGGTTTGGGGGCCACCACCGGCGCGGCGGCGGGCTGCGCAAAACCGATCTGAGGCATGCCGGCGGCTGGCTCGCCCATGGGCGGTCCAAAGGGCGACGGTCCGGCGTCGCCGAGCGGCGGTGCGCCGAACGGGCTGGCCGCGGGCGGTGCGCTAAATGGGCTAGCCGCGGGCTGCGCGCCGAACGGGCTAGCCGCGGGCGGTGCGCCAAATGGACTTGCCGCGGGCGGTGCGCCGAACGGGCTGGCCGCGGGCTGCGCGCCGAACGGGCTGGCCGCGGGCTGCGCGCCGAACGGGCTGGCCGCGGGCTGCGCGCCG
>JAFGSX010000223.1 GCA_016934455.1 Deltaproteobacteria bacterium
ACCCTGGCCGTCGATGGCCGCCGCGGGCGAGGTGCCGGTGTTGCCGCGCTGGTCGACGATCGTGTGGGTGAAAGTCACACCGTCGCTCGACTGGTAGGCGGCCAGAGCGGCACCCCGCTTGTAGGCTATGACATAGCCGTCGGTCGCGGTGTAGGCCAGCGCCAGCTTCTGCCCGATATCGACGTCGCCAAGCTGCTGGTGCGCCCAGGTGCCAGAGGGCGTCTCGCGCCACAGGTAGATGCCCTTGGGCCACGAATAGCTACCGGTCGCCGGCGCGTCGTCGGGACAGCCCTGCGAGCTGTAGTTGTGAGAGATGCGGACCCAGGTCGCGATCGCCGGCCGGCCGTCCTGGCCGGCGGTGACGGCGTTGAAGTTACCCGAACCGCTGCTGTCGTCCAGGCACAGGCGTCCACCTGACGACGGAGCGCCCTGACCGATCAGGATCTCGAGGTCGGCGCCCTCGATGTCGGTCTCCTGGGCAAAGTTGAAGTGGGTGTCCGAGTAGGCGACCAGCGAGCGGCCATCGGGCAAAAAGGTGATGGCCGGATAGCGGCCGGCGTTGTCGCCCGCGTTGCAGGCGTTCTGTTGCAGGCGGCAGGTGTCGCCGCTGCCGCTGCCGTTGACCAGCAGCGTTGCAGTGCCGAGCGAGCTGTCGGTGACGACGCGATAGAAGAGCTGCGACACTCCGCAGTAGGTGCCGGTCGAGGGGCCGGACATGTAGACCAGGTAGAAGTTGCCGTCCGCGCCGTAGGTCCCGGCAACCGCGTCTGTCGACTTGACGAGCTCGACAAAGTCCGTCGACCAGGCCGTGCCGTCGAAGCGGGCGACGTGCAGCTCGCGATCGACCCAGGGGCCGCTGCCCAGGTTAGTGGTACAGGTGTACTGCTGTCCGTTGGCCTGATCGCGGAAAAAGCCAAACGCCATCCGGCCGCCCGGCCCGACCGCGAAAGCGACCGGTGCGCCACCGAGCATCGATTCGTCGAAGGCGTTGGAGATGCTCCACTCGAACAGCGCCGTGTCCGGCTGCGCGCGGTCGGCGCCGGGGTGGTCGGAGAGGCCACCGTCCCAGCCCGGGTGATCGGTGCACAGATCACAGCCGAAGACCACCGCACACAGCCCCATCGCCGTCGCCAGACCCAACGAGCGCCCGCTGTGCATGCTCCCTCCTGCATGGCTCGCTCACCGTATCATAGCAGCTTGCGGCCCGGGCTGTAGTGCCTGTTCGCCGATCCGCGCGCGGTGGGAACTCATCACCACGGCCCACGTGGAACCGGCTCTGCACGGTTTGCGGAACAGATTCCGCAACTCGGGAGCGCTTGCCGAGAGCGCCTTTTCTGGCGGTCGGCAGTGCTCTGATTCTCTTTTGTTTTTAAGATGTTACACCGCCCATACAGATGCAGCCCGGCAGCCGATGTGGCCTGCTTCTCGCACATATGCGCACACGGAGGAACCGACACCCCACACCGGAAGCGGAGGAGGCGGCGATGCAACGGACGATCGAAAATCTCGGAGCGGCGTTGGCGACGGCGACGGCGCTGCTGGCCACCGTCGGGCTGGCGCAGCTCGCGCACGCCCAGGGCGAGTGCAGCGGTGGCGCCTGCGGCACGCCCTACGAGAGCGGCGGCACGCAGTGCACCGAGGGCGAGTGCGTGTGCGAGGGCGGCATCTGCGTCGCCGGATCGATCCTGATCGCAAACACCGACATGGGCGACACCTACCAGTACGCCGATGACTTCGACATCGACGGCTGGGAGGACGAATTCGACAACTGCCCGTTCGCGGTCAACGCCGACCAGATCGACGCCGACGGAGACGGCTTCGGCGACGCCTGCGACAACTGCCCCGGCTACCAGAACGCCGCGCAGTCCGACGCCGACGGCGACCTGCTGGGCGACGCCTGCGACGAGGACGCCGACAACGACGGGCTGGTCAACGCGCTCGACAGTTGCCCGCTCATCCCCAACCCGGGCCAGCTCTCCGATCCGGCCAGCGACGACAGCGACGGCGACCGGATCGGCAACGTCTGCGACCCCGACGACGACAACGACGGCCTGCTCGACGCCGCCGACCCGTGCCCGCTGCTGGCCGACGTCAGCGACCGCAACGACGACCGCTGCGATCGGGACGGCGACGACGACGGCATCCCGGACAGCATCGACCTCTGCCCGCTGTTCGCCTCCGACGACAACGGCGACGGCGACGGCGATCAGATCGGCGACGCCTGCGACGGCGACCTCGACAACGACGGCGTGCCCAACCTGATCGACAACTGCCGCACCCAGCCCAATCCCGGGCAGCTCAACGCCGACCGCGACGGCTTCGGCGACGCCTGCGACCCGAGCTTCTGCTTCGTCGTCGACAGCCCGGACAGCGGCCGCTGCCTCAACCCGGCGGGCCGCTTTTTCGGGCGCCCCGGCCCCGACGTCCAGATCGCGGTGGGCGAGCTGTACCGGCTGCGCATCTTCACCAACCGCCCGGGCGCGCCGACGCAGTTCGCCTGGAAGGTGGTCAAGGCCCCGGCCGGCGTCGACGCCCACATCGAGAACCCGGCCGGCACCGTCGCCTACTCGTCGCCCTGGGAGTTCCATTACCAG
>JAFGSX010000224.1 GCA_016934455.1 Deltaproteobacteria bacterium
GACTTGAGAGAGTCGAGAATGACGCCGAGCGCCGCACCCGTCTTGTCGAGCTGCACCGTGCCGGAGATGTTCATCCAGGCCGCGCCGCCGCGGTACTCGGACCTATAGGCGTAGACGCCGTAGCTGGCGCCGAGCTGCTCGCGGATGCTGCGCTGGAGATTGTCGTTGAGCGCGGTCACCGCCACCGCCCGGATGGCGTCGTTGCCGACCTCGGACGGCACCAACTGGCAGGCCATGATGATCTCGGCCTGGGTGTAATTGGGCTCGTCCAGGAAAAAGAGCTGCCGCGAAGGCGGCGGCGGCGGCGGCGGCAGGGCCGGCAGCTCGCTCCCCGGATCCTTGGCGCGCCAGCCTTCGAGGCGCTCGCGCACCAGCTTCTCGGCCTCGTCCAGGACGACGTCGCCGACCACGAACAGCGTGCTGTTCCTGGGCGCCAGGGTGCGGCCGAGCAGGGCCTCGAAGTCGGGTTTACCGAGCGCCCCCAGGCGGTTGAGGTCGAAGTCCTGCTGCGCCAGCGGGTGGCCGGGCAGCAGCGCCTCGATCAACGCGCGGTTCGCCCAGTAGGCCGGATCGAGCTGATCGTCCCGCTGAAAGCGCGCCAGCGCCTTGAGCGTGGCCCGGTACCCCTCGTCGTCGTGGCTGCTGCGCGTGGTGCTGACGCGGGTGGCTATCAGATCGATCGCCTCAACCAAATTGCCGGAGGGAGTGCTGACCTGTTGCACCTCGTAGTCGTCGGCCGTCCCAATGGACCAGCGGCCAGCCACCTGCATCGGATCGCGCGCGTCGTGTTCGGTGTAACTGACCTCGCTCATAAACGGGGGATTGCTGCCGTAGTAACCGCCGCGGACCAGCATCGCGGCGGAGACGAAGGGCGAGTTGCCGTGGCGCTTGAGCACGACGCGCAGGCCGTTGGACAGCTCGACCTCGCGGATGGTCGCCAGGTCGGGCGTGATCGCGGTCTGCGCTACCTTGTCCGGCGTGAGCGCGGCAAAGGCGGCATCCAGATCCTTGGACTCCTCGTTCAGCTCGCCGCTCCAGGCCCCCGTGGTGTCGAAGTTGACCCCGCTCTTGTTGCGCTCGTCCTCGGCCAGCGGCTCGATCACCAGCCGCACCGCGCGCTCGCGGTTGAGGTACTTGTAGGCGAACTCGCGTGCGACCAGCTCCTTGGTCTTTGTCAGCGCCGCGATCGATCGCGAGAAGTAGTCGGGCTGGCCGGTGAAGTGCATCGAGGAGGCGATCGAGACGGCGCGCTCCAGCGACGCCGACTCGTTGAACAGACTGACCATGGAACTGGTCATGGCGCGGCCGAGCGAGCGGCCGCGGCGTCCGCGCGCGGCCTGGTCCCACTGCTCCCACAGCGCGTCGACCGCCTTCTTGGCGATGTCGTCGGGATCCTGGTCGGCCATCAGGGCGATGATGCAGAGGGCGGCGCTGCTGTGGACGCCGGGCTCGAAGAAGCAGCCGACGCCCTTGATGCGCTGCTGGTCGAAGATGTCCTCGGGGTAGAGCATGCTGCTGACCGCGCTGGTCATGTTGCTGACCACGATCTGCATCATGCCGTCGTCGTCGCGATAGGCGGCCGGCAGCGACCACCCCAGCATCACCGTCGGGCTCGTCACCGGTCCCTTGATGTGGCGGATGCTCTTGTCGGCCGGCGGCGGCGGCTCGGCGGCCGGGCCGGTGACGCGCGGCTTGGGCTCGGCCAGCGGCAGATCCTTGCCCTGGTAGCCGGGCGCGGCCAGCAGCTCGCGCGGGAAGGCGCGGCCCAGGATCTGGCCCACCTGTTTGCGGTCGAAGTCGCCGGCCACCACGATGGTGATGTTGGAGGGCACGTAGTGCTTCTTCACGAAGGCGCGCACGTCGTCCAGGGTGATGCTCCTGAGCGTCTCGTGGGTGCCGATGACGGACCGGTGGTACGGATGCTTGGCCGGGAACAGCATCTCGTACAGCGCGTCCAGCCCCATGTTCGTCACCATCGTATTTTCCATGCGCTGGCGCAGCTCGTTGCGCACCACCTCGCGCTCGGCCCCGAGCACCTCCTCGGTGACGCCCTCGAGCGTATCGGTCATGCGCTTGGCCTCCATCTCGAGCAGCGCGGGCAGCGCGTCCTTCGGCGCCACCACGTAATAGGTCGTCGTGTCCTGAGCGGTCCAGCCGTTGAACTCGCCGCCCAGGATCTTGATGTGGTCCATCACCTTGGGGTTGTTGCCGTGCTTGGCGCGGTAGTTGAGGTGCTCGATCAGGTGCGCCATGCCCTCCTTGCCCGGCGGCTCGGCCGTGCTGCCGACGCCGACCACGCTGGTCACGATCACCGACGGCTGGCCCTTGTCCTCCTGAAAAAAGACGCGCAGCCCGGACGGCAGCGGGAAGTCCGCGCCCTCGAGCTGGTAGGGCTTGAGCTTGAGCTGGTAGGCGGTCAGCCCGGCACAGCCGGCAGCCAGCGCGACCAACACGGCGACGATCTTGACCTTGCTCTTCTTCATCGGACACTCCCCGGCGCTCCTGATGACGAGCGCGCGATCGGACGGAGCCATTCTCCGTCGCCCCGGCCGGCCAGACAACAGGTTGTCGAGTTCGCGCAGCGGGGCAGTCGTCGCCCGGTCGCTACTGCGGTTGACCGCACGAGTTGCAGAACTTGGATCCGTCCGGCACCTCGGCCTGGCACTTGGCGCAGGGATGGGTGCCGGCGCCGAGCTTGCCGCCGCAGCCCGAGCAGAACTTGCTGCCCGGAGCGTTGGGCGCCTTGCACGCCGGACAGGCCACCGGCGCCGCCTGCACCGCCTGCGCCGGCGCGCCCGGCATGAACGGCGAGCGCTGCTGCGGCGCCGCCTGCGCGCCGGCCATGTTGCTCATCATCATGTTGCCGAAGGCGAAGCCAGCGCCCAGCCCCATCGCCTGGCCGGCCGCTCCGCCGGGCACCGAGGCGCCCTCGCGCATGGCCTGCGCCGCCTGGTACTGGGTGTACTGGTTGAGGTCGCCCAGCGTGTTCATGGCGCCGCGCGCCAGGATCGCCTTCTCCAGCTCGGGCGGCACGTTGATGTTCTCGATGATGAACTTGGGCAGCGCCAGCCCGTACTCGAGAAACTCCTTTTCCATCTTCTGCCGCACCTGGTCGCCGATCTCCTCGTAGGCGGCGGCCAGATCGAGCATCGGGATCTTCATCTTGCCGATGCCGACCGTGAAGGCGCGGATCACGATCGAGCGGAGCTGGCCCTCGATCTCGTCGGTGGTGATGGCGTAGTTGGTGCCGACGATCTTCTCGAAAAAGGTCCGGGGCTCGACGATCTGGATGGCGTAGGTGCCGTGCGCGCGGAGCTGCACCACGCCGAACTCGGCGTCGCGCAGCGTGATCGGCGAGCGGGTGCCCCAGGTCTGGTCGATGAACTGCTTGGTGTTGACGAAGTAGACCTCTGCCTTGAACGGCGAGTTGAAGCCGTGCTTCCACGACCTGAGCGTGGTCAGGACCGGCATGTTCTGGGTGGTCAGCGTGTAGAGGCCGGGGAGAAAGACGTCGGCCAGCTTGCCCTCGTTGACGAAGATCGCGGCCTGGCCCGGCCGCACCGTCAGCTTGGCGCCCATCTTGATCTCGTGGTCCTGGTCCGGGAAGCGGTAGACCAGCAGGTCGTTCGAGTTGTCGAGCCACTCGATGACGTCGATGAGCTGGCTCTTGATAAAACTCATGATGCCCATGTGCGCTCCTTTTTTTGACGGCATTCACCCAAGCGGCAGTGCACCGTCACTCCACGTCCACCGTATCCCCCGACTGACGACGTCAGTTCGAGTTTGAAAGACTCGCGATCTCCTGGACCACCTCGGCCTGATCGAGCAGCCGCTGCTCGGGCGCCGGCGGCAGCGCGCGCTGGCCCAGCTTCTGGGCCGCGCTGCTCACGCCGGCCGCGATCTGGTCCAGCCGCTGGCGCGCCGCGGCGTCGCCGGCCATGGCCTGGCCTCCGACCGTCACCACGTCGTCGACCACGTCCGAGATGGCGCGGCCCACGCCGTCGACCGTTGCCACCTCGACCGACAGCCCCTCGCGGTGGGCCGCCGTGAGCAGGCCGGCCACACCGCGCGCCACGCCCAGCAGCAGCTCGCGGTCCGCGCCCTGCGACCGGTTGACCAGGGCGATCAGCTCGCGCGCCTTGGGCGGCGGCGGCGGCAGCGCGTCCGGCTGTGCAAACGGTAGCTCGGCCGGCTTCTTGCGCCACAGGCCGAGCCCGACGCCGACCGCGGCGCCGACCAGCAGCGGCCAGACCGCCGTCAGCGCGATCGCGCCGACGACGCCCAGGCCGTAGCCGACCCAGGCCAGCGGCTGCAGCAGCCGCCCGGCCAGCGACGGCTGCAGGCTCGACCGCTCGACCACCTCGGCCGGCGCGTGCAGCTTTTTCAGCCGCTCGACGAAGGCCTGGCCCACGGCCGCGTCGATCGGCGCCGCCAGCAGGGTGCGCCGGGCGAGCTTCTTCTCCAGCTCAAAGGCGTCGAGCCCGGGGATCTGCTCGGCGATCAGCGCCGCCACCTGCTTGCGCAGATCGGTGCTCGGCACCTCGTGCACCACCAGCGCGTACCTGCCGCCGGGCGCAATGCCGAAGGGCACGCCGCCGCAGGCCAGGCAGAACAGCTCGCCCTCGGCCAGCGGCCGGTCGCAGCTCAGGCACCTGTGACGTCCCGCCTCGGCGCTCACTTGAAGCTCTCTTTGGCCGCTTCTTGGTCGAGTGCGTCGAACTCGTCCTCGAGCCCGAGGTTGAGCGCGAGCTGCATCACCAGCATCTTCTCGGCCTGGGTGATCTTGCCATCGCCCCGGATCAGCACCAGGCAGGCCTTGAGAAAGGTGCGCTTGAGAAAGGTGGTCTCCAGCGCAGCCAGCTCGGAGACATGGAAGCTGCTGCGGGGGAGGGTCTTGGCCAGCTCGGGCTGGCCCGCCTCCTTGAGAAAACTCTGGATCAGCTCCGTCTCCTTGGGGTCGACGCCGTCGATGGCGGCCACGTGGTACAGGCCGCGCGCGAACACGTCGATCTTGTCAGGGCTCAACATGCGATCGCCTCCCGCGATGTGACTCGATCGATCACGAATAGCGGGTGCGGCCGGCACGGTCAAGCGACCAGGGGCCTGGTATGGGTCACAAACGGTGGTTTAAGGAGAGAAACTGGAGGTGGGGTTGCAGGTTACGGGTTGCAGGTTGCAGCGGGCAGGGTTACCGGCGGACTGCTTCAGACCTGGGGGGCGGGCTCGGCGAACTGGAAGGCGCAGTCCGCGGCCTCGTCGCCGGTCGGGTTGAGCGCGCCCTGGCCGTCGAGCCCGGGCAGCAGCAGGCTCTGCAGCGCGGCAGGCGAGGTGTTCTCGTAGCGCGAGATGAAGTCCTCGTCCCAGCACTGACTCACGACCACCCGGGTGGCGCCCTCGCAGGTGGTGCAGTTGGCCAGGTCGGTCGTCACCTCGCCGCCCTCGACGATGACGTCCGAGCGCCCCGCGCCCTCGGCGGTCCACTGCGAACGGATGGTCATGGTCTCGATCTGGGGCTTGTTCTCGTTGTCCTGGTGGATGTTGTTGCTGGCGCTAAAGCTGAAGTCGCCGCTGCCGTCCTCGGCCTCGGCATAGTGGTACCTGCCCATCTGGCCCTTGTCCGAGCAGCCGCTGCGGTCGAGCTGGGAGAAGTCGATGTCGACCACCTTGTCGCTGTCGGCGCCGTCGTTGGCAAAGGTCACCACCGCCGAGCCGGTCTCGCAGATGTCGTCGTTGAGCGGATCGATGAGCTTGTGGTTGTCGCGGTCGACGGTGATGGTGCCGTGGCCGCGCTCGACGCCGGCGCGGTAGTACTCGACCGAGTAGATCGCCTTGTAGTCGGCCTCGTCGGTCGAGCTCTTGGGCCGGCCCAGCAGCTCGAACACGAAGTGGCCCTCCTCCACCCGCTCGGCCGTGGCCTTGTACTGGATGCGCTCGAGGCCCTCGGGATCGGTCGGCCCCCACACCGCGTGATCGTCGTCGGGTTGCTCGGACGGCGGCTGGTTGATGATCCACCGGGTGACGCCCAGCAGCACGAGCACCATGCCGTTGACGCCGCGGGTCACGCCGTAGGTGAGCTCGTAGAAGCCGGCCATCTTGGTCTCGTCGTCGACCAGGGCCTGGCCGTTGTCCGCATTGCCCTTGAGCGCGATCTTGACCTGCTTGTCTCCCGGCAGCCCGCTGCGCATGTCCTGCAGATTGCCCAGGCCGCAGGACGTGAGAGCGAACAGACCACACAACGCCACAGCACCGACCAGCATCGCCTTCATCTCATCCCTCCTTGGTGGGTGGGCGCCTGTCGCCCCGGTGATCGGGGAACCCGCCGTCCCCATGCGCTCAGATCGACACGCCGCTCCGCGAGCGGTGAAAAGAATTTTACTCGCGTCGGATCCACCTGTAAATGTGACAGGATTGCGCGGTGTTGGGGGCGGCCTCGATGCGGATCGCGATCGATGCGATGGGCGGCGACCACGGCCTGGCCGAGGTGGTGCGGGCCGCAGCCGTGATCTCGCGCACAGAGCAGAGCCCGTCGCTGCTGCTCGACGTGGGTGCCACGCTCGACGCCGATGCGCGCGACCTGGAGGCGTTTGCCGTCATGGGCAACGCCTATGCGTCGCGCATCGGCCGCACGACCAGCCCGCGGGTGGCGCTGCTCACCGCAGTTGATCCTGCGTGGCGGGGGGCCGGCGGGAGGCTTTTTTCGCCGCGCAGCGACGACAAAAAGACTTCCGCC
>JAFGSX010000225.1 GCA_016934455.1 Deltaproteobacteria bacterium
CGACACTTTTTTCCGAGCCAGTGACCCTTGGAAATCCCTGACGAGGGACGAGGACAAAAAGGGTCGCCGGTCAAGGCGGGGCCCCACAACATGGTAGATTCAAGACGATTTCGTATGACGGCCGCGGCACCCGAGCAGTCGCAGTAGCGCGCGGCAGCTCCGACCGGTATTTTTGGGATTCTCGTCTCCCGACCGACAGGACTGCCCCATGCTCGCATCTCTCCTCGCCGCCTTTGTGGACATCGCCTTCGTCGCCGCCACCGCCACCGCCACCGCCGCCAGCGCACCCGCGCTGCCGGCCTGGGCCGATTTCGAGAAGGAGCGCGCCATGGATTGCTGGGCGCCGTTCGACGCCCGCGCCCGGCCGCTCGAGCGAAAGATCGGCACCGCGGTTTTCAGGCTCGAGGGCAGCCGGCTGACGCGGCTCGGCACCGCGCCCAAGAAAATCGCGATCGGCCTGCTCTCGGCGATCAAGGAGGCCGAGCCCGACACCCTGGAGAACCTCAGTCGTGCCAAGGCGGCCTTTGACAAGGCTGGCGTCGACCTGATCGTGGCCAACGGCGACGTCGCGCTGGAGGAGTTCGACCTCGAGAAGGTGATGTCCGCGCTGGGCCAGACCGGCTACCCGGTGCTGCTGCTGATCGGCAACTCCGAGAGCCGCGGCGCTTTCAACCGCGCCTTTGTCGCAGCCGAAAAAAAACACCCCAACCTCTTCCACCTGGGATGGGTGCGCCACGTCGAGCTCGGGCCGATCGACCTGGTGTCGCTGCCCGGCTATCACGACAGGAACTTCATGCCGCAGAGCGCGGGGTGCCGCTACAAGCAGGAGCAGGTCGACGAACTCTCCCGCTTTGTCGCAGCGCTCAGCGCCCAGCAGAAAACCGCGGTGCTGATCGGTCACGGCCCGCCGCGCTCGCGCGGCGCGGGTGCGATCGACCGCGCCTTCGAGGCCGGCAACGTCGGCGACCCGATGCTGACGACGCTGATCGAGGAGCGCGCCATCCGCTACGGGCTGTTCGGTCACATCCTCGAGGCCGGCGGCCGAGCCACCACCGATCTGGCCAAGGGAACGCCGGCCCGGCCAGGTCAACGCCACAAGACGTTGTTCGTCAACGCCGGCGCTGCCTCGGCCACGCCCTGGACCATGCTCGATGGCAAGGCCAGCCAGGGGCTGGCAATGATCGTCAGCTTCGCTGGCGACGGCGCGAGCTATCGGGTGGTCAAGCTCAGGCAGGAGTCAGGGGATGTGCGGGAGGGGAATAGCGGGCGGTGACTACTCGACGGTGGCCCAGAGCGCGAAATCGGCCTCGGCCTTGACCGCCGCCAGTCGCTCCTGTGCCAGCCGCAGCGCCAGCCGCGTCTCGGGAGTCCGCTCGCTATCGTGGCGGAGCCTGGCCTCGAAGTACGCGGCCTCGGTATCGATGAGCAGATCGGCAAGTTTTTCCATCATGGCGTCACCCGCTTTCGCATCCACCAGCTCCGGCCCATCTCACTCGTCTCTGTAACAACCAAACGCACCGCATTTTGATTTCGGTCTTTTGACGGCACTCGCGCGATCGAAATTCGCGGCCTGGCCATGCCAATCATTCTGCAAGGCGTGCGCCATCAGGCGCAAATTTTTGACCAAAAAAAATCGATTAAAATTCAAGCTCTTGCGCCGGTGCCTCGATAGCCAGCGCCGCGCTCTGCGACAAAACTGTCACCCCTGGCCCATTGTGGTGCAAACCGGACCGCACAACGCCGTGAAAAATCGGGTGGCGCCATTACCCGCGGCCACGGATAATCATGGCCGGGCGTGGGGGAAACGCGAATTGACCCGGCGTTGCCAGCAGACCAGAGTCGCACGCCGCAACCGGCGCAGCCCAGCAGCGCGCGCTGTCTCCGATCCCTTTGCCGAGCCCAGCGGCGAGCCGGCCGAGCTCTCCCGCGGTCAGTTGCTGGGCCCCTACGTGCTCGAGGAACACCTGGCGAGCGGCGGTATGGGCGAGGTGTGGCGCGCCCGGCGCGAGGGGCCGGGCGGTTACCAGCGACCGGTCGCGCTGAAGAGGATTCACCCGCGGTTGACCTCGCGGCCCGACCACCTCGAGCTATTCTTGCGCGAGGCGCGCCTGGGGGCGCAGTTGAGCCACCCCAACATCGTGCCGGTGATCGACGTCAGCGTCGCAGAAAGCATGCCCTATCTGGTGATGGAGCTGGTCGAGGGCATCGATCTGCGGCGGCTGATGAGCCGGGGCGAGGATCTCGGCTGTCCGCTGCCGCCGACGCTGTGCGGCTATGTCGTCCACCAGGTGCTGTGGGCGCTGGAGGAGGCGCACAACTTCGTCGACGCCAGCGGTCAGCCGGCGCCCATCATTCATCGCGACATCAGCCCCGAGAACGTGCTGATCGGCTGTCACGGCGAGGTGCGGGTCGCCGACTTCGGCCTGGCCAAGCAGCTCAAGGTCGAGGCAGCCCAGACCCGCGCTGACGAGATCAAGGGCAAGCTGTCCTACATGGCGCCCGAGCAGCTCGACGGCTCGGGCGTCACGCCCGCCACCGATCTGTACGCGCTGGGCGTGGTGTTCTACGAGTTGCTGACCGGCCAGCGCCCCCACCAGGTGACCGATCTGTCGAGCGCGCTGGCCCTGGCCACGCGCCAGGTGCGCCACCCGAAGGAGGTTCGCTCAGGCCTGCCGGACGATCTGGCGGAGCTGGCCCTGCGCTGGTGCGATCCGAGACGCGATCGGCGCGAGGCCTGCGCCGCCAGCGCCCGCAACGAGCTGCAGAGCGCGCTCGAGCTGCGGCTGCACGGGATCCCGGCGATCCACCTGGCCGCCTGGGCCCGGGCCGTTGCCGGTACCGGAGCCACCTGCTTCCTGCGCACCGCCTCGCTGCCGCCGGTGCAGGCCAGACCGTGCGCCAAGTGCGGCGGCATGCTGCTGCCGCACCCCAACTCCAATGGCATCGTCATCGACTGCTGCCACGACTGCGGCGGCCAGTGGCTCGACGTCTGGGAGATCAACCGCATTCTCGGCCGGCGCTTCGTGTCCGGCGGTCGCGGTGCGACGCAAGGCGATCAGTCCAACGCCGCTGCGCTCGATGCGATCGTGGGCGAGTGCCCGCGCTGCCGCATCCGCCTGACCAGCCATCGGGTGGCCGGCACGCCGCCATTTCACATCGAACAGTGCGCCAACTGCCTGGGCCTCTGGTTCGACGCCGGCGAGCTGGAGCTGTTTCTGGCAGCCGACCTCGCGGAGCTGGTGCAGCGCGTGGCCGGGATGCAGCTCGCGACCTGATCGTCACTTCCAGTGCGCGGCGATGTAGGCCTCGGTCTCGGGCAGGCCGCCCTGCATGATCAGGTAGCCGTTGTGCGGCTCGCGCTCGGTCACCTCGTGGTTGATCGGCTGCCGCATCATGCACTTGACCTCTTCACGCTGGTCGGTATGGGCGAGCACCCAGGACAGCTTCATCAGCGCGGTCTCTGGCAGCATGTTCTCGAGCGGCACGATGCCCAGGTCGAGCAGGTCGCGGCCGGTGTCGTAGACGTACATCTGCACGTAGCCCCACAGCGTCTGCACGCACATGACGACGTGAACGCCGCTCTGGATGGCGTGCTTGAGCGCAGGGTAGAGCGGCTTGTTGACGTGGCCGAGGCCGGTGCCGGCGATGACGATGCCGCGGTAACCCTTCTCGACCAGCGCGTCGACCAGATCTGGCGTCATGCCCGGGTAGTAGTAGAGGATGGTGACGCGGTCGTCGTAGACGGCGTCGATCTTGACCTGGCGGGTTGGATCGCGCTTGAGGTAGTCGCGGTTGAGGTAGACAAAGCTGTCGCGGCTGACCTGGCATAGCGGGATGTCGCCGACCGTGCGGAAGGTCGAGCGATACGAGCTGTGCATCTTGCGGCAGCGGGTGCCGCGGTGCAGCAGGCCAAAGCGGTCCGAGGTCGGGCCGAACATGCAGATCTGCACCTCGGCGATGTCTCCGTAGGCAGCGGCGCGCACGGCGTGGATCAGGTTGAGCGCGGCGTCCGACGACGGCCGGTCGCTCGAGCGCTGGCTGCCGACGATGACGATCGGTACCGGCGAGTCCTGCACCATGAACGAAAGCACGGCCGCGGTGTGGCCCATGGTGTCGGTGCCGTGGCCGATGACGATGCCGTCGGCGCCACCCCGGATCTCGTCGCCGATCGCCCGGGCCAGGGCGATGTACTGCTCCCTGGCCATGTTCTCCGAAAAAACGCCGAAGAGCTTCTTGGTGGTCAGGTTGGCGATATCGGCCAGCTCGGGCACCGCGCCGTATAGCTCGCCCGGGGTAAAGGCCGGGATAACAGCGCCGGTGCGGTAGTCGAGGCGCGAGGCGATGGTGCCGCCGGTGCCGAGCAGGGTCACCTTGCGCAGCGCCGGGTTGGTCGGGAACTCCTTTTCCGGGATCTTGTAGATCGCCTCCTTGTAGCCGACCTCCCTGATCTCGCGCACGCGGTCGACCTGGACGCCGACGTTGTAGCCGTTTTTCATCTTGATGACGATGTGCTGGTCGTCGAGCGTCTCGCTGCGCGGCAGGATCACGCCCTCGAAGCGGCTGCCCGCGTCGTTGACCACGCACACGTCGCTCCAGACCCGCACGCCCCAGCCCTGCAGCTTCTCGCGCGCGTGCCCCTTGTATCCCTTAAGTGCATCAGGTGCCTGACTCATCGCCATCCTCGGCTCAACGCTTGAGCGCCCGCTCGATCTCCCGCTTGAGTGCGGCCTTGATCTCTTCGACGTCGACCTTGCCGCGCAGCTCGGGCATCACCCGGCCCATCAGCAGGCGGCCCAGCCGCTCGGCGTCCAGGCTATAGGCGTCGCTGAGCGCCGGCTTGACTGCGGCCGCGATGTGGTCTCGCCAATCCCGGGGTGGCGTGCCCAGGCCGAGCTGGTCGACGACGGCGGTCACCGTCAGCTCGGGCGTGGTCGCCAGTGCGCGCACGATCTGTTGCCAGGCCTGCCTGAGCAACGGGGTCGTGGCCAGCGACGCGAAGTACTCGCACCAGCGCTCGAGCGGGATGCGGTCGACCGCGACGCCGGCGCGGCGCAGGAACTTGAGCCGCTCGCCGAACAGGAAGCATGCCTGCTTGACGTCGGCGCCCTGCGTGACGACGTGATCGACCAGGTTGGCGCCGCCGCGCCGGATCAGGTAGTGCGTGATCGCGGTCGGCACGCCGGCTGCGGAGTAACGCTGCTCGCGCTCCCACGGCCGCATCGCCAGCCCGGCGCGCAGCAGCTCCACCCGCTCGCGGGTGACCGGCGTGGGCTGGCTATCTGTGTCCGGGTACATGCGATCCGGTCCCGGCAGGATTCGCTCGAAGTCGGTGTGGCCGTCGCGAAACGGCTGCCGGGTCTCGGCCGGCACACCCCGGATGGCGTCGACGTAGCGCAGCCGGATCTCCTCGGCCGCGGTCAGAGTGTCCTCGGTCGGCCCCCAGACCAAGACCACCGCGTCGCCCTCCTCGCAGCGCAGCCGCTTGCGCACGCGCTTGAGCTCGTCGAGCGACCCGCGGTAGTCGGGCCATTTTTCGCTATGGAAAAGGATCGGCTGCTGGTCGAGGCCGGCGACGACGCGAACGCGGCCCGACAGCTCGTGGGCAAAGGTCAGGTCGGGCTGGGTCGGGAACGACAGTGTGCCAGCCAGCCCCTTGAGCCGCACCGCGCGCGCGCAGAACGGGCCATTGCCCAGCTCGAAGCCGGGCCGCCGCCTCTCGTCCTTGCAGAAATGCTCGAACGACGCAGCGCGCAGAATCGTCAACTCGCTCTGAGCGAACAGATTGGTGACCTCGGCATGGCGGATCTGGATATCGTCGCCGCTCTTGAAACCGCGCTCGGCCAGGTGGCCGCGCAGCCTGAGCAGGTTGACCTGTCGCACCGCCTCGCCGTGCACCAGCTTGCGCGCCCACCACGCCTGCGGAACGCCCTTGATCTCGACCCGGTGGCCGCCGCGCACGCTGACGTTGACGTCCTGCCGGCTGGCGCCGATGCCGACCCGGACGTGGCCGGTCGAGCGGCAGACCCGGCCGACCAGCAGGATCGCCTCGGCCACCTCGTCCGGCGTGCGCAGGTCGGGACCGGTCACGGTCTCGATCAGCGGCATGCCCAGGCGGTCGGTGCGCCACACGATCAGATGGCCCTGATCGCTGACCTCGCGGCAGCTATCTTCCTCGACGCTGACCTGGAGCACCGTGATCTCGCGGCCGCTGAACGGCAGCTTGCCGTTGACGCCGACGATGGCGGTGCGCTGGAAGCCGGTCGGGATCGAACCGTCCAGGTACTGCTTGCGGGCGATGTGCACCTCGTCGACGATGTCGCAGTTGAGCATCAGGCACTGCTCGATCGCGACGTCGATCGCCTGCTGGTTGACCAGGAACGGCGGGGTGTCGTCCATCTCGTAGGTGCAAACGTTCTGCTCGTTGAGCAGGTAGATGATGTTCTTCTTGGTCTTGAACTCCATCAGCGCGGTGCCGTCGTACTCGCCCAGCTCGGACAGCGTCGGCCGCATGTGGCGCAGCACGCTGCCGTCGTGGCTCTTGACGTAGCGGCCGGCCGGGCAGTGGCAGAACATCTTTTTCTCGGTGAACAACTGCTGATGCACCTCGAGCCCGGCGATCAGCCCGACTTCGGCGTAGTCCATGAAGCGCTCCTCGACGACGACGGCGAGACCCGAGCAGGCGTCGTCACCCCCGGATCGGCGGGCACTATAGCACCTGCGTCGAAAAGCAGAACAGACGGCGCGGGCCACCTGCCAGGGCAATCGAGTTCTCCAGAAAAAGGGGTATCAGAGTCGATTTTCACGACATCTGTAATCGGTCGTCGGAGTCGGTTGTCGACGGCGATGCCCGA
>JAFGSX010000226.1 GCA_016934455.1 Deltaproteobacteria bacterium
CTTTTTTCCGAGCCCCGCCGAGGACAAAAAGATCCGCCGGCAGAGCGGGGCCCCACAATTGGGTCGAATCAGATTGATTCGGTATCACTTCGCTTGAGCCTATTTTTGGCGGGGTCCCGCTGATCGGCGTCAGGTTTTGTTGTTGTTGAAAACGCCACTGGGCGGGCCGCTTCCGCCGGCCCCCCGCCAAACAGGATCAACTGCGGTGAGCAGCGCAATACTGCCCGCAGCCCCTTCGCTCGAGCCCGGTCGCTCTCCAGATCAGCAATGGGTATCGCCTGACCGCGCGCAAAGCGCGCGAGCCGGGTGGGGGGTCCCGTCGAGGTTCACCCTCGACGGGGGGCGGGCGCAGCGCCGCCCCGATCAAGATAGCTGCTTGAAAAAATCGTTGCCCTTGTCGTCGACCAGGATAAAGGCCGGAAAGTCGACCACCTCGATCTTGTAGATCGCCTCCATGCCCAGCTCGGGGAAAGCGATCAGCTCCACCTTCTTGATGTTGTCCTGCGCCAGCAGCGCGGCCGGGCCGCCGATGCTGCCCAGGTAAAAGCCGCCGTGCTTCTTGCAGGCGTCGGTCACCGCCTGGCTGCGGTTGCCCTTGGCGATCATCACCAGCGACGCGCCCTGGCTCTGGAACAGCTCGACGTAGCTGTCCATGCGGCCGGCCGTGGTCGGGCCGAACGAGCCAGCCGGCAAACCCGGGGGCGTCTTGGCCGGGCCGGCGTAGTAGATCGGGTGATCCTTGGCGTACTGCGGTAGCGGCTCGCCGCGGTCGAGCATCTCCTTGAGCTTGGCGTGCGCGATGTCGCGCGCCACCACGATGGTGCCGTTGAGCGCGAGCTGGGTCTTGATCGGATACTTCGACAGCTCGGCGCAGATCTCCTTCATCGGCCGGTCGAGGTCGATCTTGACCACCCCGTGCTCGTGCTTGGCCCGGTATTTCTGCGGGATGTACTGGCCCGGGTTGGCCTCGAGCTGCTCGACGAAGATGCCGTCCGCCGCGATCTTGGCCCGAAGGTTGCGGTGCGCCGAGCAACTGACACCCATGCCCACCGGGCACGACGCGCCGTGGCGCGGCAACCGCGCGATGCGCACGTCGATGGCGAAGTGCTTGCCGCCGAACTGGGCGCCGATGCCGCATTGCTGCGCCGCCCTGAGGATCTTCTGCTCCAGCTCGACGTCGCGGAACGCCTGCCCCCCCCGGTTGCCCGCGGTCGGCAGGTCGTCGTAGTAGCCGGTGGAGGCCAGCTTGACGGTCTTGAGGCAGGCCTCGGCCGAGGTGCCGCCGACGACGAACACAAGATGGTAGGGCGGGCACGCCGCCGTGCCCAGCGTCTTCATCTTCTCGACGAGGAACTTCTCCAGCGACGTCGGGTTGAGCAGCGCCTTGGTCTCCTGGAACAGGTAGGTCTTGTTGGCCGAGCCGCCGCCCTTGGCCACGAACAAGAACTCGTACTGCATGCCGGGCACGGCGTAGATGTCGATCTGCGCCGGCAGGTTGTTTCCCGAGTTGACCTCTTCGTACATGGTCAGCGGGATGGTCTGCGAGTAGCGCAGGTTCTCCTCGCTGTAGGTCTTGTACACCCCGCGCGTCAGCCACTCTGCGTCGTCGACGCCGGTCCACACCTGCTGCCCCTTCTTGGCCACGATGGTGGCGGTGCCGGTGTCCTGGCAGAAAGGCAGCACGAACTTGGCCGAGACCTCGGCGTTGAACAGCATCGCGGCCGCGACACCGCGGTCGTTGGGCGAGCTCTCGGGATCGGCGAGAATGTCGGCCCACGCCTGGAGCTGCCCGGGCCGCATCAGGAACGAGACGTCGCGCAAGGCCTGGTTGGCCAGCAGCTCCAGCCCCTGGGGCGCGACGACGAGAAACTCCCTGTCGCCAAACCGCTCGACCTTGACGTGCTCCCTGGTCAACAGCCGGTACGGCGTGCGATCGGTTCCGTGCACAAACGGCTCCTGATAGCTGAACTCTGCCATGGCGTTCCTCTCCGACGCCAACCACCGCAAACCTGGTGGGGGCGTTGCTTCAACGGTCGCCGGGCTTGCGGTAGCCCGGAGGTAGCCTTCCCCCCGGCATGGTCGACGGCCGCGGCACACCGCCGGCCGGCCGCGGCACGCCACCGGCTCCGGGACGCGGCACCGGCCGCGATGGCGCCGACGGTGTCCTGCTCGCTCCCGTCGGCCTCGGTGCGATGGGAGCGCCGGGTCGCGCCGGCGCCGGACCAGGGCGCGGCACCGATCTGGGCAACGGCCGAGAAGCCGGAGCCGCTGGCGCGGCCGGGGCTGGCGTGCGCGCGGGCGCGGCCTCTGGTGCGGGCGGCGCCCGTCGCGCGGCCGGCGGTGGCGCGCTCCGGGACCGCTCGCCACCGTCGACCGCCTCGGATTGCGCCGGATCCTTGACCGTGACCTTGAGCTCCTGCACCCGCTCGAAGCCGTAGTCGTCGACACCGCAGAGCAGCAGCGTGTACTTGCCGGGCGTCAACACGTTTAGGCCAAACTCGCCCGCCTCGGGCCGCGGCGCGAACTGGTAGCCCGGCTCGCCGCCGCCCTTGAGCGCGAAGGCGGTGATCTTGATGCTGGGATCGCAGCGCAGCGTGATGGCCTTGCCCGCCCTCATGGTGATGCGCTTGCGGCCCAGCACAAAGGGCGCCACGGTGGTCTTCGGAATGAACCAGGGTGCGATCTCGGTCAGGTGCTCGACCACCTCGAGCGGGTAGACGGCGCCGACACCGACGCTGGAGGTGTAGTTGCGCAGCGCCGGGCCGCCGAATTCGCGCCCCAGGTTGACGAAGCAGCCGCTCAGGTAGTGCACCACGTCGTCGCGGCTGAAGCCGGCGTCCTGCAGCATGCGGCCGGCGATCACGCGCAGGTGGCGCGCCACCCGCAGCGGCGTGGCCAGCGCCTGCCGCATGTCGTTGGGATCGACCAGCCGCAGCGACCCGTAGATCCGCATCTCGACCTCGGGATCCTGGACCAGGCGGCCGATCTGCTCGGTGGTCGAGCCCTTGAGCACGGTGTCGACGTCGCTGTCGGCAAACGGCCCGACCCACTCGACGTCCTCATCGCCCTCTTCTTCCTCCTCCCCGTCCTCTTCAGCCTTCTCCTCGTGGTCGCGCAGCAGCAGCTTGCGCTTGACCCGCTCGTCCTCGAGCCTGGTCTGCTCGTCGAGCTTATCGGTCTCGGCCTGAGCCGCCGCCGGGTTGACGACCTGGCGCGCGTCGACCGCGTCGGTCACCCCGGGCGCGGCCGACGGCTTCAGCCGCTGCGCCTCCTGGGCACCCAGTTGGCCCGCGGCCGCGGCCTTCATCATGCTGCTGGCCAGCGCCAGCTCCTGATCGCTGGCGCGCAGGTTGACCGAGGCGCTGCTGTCGCGCCGCTCGAGAAACTCGGCTTCAAGGTCCAGGTAGTCGGCGCCGCGCATGCCTCCGCCGGCGCCCTTGATCATCTGCTTGGTCGAAAAACCGCGCTTGACGTCGCGCAGTTGATGTCCACCGTCCTCGATCTTGGCCATGGGCGTCTCTGCCAAACGGTTGCACGATTCGCTGCCCGCACATGCTAGCGCTTGGCGCGGGCCAGGGGTAGGGTATCATGGCCTGGGAGCGATCGCGATGGCCCTCAAGCTCAAGAAAAAGAGGCGCAAGCTCAAGAGCCAGTGGAAGACCAGGCCGGTCACGGTCTGCCCGCGCTGCGAGGGGATGCAGAAGCGCAAGACCGCGATCAAGGAGGCGGTCGCCGCGCGCTACTGGGGCGACGTCGATCCCTTCCTGGTGCTGGGCGACGTCCAGATCCATCACTTCATCTGCAGCTCGTGCGGCAACGTCAGCGCCTATCAGCTCTACTTCGAGGCCCCCTGGTAGGATCGCAGCGGCAGTCAGCCCGCCCGACTTCGTTGTTCGCTGCGGTGCCTGCTCACAGACCGGAAAGTCTGCTGCGCCGGCTCCTCGCTCACGTTTCGTCGCATCGGGCTTCTGCTCGCTGCTATTGGCGCATGAAGCGGCAGTCAGCCCGCCCGACTTCGTTGTTCGCTGCCCTGTTTTTTTTTCGACCGCGCCGCCCTCCCCGTTCGATAGCCAGGCGAGCCCACATCGAGCCGCCGGGTCCCGGGCAGCGTCTGGTTCGCTTCCGGCAACGCGGCTCCAGATCGCGAGGAGTCGACCATGTCTTCGGCACGCTTCATGATCCCGTTTGCCCTTGCCCTGACGCTGGCCGCGACCGGGTCCGCGGCCGCTGCCGGGTGGAGCGATACCTTCAGCAGCGAGCGCGTTGCAGCCCATGTCACGGGGGAGATGAAGACGATCGCGGTGGTGGCGGCCGGCGAGCGAAACCGCGAGCTCGAGCAGGCGGCGGCGGCGCTCTCCCGGGCGCTGCGCGATTCCGGCAAGACCGAGCTGGTGATGGACGATCGCGGTCTCGGCAACCTCTCCCGGCTCGACGACGCGGCCATCGTGGCCCGCTGTGCCAAGCTGCCGGTAGCCATGGTCGCGGTGGTGCGCCTGTTCGGCGGCGAATCCGGTGCGCCGCCGACCACGGTGGTGACCTTTTACGACAAGCAGAGCGAGGTCGCGGCTGCGCTGTCGGCCCGGCGCGGAGTGCCGCTCGAGCCACCGCCCGCCTCTGGCGGCGCTGGCGAGGGCCTGCCCGGCGACGCGGCCAGCGCCGTGGCCAGCCTGACCAAGAACATCTCGGCCTCGCAGCACCAGGCGCGGGAGCGGTTCGAGAAAGAGGTGGTTTGGTTCGAGGACATGGTCGCGGTCGACACCGGCAGCGGCGCCGTGGTCAATAGCTGGACCAACGCCTACCAGGGCAAGTACAAAAAACCTCTGGCGGGCGACGAATTCTACGAGACCGTCGGTCGGCCCGACCTGGCCGAACAGTACCGGTCGAGCGAGACCGTGCGCAACGCCCTGATCGTGCCGGGCTCAGTGCTCGGCGGCCTCGGTCTGCTCGCGGTCTCGATGTCTCCGCTGGCACTGCTGATCCCGGACAGCGCGCTCGATGACGATACCAAGATGACGCTGGTTTTTGGCACGCTGATCGGCGGGGCGGGCGTGGCTGGCGTGGGTGTGGTGGTGGGGATGGTCGGCGGCGCCATCAACCCGCACCCGGTCGAGCCGACCGAGGCCCGCGAGTTGGCCGACGATTTTAACAAAAAGCTGGCCCGAGATCTCGGCCTGACCGACCTTGAATAGAGCCGGAGCCATCATGCGCGCCCGATCCCCGCTCTTCTTTCTGCTCCCGCTTTTCCTGGCGCCTCAATTCTCCACGCCCTCCCTTGCCGTAACCCCGGATCCGATCACCGCGCTCGAAAAGCAGCGCCAGCGGCTCTTCGATTCGACCGCTCCGGCCGTCGTCTTCATCGGCGCCGGCGACGGATTCGGATCCGGCTTCTTCGTGTCGGCGGACGGTCTGGCTCTGACCAATGCGCACGTCGTCGGAAAGAGCGCCGTGGTTGACGTCGTGCTTCACGACGGCCGCCGGCTGCGCGGACAGGTGGTCGAGCGCGGGCTCGACAATCTGGATCTGGCTCTTGTCAAGATCGATGCCGGGACCGTGACCGCGATTCCCCCTGGCGATCCCGGCTCGCTTCGCGTCGGTAGCTGGGTAGCCTCCATCGGGCACGGCCGCGGCGGTGTCTGGAGCTTCACCGAGGGCATGGTGAGCAACATCTACCCGGCCGGATCCACAAAGCCGGTCTTCCAGACCCAGATCCCGCTCAACCCCGGCAATTCGGGCGGCCCGATCCTGGACCGCAACGGCCGCGTTGTCGGCATCGTGACCACGGGCCTGACCGACTCCAATGCCATCAACTTCGCGATCCCGATCGACGCCGCGATGCGCGGCCTGCCAGGGCTGGCAAGTCTATTCGATTGCCTGGTCATCAAGGCACCCGCCGGAGTCGCGGTGTTCGTGGATGGCAAGATGGCCGGCAAAGGCCCCCGGATCGTTGTCCCGGCGCAGCAGGGGGTTTTTGAGATCCACGCGGTCATCGGTGGCAAGCTGCGGCGGCAGCGGGTCTCCTATCCGCAGATCCGGGAGGTGGACCTGGTCGGGCAGCGCTGAGATCTCTGCAACGGCAGCGCGGCGGCCGGATCAGCCGACCACCGCGGTCGGTGTCCCACCTGCGGCGGATCCGAATTTCTGCTCGACTTCCTGCAAATAATCAAGCACTTGCCTTACATACCTGCGCTTGGATAGATAGGTCCCGGGGTAGAATCCGCGCTTGAATCCGTGCATGATCACGGCCCGCGTGTCCTTGAACGTAAATCCGAGATGCTTGACCGCAAGCTCGAGCTCGCGCGTCACGGTGGTCCGGCTGACGGTCCGGTTGTCGGTGCAGATCGCGACCGAAAGCCGCGAGTCGCGCTGCTTGCGCAGGCTGTGATTGGATAGATCCGCAAGCTCCGGGATGGTCTGCTGGTTGCTGGTCAGGCAAACCTCGAGCGTGACCCGGCGATCGGCGATGTACTGGCTCAGAGCCCGGACATAACCGGAGCGATCCGTGATGGTGGGATCCGTGATCATCTCCGGATCCAGCAAAAACGTCCCGTGGCCGATGCGATCTGCATGCAGCCGGGTGATCGCCTGAAAGATGCTCTCCGGGCCATAGGCCTCGCCAGCGTGAACGGTCTTCTTCATGAAGTTCTGGTGCGCGAAGTCGTAGGCCTCGCGGTGATCGTCCGGCGGATAGCCGGCCTCCTCCCCGGCCAGGTCAAAACCTACGATCGGCAGGCCGTACTCCTCCCGTGCGCAGACCGCGGCGCGAGCCAGCTCGAGCGAAGCCAGGGAGTAGACTTCACGCGGTGGAGCGTACTGCTGGGCGTGCAGCAGATTGTTGTAGTACTCGCTGTGCCCCTCCTTGAACATGCGCATGGCGCAGACGATGATGCCGTAGACAAACGGCGGCTCTTTGCCCGATCGGATCTGCGGCCGGGCATTGAACTCGTCGGCCGCGCGCCGCAGGCCGCGGTCGACCGCCTTGACCACGGGCACAAAGCCCAGGTGGCGGTGCATGTGGAGCTGCGGGGCAAAGCGCACCTCGACGTAGCGCACCCCCTCCTCGAGGTTGTCGATGGCCAGCTCGTAGGCGATGCGCTCGAGCGCGGGCTCGGTCTGCATCACGGCGGTCGCGTACCGAAACCCCATCAGGTACTCGGCGAGCGAGGCGTAGCGCTCCTTGAAGACGAGCTGGTAAAGCCCCTCCTCGGTGTTGGCCGGCAGCGAGATGTTGTAGTCGCGCGCCAGCTCGATCAGGGTCGACGGCCGCACCGAGCCATCGAGGTGCACGTGGAGGTCGGACTTGGGTAGCGCGAGCAGAAGCTCGCGCGCGGGTGTGGTGTTCTCGAGCATGCGGTACACCTCCTGGGCGCTGCTGCGGGCAACTCCCCGCGAGCTGCGCGGCGATCACCTGCGTGATCATTATTTAATGTGCAGCGTTGGCAAAGCCAGTTTTTGACGCGCGGCCGCCGGCCACCGTCAAACGCAATGCGTCAAAATCGATGGCCGGCAACGGCCGGGCCTTGCCAAGAGCGCTGCGCCATCACTATCAAGGGGTATGTTGCGCAAATTCAGCGCTATGGTGCGCACGGGCATAGGCGTGCTCCTGGTTCCGCTCATGGCCACGCTGGCGATGTTCAGCTACCCGCTGTTCGGCGCCGCCGGCGTCGATTTCTTCTCGCGCTGGTGGGCGCGGATCACGCTGCTGGTCGGCGACGTCCACGTCGCGGTGCGCGGAGCGGAGAAGATCGATCGCACACAGTCCTACGTCTACGTCTGCAACCATCAGAGCGGCCTCGACATTCTGATCGCGCTGGGCTGGCTGCCGCAGTGCGCGCACTTCGTGGCCAAGCGCGAGCTGGCGCGAGTGCCCTTTATGGGCTGGGCCATGTCTCTCTCGGGCCACATCTTCGTCGACCGGGCGCGCGGCACCCAGGCTATCGCCGCGCTGCGGGCCGCCGCCAGCGGCGTGCGCGGCGGCAAGTCGGTGATCGTCTTCCCCGAGGGCACCCGGTTTCCACCGCGCACCGTCGGGCCGTTCAAGGCGGGTGCGTTTGTGCTGGCGCGGGCAGCTCAGGTTCCGATCGTGCCGGTCGGCATCGTCGGCTCGGCCGAGCGCATGCAGGCGCGGCGTTTCTACACCACGCCGGGGGTGGTCGGCATGCGCATCGGCGACCCGATCCCGCCCGAACAGTTCGAGGACGAAGACGCGGCGCTGGCCGAGCGAGTGCGACATGTCGTCGCCGGGCTGGCCGGGCCGAGCGGCTCTCACCTGACGCAGGTGCCGCACCGCAAGCGCGCTGCGGTCGACGGTCAACCGCCGCCGGACGACCCGCCTCCGGTCGAGCGGCGTCCTGCGGACGACGCCGGGGCGCCCGCGTAAGCGATAACCGGCTCTGGTCGGCGGGTGCACCGCTCACGGCAGCGTCTTGTCGACGACCGTGACGCCCTGCTCCTTGATCTCGACCGTGATCGTCTGGTCGATACCCTTTTCGCGGTTGACGAGCCGCAGCGTGACCGGTCCCACCGGCAGCTCCTGCTTGAACAGCGGCGTCGGCCCCAGCTCGACGCTGCCGTGGTAGACGGTGGTCCACGGCTTGGTGCGCAGCGACAGCAGCCCCCTGGCCTTGCCGACCGGCGGCGCGACCTGCGGCGGTCGATCCGACGGCCGCTTTGGAGCAGGCCCGACCACACCCCCCGACGTCGGGGCGCGCGCCGCCTTTCTGGTCAGCGCCAGATCGACCCGCTGCTCCGCGCCCGGCCGCAGCAGGACGCGCCGCGTTTCGCCGGCATAGCCGGCGAGCGTCACCCCGACGCTGTGCTCGACATCGGACGGCACCCCCTCGAGCCGGGCCGGTGTGCGCAGGCCGGTGTCGTTGCCGTCGAGCAACACGCCGGCCCCGGGCGGATCGGTGGCGACGACAATGGTGCCGATGGCGGCTGGCGCCACCGGTTCGAGCACCAGCCTGACCTCGCGGCTCGGCCGATCGGCGGTCAGGTAGAGATTCTCGCGGTGCGGTGCAAAGCCCGAGGCGCTGACCTCGAGCAGATAGGCGTGGTCGAGCCTCAGGTCGTTAAGCGCCAGCGGGGTGGCGCCGCGCGCCGTGTGGTCCAGCAGCACCTGGGCACCGGCGGGAACCGACGACAGCACCAGTTGGCCGCTCGTCCTGGGCCAGAGCGCGATCGCCAGCGCCGCGGCCGCGGCCACCGCGAGCGCCGCGCCGACCCCGATCCCGCGGCCGACCCGCCGGCGCCGCCGCGACGACGCCGTCTCCGTCAGCGTCACCGGCGCCGACGGCGTGCCCAGGTCCTTGACGCCGGTCGAGGGCAGCGCCCGGATCACCTCCGAGATCGAGATCGCCTCGCGCATCCGCGACTGGCGGTCGGCGTGGTCCGGGAACAAGCTGTGCATCAGCTCGCCGACCTCGAGCCCCGACGCCGGCAACCCGAAGTCGGCGATGAAGTGCTCGAGCGCCTCGCGCATCTCGAGCGCGCTGGCAAATCGCCGCTCGCGCTCGCGCTGCAGGGCGCGCCCCACGATCTCTTCCAGCGCCGCCGGCACCCCCGGCCGCCGCGCGCTGACGCGCGGCGCGTCCTCCTCGGTGATCGTGCGCATGGTCAGGAGCTCGTTCTCGCGCTTGAACAGGCGCGACCGGGTAATCAGCTCGAACAGCAGGATGCCGACCGCGAAGATGTCCGAGCGGCGATCGAGATCCCCGCCCAGGCACTGCTCGGGCGACATGTAGGAGGTCTTGCCCATGATGGTGCCGGTGCGCGTGTGCGCCGCCTTGTTGGCCGCCTTGGCGATGCCGAAGTCGACGATCTTCACCTGGCCGTCGAAGGTGACCAGGATGTTCTGCGGCGACACGTCGCGGTGCACGATGTTGAGCGGCCGCCCCTCGATGTCGCGCTGCTCGTGCGCGTAGTGCAGGCCGGCGCACAGATCGGCGCCGATGCGGCAGCAGAGCTCCAACGGCAGCTCGCAGCTCTCCTGCAGCGCGCGCTTGGCGATGCGCGCCAGGTCCTCGCCGGCGACGTATTCCATGGCAATGAAGTAGGCGCCGCCGACCTTTCCCAGGTCGTAGATCTGCACGATGTTGGGGTGGTTGAGCGTGGCCGCGATGCGCGCCTCGTCGAGGAACATGTTGACAAAGTGCTCCTGCTCGCCCAGGTGCGGCAGGATCTTCTTGACCACGCACATCTTCTTGAAGTCGGCCTCGCCCGCCATGGTGGCGAGGTAGAGCTGCGCCATGCCGCCGGTCGCGATCTTGCGCAGCAGGGTGTAGCGACCAAAGGGCACCCCGCCGCGCGGCGCCTCCGGGGCAGCGGCCGGGCCAGGGCCCGGGTCGGATTGCGGCTTGTCGGTTCGATCGCTCACGTCGCTCGACCGGCGGACACACGCCACCGCCTTCATTTGGCCGCAGCTAACGACCCAGGTCAAGAAAGGGCGTTTGCCGGGCGCGGTCTGGCCGCCGGGCCCGACTGCGACGCGATCAATCGTCGATGCCGACGATGGCGCCGGGGATGCCGTGAAAGGAGAAGCAGACCGAATAGCCGTCCTGCATCGCGGGATCGTGCAGGCAGTCCTTGGCACCCATGACGCTGCCGTCGCCGTCGTAGCAGAGCAGCGTCCGGTTGTTGGTGTCTAGCTCGATCTCCTCCAGCCCGTCACCGTCCATATCGACATCGGGCTGCTGGCCGAGCACCACCAGGTACTCGGCCAGGTTGAGGTCGTCAGGGATCAGCGCCAATTGGCAAAAAGCGGGCAGGTAATCGCAGACCGGCAGCCGCACCAGCGCCAAATTGTCAACCGGCGCCACACCACACAACACGCCTTCAGAGAGCTCGTCCATCTGCTCGGGCAACAGGCATGTCATGTCGAGTTCCTTAATCGTCATTGGCTCGGATGCCTGCTCGAGATCGATCGCCAGATCGGCGCCCATCGCGGTGCGCACCCGGTACTCGATCACCGGTTGCGGTGGCGCCCGGTACAAGCTCTGGCCATCTGACATGTACTTCGCGCGGGCGAGCACCTGACCGCAGCCGGGTTCGAGGCAGAGGTTGTTGGTGGGATCTGGGTCGGCGTCGGTTGCCGGGTAGATCTTGATCGTCACCGCGGGGTCGGCGCCGTCGTACGGCGCGCACAGCCCCGCCACCTCGAACACCATCAAGATCCGGCCATTGGAGACGGCGGCGACCAGCATGTTGTTGAGCACGGGCAGCAGCGGCCGCCAGGCGCGGTTGATCGCGCAATCGCTCTCGCCGTCACCGTCGCGATCGAGACACTTGCCGAGCTCGGCAAAGCCAAACTCGTCGACCAGAAACAAATGACCGCTGCCCATGGCGTCGGCGTAGCCGTCGGTGTCGATGCACCCGACCGCGGCGTCGGAAGGCTGCGGCGGCAGCGGGCGCGGCGGTGGCACGCAGGCCTGTGCTGCGATCGCGACAACCATCGCCGCCGGCAAACTTCTCATGATACATTTCAGCATAGCACGCTGAACCCGGGCGCGGACGTCATGATCCCGAACGGTTTTCCACGCTGCATCGCCCTGCTGGCCACCCCGCTCCTGGCGACCTACGGGCAGGCCAGCGCGCCGACCGCCGAGCCAGCCACCAGCCTCGCCCCTGCTCCCGGAGACGCGGCGTCAGCGAGCTCCGGTGCCGTGACGGAAAACCCGCACTCGGGCTGGCTGGCCAAGGCCGCCGCCGCCTACGACGAGATGCGGCTGGATGACGCGCGCGCCGCGCTCGATCGCGCCGCGCGCGACCCCAGC
>JAFGSX010000227.1 GCA_016934455.1 Deltaproteobacteria bacterium
ACCTGCACTTCGCGCGGCAGACCGACTGCGGCTCGTGGTGGTGCAACAGCATCCCGACCGAGTTCGCCGACGTCGGCGTGCCCGACGCGGGCGACAGAGTCACCAGCGGCAACTGCCCGTAGCAGCGTCGCGCTGACCTGGTAGATCCCGCGCTGTGCTGGTCCGTTGGCATGCAGATGGCTCGATTGTCCGTCGCGCCGGGCGCTGCTACGCTCGTCTGCAAGCGTCTCAACCCAGCGAGGTCTGCCATGAACCAGCGTCGTGCCTGGGGTTGTCTGCTCGCGTCGCTGTCTGTACCCGCGCTCGCGCTGGCCGCCGACGGCAAGGTGCGCCTGCCGCTCGAGACCTGGCAGGAGATGCGCGATCAGCTCGAGGCCAACGCCAAGAAACCGGTGCCCGGCGTCGCGGTCTGCCCGATCGAGCGCCGCATCGACGGCGTGTTTCGCAAGGGGCTGTACAGCGCGACGCTGGTCGCCAGGTTCGAGGTGCTGGACGACCGCGGCCACGTGCGGGTGCCGGTGCTCGACGCGCGCGCGGCGCTGGGCGAGGTGCTGCTCGACGGCAAGCCGACCTCGCTGCTGCGCGAGGGCGACCTGTACACGCTGGGCGTCGACCAGCCGGGTGGGCACGAGGTGCGGGTCAAGTTTCATCTCGGCCGTGAGCTGGAACGCTTTGCGCGGCAGCTCCGCTTCAGGCTGCCGCCGGCCGGAGCCACCGTGGTGTCGGTGCTGCTGCCCGAGACCGACGTCGAGCCGCGCCTGGGCGCGGGCGTGCTCGAGCCGCCGCGGCCGAGCGCCGGCGGCACGCAGTTGGTCGCCCATCTCGACGCCAGCGGCCGCTTCGATCTGGTGTGGAACCGCCGCCTCGCCCACAAGGAGCAGCAGGCGGTCAAGAGCGAGGCGCGGCTGAACGCCCTGTTCACGATGGGCGAGTCGGTGGTCGACGGCATGGCGGTGTTCGACCACGACATCCTGGAGGGCGAGACCGACCGCATCGACCTGGCGCTGCCCGCCAACATCGAGGTCTCCCGGGTCGACGGCGACGCCGTGCTGCAGTGGTACACGGCGTCGGATCAGGGCAACCGGCTGATCGTCCTGCTGCGCTACCTGGTCGACAAGAAGGTGCGCTTTGCGGTGCACTTCCAGTATCCGGTCGAGGCCGCCAGCGCGCCCATCGATCTGCGGTTGCCGCTGCCGCTGGCCGGCACACCGGTGACCGGCAACCTGGGCGTGCTGTCGCCGCCGGGCCTGAGCGTCGAGCTCAAGGAGGCGCAGCGGGTGCAGGCGCTGACGCCGCGCGACATGCCGCCGGAGCTGACCGATCTGAGCAGCAGCCCGCTGCTGCTGGGTTTTACCTTTGACCAGGAGCCGCGGGTTCTCCTGGCCGTCGAGCGGATGTCCGAGGTCGAGCTGACCACCACCATCATCGACGAGCTGCAGGCGTCGAGCGTGATCAACGAGGACGGCACCGAGGTGACCAAGCTCAAGCTGCGCGTGCGCAACAACGCGCGGCAGTACGCCGCCATCGATCTGCCGCCGGGCGCGCTGCTGACACACTCCCTGATCGACGGCACTCCGGTGCGGCCGGCGCTGGCGCAGGCGGCGAGCGGAGCGCCGCCCGGGCGCGAGCACCTGCTGCTGCCGCTGCGGCAGAGCCAGCGGGTGGGGGAGGGGCGCAGCCAGCAGCGGCACGTGGTGGCCGGGAACGAGACCCTGAGCGACATCGCCAACTTCTACTACGGCGACCCGACGGCGTGGCGGCGCATCCTCGACAATAACCAGGATCAACTGGGCGGTCCCGAGGATCTGCTGCTGGGACAGCAGCTTCGCATCCCGGCCGCAGGCGGCGCCGCGGTCGAGGAGAGCAGCTTCATCATCGAGCTGGCCTACAAGCTCCAGCATCCGGCGCTCGGCAGCTTCGGCCGACGCGGGCTGGTGCTGCCCGGAGTCGACATCGAGGTGGTCAAGGTGGTGTGGCACGTCTACTTCCCCGAGGCGCTCGAGCCGCTTTCGTTCGACGCCAACCTGCGGCAGTACTCGGCCATCCGCTACGATCCGTTTCGCCGCGTGCTGCAGTTTCTCGATCACGTGCGTTGGGTGCGCCACGCCTGGGCCGGTGGCTACACCAACATCCTGCAGCAGCGGCGCGCGATCTGGACCTTCGAGAGCACGCGCAAGGAGCGGGGCCGCGCCGTGCTGTCGAGCTTCCCGCTGGTGGGCGAGCGCTACCGTTTCAAGCGCCTGTTCCCCGGCACCGAGCAGCCGCGCATCGCGGTCAGCTACCTCGATCGCGACGCCATCCCGCCGCTGCGCTGGATCGCGCTCGGGGTCGCCTTCCTGCTGGCCACGCTGCTGCTGTGGCGGCGCAGGCGCGGCCGCGAGCTGTGGTGGACGGCGGGCATCGGGCTGCTGGTGCTGCTGGTGTGCGGCCACTTCGTGCTCGGCATCAACCGTCGCATCGTCTGGGGTGTCGACCTGGCGCTGCTGCTGGCCTGGTTGCGGCTGGCCGGCCGGCCGCTGTGGCGCGCGGTGCGCGATCGGCTGTCCGCTCCCTGGAGCTGGGGTGATCTGCTGCGGCTGCGGCCGCTGGTCTGGATCGCGCTGGCGTGCGTCGCGCTGTGGGTGACGCTGCGCCATCCGCTGCTGCTGTCGACGATCGCGCTGGTCGTGCTGCTGGCCGCCTGGTGGCAGGCGCAGCGCGCGGCCGCCGGGCGGGAGGTGCGCCATGCGTAAGCTCACCTGCGCCCTGGTCCTGGTGGCGGGTCTGGTCGTCGGCGGATCGCTGCGGCTGGCCGCGCAGGAGGAGGCCGAAGCCGTCCCGCAGCAGATCGCAGAGGGACTCGAAGACCTAGAGGGCGAGGCCTCGGACGAGGAGTCCGACTATTTTGAGGACGAGGCCCAAGAGGAGGAGATCGAGGAGGAGATCGAGGAGGAGATCGAGGATCAGTACCAGTCCAAGCCGGATGCCGACGAGGAGATCGAGGAGTCGATCGGCGGCACAGGCGATCGCGACGCCAGGGCCAACGCCAGCTTCAAGGCGATCATGGACCAGAACGCGGCGCTGGGCCGGCAGGCCGTGCCGGCTCGCCAGCAGGCCCTCGAGCGGGTGCTCAACGCGTTTGGCGGCGAGGAGCTTGCGACCATTCCCCGGGGGCCGGCGGCGCCGGTGCCGGTGCCGTACGCCGACGTGCCGCTGGGCGAGTTTCACCAGGTGCGCGATCAGCTCAAGGCGGCGCACGAGAAGCACGAGCGCCGCAGCGCGCCGCCGGTGGTGCTGGGCGCCGCCACCTACCAGGGCGACGCGCAGCCTGGCGCGCTGCGCCTCGACGTCAAGCTGCAGTTTACGCTGGGCAGCCCCGAGCTGTGGAAGACCGTGCCTCTGATCGGCGATGGCGCGGTCATCGTGCGCGCCACCAGCGACGGCCGGACGGTGCCGCTGTCGGCGCAGAACGGCTATCACGTCTGGGTGACGCGCGAGAGCGGCGAGAGAAGCGTCGAGCTCGAGGTGCTGGTGCCGGCGCGCGGGCCGCGCGGCTCGATCGAGTACGATTTCCTGGTCGCGCGCACGCCTCTCACCAGGTTCGTCTGCCGGTTTCCGAGGGCAGGCCTGTCGCCGCGCATCTCGACCGCGGTGCGCAGCGAGGTCACCTCGCGCGAGGGCGGCACGGTGCTCGACGCCACTCTCGAGCCGACAGCGCGCATCCACGTGGTCGGCTTCAGGGATCTGGGCGAGGCCGAGCAGCGGCAAGCCAAGCTCTACGCCGAGACGCTCAACCTGCTGTCGGTCGACGAGGGCGCGCTCGACCTGTTCACGGTGTTTCGCTACAGCATCCTGTACGGCGGCGCCAAGGATTTTACGATCTTCGTGCCGGCCGGCTGGCAGGTGGTGTCGGCCGACGGCGCGGGCGCCTTTCGCCACGCGCTGGAGCCGGTCGACGGCGGCCATCTGCTGCGCGGCGAGACCGCCTTTCCGATCCGCAACAACTACGAGATCTCGCTCCGGCTGCACCGGCCGCTGGCGCGCGGTGGCGAGGAGTTCGACCTGCTGCGGCCGCAGCCGCGCGAGGTCGAGCGCGACCAGGGCTGGCTGGCGATCGAGGTCACCGGCAAGCTCAAGCTCGAGGAGCGGCAGCTCGGCGACGCGGTGGCGGTCGACGTGCGGCAGCTCCCGCCCGAGATGATCGACAGCGCGGTCAGCCCGTTGATCAAGGCCTACCGGTTTCACCTGCCGACGGCCGCGGTCAAGCTCGGCGTCAGCCGGATGCCGGAGGAGGATCCGGCCTCGGGCTCGGTCGACAGCATGCGCGCCTTCAGCGCGGTCTCCGACGAGGGCAAGGTGCTGACAGAGCTGCGGCTCACGCTGCGCAACCGGCTGCGCCACCATCTGGCGTTGACGCTGCCACCGCGCACCGAGGTGCGCTCGACGCTGCTCGACCACCAGCCGGTCAAACCGAGCCGCGATCAGAGCGGCAAGCTGATGCTGCCGCTCAAGCGGTCGGCCGGCACCGACGCGCTGCAGCCGTTCACGCTGCAGGTGGTGCTGGAGAACGACATCGGTTCTCTGGGGCTGGCTGGCTGGCCGAGCCTGCGGCTGCCGGCGGTCGATCTTCCGGTGTCGACGCTCGACTGGAGCCTGTTCGTGCCGGCCCGCAACACCTACAGCGCGCCGACCGCCGACGTCGAGAGGCAGGTCTACTGGGGCGACGCGCAGTGGTTTAGAGCGCGCGCGCAGTGGGCCGGAGCTGACCGGATCGATCGCGGTCGCAGCCCGGGTCCGGGCGCCGCCGGAGCCTCGGTCAATACCGGCGCCATGCCGGTGCGCATCGCGGTGCCCAAGTCGGGGCTCCGGCTCGAGCACACCCGCTACTGGCTGGGCGAGTCGCAGCCACCACGGGTCAGCTTTCTGTTCGTGCGAAGCTGGCTGCTTTTCCCGATCGCGCTGCTGCTGGCCGCGCTGTTCGCGCTGGGCCTGTTCTTCGTCCTCGATGCTCTGTGGCCCGGTCGGCTGCTCGCCCGGTCGCGCTGGCCGGTCGGCCTGGCGATCATGGCGCTGCTGTGGTGGCCGCTGGGCAAGAGCGGCGGTGGCTGGGGTCTTGCGCTCGGCATCGCCGCCGGGGTGGCGGCGCTGGCGATCGCGCGCGGCTGGCTGCGGCGGGCGCTGGCCGAGCTGGTCGAGTGGCGCGCCCGGTTGCCCGAGCGCTGGCGAGAGGCGCGAGCGGCCCGGCCTGTCGCCGAGGGCGGCTGGTCGCGGCGGCTGCTGCGGCTGGCCGGCCGGGTGGCGCTGGGCGCGGTCGCGCTGGTGCTGCTGATCGCGTTGCTGGATTTTCTGTGTCGGCTGGTCGAGCTGCTGGGCAAGCCGCTGATCGGATGATCAGACGATCACCAGCACCGCGCCGGCAAACCCCATTCCGATCGCGATCACCTTGCGCCTGGTGAGCGGCTCGCCGAGGAACACCGTCGCCAGCAGCAGCACCAGGATCGTGCTCGTCTGGTTGATCACGCCCGCCACGCTGGCTGCCGCGTACTTGAAGCCCAGGATCCAGAGCACCAGCGCGAAGTAGGCGCCGA
>JAFGSX010000228.1 GCA_016934455.1 Deltaproteobacteria bacterium
GGCGACGATGCCGAGCAGCCGGTCGAGGTCGTCCTTGCTGATGCGGCCGTCTTCGAGCTGGGCGCGCACGGCCTTCTCCGCGCGTACGCTGTTGGCGTCGGCCTTGTCCTCGAGCATCAGACCGCCGGCGCTGCTGCCTGGATCGAGGCGCTGCTCTCCGGCGCGATAGCTGCCACCACCGCCCCACTGCGCCAGGCGCCGACCCTGCTCCTCGATCAGGGCGCTCCACTGAGCGACCAGCACCTCGCGCACGATGCCCAGCGCCACTCCGGTGATGCGGGCCACCTCGGTGGTGATGGCGGTCTGCTGCTGCTTCTGGTCGAGCTTGCCCAGCTCGGCCTGGTGCTTGCGCATCCACTCCTGCGCGGTCTGAAGGATCTGTTCGTTGCCGACGGTCACCCGCATCGAGACGCTCCCGCGTTGCTTCTGCAGACGCTGTCTACAATATCAACCGTGCGTAAACTTTGGCGATTGCCGATCGCGACGGCGGGCCTCGTCTCGTCGACGCGGCGCGCCATGCGGTGTCGACGCGGCGCACAATAAAATGCATGGCCACGACGTCGAGCTGCTGTTTGCCGGTTCTATTTGCCGACGCCCCTGCTACTGCTTGGCGTCGAAAAGGAGAAACCCATGAACACCGATCACCTCACCGGGACCCTCGACAGGTTGAGCGGGGACTTTGCGCGCATGGAGCGCAGGCTGCGCTGCTGCTTTGCCGTGGCCGAAGCCGACGACGACTGCGTGCCGCGCCACCTGCTCCGCGACCGCCTCGGCTCCTGCCGCGCCGATTTTGAACGCATGTACGCCGTGATGCAGAAGCTGATGGCGAACTGAGGGGCGCCGCCGCCCGACCTCTTCCCCATTTGAAGCTCCTTCCATCGCACCGGAATCCAGACCTGTGGCCGGCGGCAAATCGCCGTGCGATGGGATATGCTACCTTTGTCGGTGGCGGTCGGCTGCTGTCGGAGAGCGGATGCATGCAGAGCCGCAAGGGGGGCAAGGGATCGCGGTGAAGGCGTCGCACATGGTGTGCACGGCGCTGGCGTCCCTGGTCACCTGCGCCAGCCTGGCCGGCTGTCATGCGGTGGTGCCGGCGAACGACAGGATCCGCTTCGGCTGCACGGACTCCGAGGACTGCCTGCGGGGCGAGATCTGCTTCGAGAAGTACTGCTATGCGCGCGGCGAGCTGCCGCACCGGGACGGATCGAGCCCGGGCGACGCCACCGCTCGCGACCGGTCGCTCGACGGAGCGATCGAGTCGGGCGCGGATGCAGCGCGCGATGCCGGGCTCGACGCGACCGCCGACGGCGGTTCTGATGCTGCGGCCGATGCGGCCGCAACCGATGGTGCGGCGGCCGATGCTGCGGCGGCCGACGCCGCCGCGGCCGACTCGGCGCCGTGGGACGCCGGCTGGTGGAACTACGACTGGAGCGATCGCGTCAAGCTGACCTTCGACAACAGCCAGCAAGGAGAGCTCACCGACTTTCCAGTCATGGTGCGCGTCAACGGTAGGCGCGTGGACTACACGAAGATCCAGAACAACGGCAACGACATCCGCTTTGTCGACGCCGACAACCGGACGCTGCTCGATCACGAGGTCGAGAGGTGGGTCGACAACAGCGAGGGCATCTACTGGGTGCGGGTGCCCCGCATCGACGCCGCATCGACGTCCGACCACATCTGGCTCTACTACGGCAATGCCGCCACCGGCAGTGCCGCGCACGCGGCGGGCGTCTGGACTCCGAGCTTCCGCGCGGTCTGGCACCTCAGCGACAGCACCGCGTGCTCGCTGCCAGACGTCCCCGCCGGCGCCACCAGCGGTGGCTATGTCAACGGCATCGCGGCGCGCGCCAAGCACTTCAACGGCACCAGCGAGGGCGTGCGGATCTCCAAGGATCCGAACGTGCTGGGCACGCTCGACAGCTTCACGGTGGGTGCCTGGATCAAACCCGACCAGATCGGCACCAACTGGTACGGGGTGGTATCGGCGCGCCACGACAACGAGAACGACTCGGACAGCGGCAACTGGGTCATGCACACCGACGAGGACGAGTTTGGCTTCGAGAGCTCGCCGACCGCCCAGAACTCGTTTAGGAGGCTGATCGCAACGCCGCTGTCCTGGCACTTCGTGGCCACCGCGGTCGACGCGGTGGCGCGCACCGTGACGCTCTACCTCGACGGCCTGCAGGTGGGCCAGCTCAACAGCGTCGCGATACAGTCGTACGCCGATCAGAACTATGTCGAGATCGGCCGCCGCTTCTGGAGCGGTAACTTGGACTTCTTCTTCGACGGCGCCATCGACGAGGTGCGGGTGGCGGCCGTCGCGCGCGACGCCGGCTGGCTTCGCGCCGAGTACCTGACCGCGACCGACGCCTTCATCCAGTGGCCCGAGCCGACGGCATGGTGGAACACTGCGTTTGCGCACCGGCTGCGCATCGATTTTCAGTCGCCGGGGCAGGCCGAGACGCTGCTCGATTACCCGGTCCTGGTCCGGCTCGGGGCGAGCGCGGTCGACTGGAGGCATGTCGAATCAGACGGCGCCGACCTGCGCTTCGTCGATCCCGACGGCACCGAGTTGCCGTACGAGATAGAGAGCTGGGCCCACGGCGTCGGTGCCGCGATCTGGGTCAAGGTGCCACAGCTCAACGCCTACAACATCACCGACCACATCTGGCTGTACTTTGGCAATGGCGCGGCCGCGGCGCCCACCAACGCAGCGGAGACCTGGGATAGCGAATACATCGGCGTGTTCCATCTCAACGGCGACGGCAACAATGCCTCGACCGGCATGAACGACGGCGTCGCCTACAACGTGACGGCGGTGCCGGGCGCGGTCGGCAACGGTTACGAGTTCGATAGGGCGGCGGGCGAAGCGGTGATCATCGCCGACAATGCCAGCCTCGACAGCATGGGCAGCCAGTTCACGGTGTCGGCCTGGGTCAAGCCGTACCATCCCGCGCTCGACTATCAGGTGGCGGTCAGCCGCGAATGGGGCACCGGCAGCTCCGAAATGATCTGGCTGGGCGTGCACCAATCGACCGCGATCTGGAGCGCGCGCCTGGGCACGGGGGCGGTCGACGTCGATGTCGCCAGCGGGGTCACCGCCAACGTCTGGGCCCATCTGGCCGGCCTCTACAACGGCCGTCGGACCATGTTCATGATCGACGGGGTCGTGCGGGGCCAGCAATCGGTCAATGCCGTCATGCCGCACGGCAACCAGGAGGTCGCCATCGGCGCCAACAGCAACGACGACGGCGCCACCTGGGTCGACAACTTCGACGGCGTGATCGACGAGGTGCGCATCTCCAAGGCGGTGCGCTCGCCGGTCTGGATCGAGACCGATCAGCGCGCCCTGGCGAGCGCGCTGGTCGTCCTGGGCAGCGAGGAGACGCGATGAGCTGCCGGCGTCCCATCCTCGCTCAGTTCGGGATGATCGCGGCACTGGCTGGCTGCTCGAGCGCCTGCGACGACAGCTCTGCGCTCAACCGGCTCGGCCGCGAGGCCGGTGTCAGCGCCGACGCCGCCAGCGACGCCGGCCTGGTCGAGGACGGCGGCCTGGTCGAGGACGCCGGCTCGTTCGAGGACGCCGGTGCGCCGCGCCGCGGGCCGCCCTGGCCGGTGTTGCTGGTGCACGGCTTCACCGGGTTCAACCGGTTGGGCCCGCTGGAGTATTTCTTTCGCGTCATCGACACCCTGGCCGCCGAGGGCGAGCTCGAGGTCTTCGCGCCGGCGCTGCCGCCCTACAACAGCGTCGTGGAGCGCGCGCCTTATCTCGGCCGCGCCATCGACCTGGTGCTGCGCGACACCAGCGCCGCCAAGGTGCACATCATCGCCCACTCGCAGGGTGGCCTCGACGCCCGCTATGCCATCACGGTGCTCGGCTACGATGACCGCGTGGCGACCCTGACCACCGTCGCCGCGCCCCACCGCGGCTCGCCGCTTGGAGATTACGTGCTGGCCTTGCCCGAGGACACGCTCGACCCGGTGGCGATGCTGCTGGCCTGGTTGATCGGCGCGCTCGACGATCCGAGCGCGGCGCCGGGCGGCGACGACGACTGGCGCAACGACATGGACGCCTTTGCGCGCAGCGTGTCGCCCGCCGCGGTCGCGGCTTACAACGCGGCCCACCCGGATTCGCCGCGGGTGCCGATCTTCTCCGTCGCCGCCGTCTCCAACCTGCAGCGCGCGCGAGAGCTGTGCGCGGCCAGCGAGTGGGGCGCGCTGCAGCGCTTCGACGTGGTCGACCCGCTGCTGGTACCGACCGCGGCCGCGCTCTCGGGCTGGAACCCGTTCGACCGCACGCCCAACGATGGCATCGTGCCGACCGCCAGCATGATCTGGGGCACCTTCGTCGGCTGCATCCCGGCCGATCACTTCGACGAGGTGGGCCAGATCGCCGACTACCTGCCCGACCTGATCAGCGGCTTCGACCACCTCGAATTCTATCGGACGCTGGTGGCGCGGCTGCGCGCCTGGGAGCAGCGCGTGGTGGAGCCCTGACCGGTACTTGAGGTATGCTGGCCAGATCAACGGAGGGAGCCATGCCGCGTCTCGACGCCATCACCAAACTCGACAAGGTGTACCAGCTTTTCACCAAGAGCGACGATCACATGCTCAATCCGGGCGAGACCGAAGCGTTGGTCGGCTACTACAAGGGGCTGACAGCGGCTGGCAAGACCAAGGTCAAGCGCAAGATGATCGAGATCTTTCGCGAGGCGGAATACGAGCGCGGTCAGCGCGACCGCTTCATACACGATCTGCTGGGGGTCGGCTTCACCCTGGCCGAGCTCGAGGGCACCAGCGGCGACACCGCGGCCACTTTTCTCAGGCTTAGCAAGAGCGCGCAGTTCACCAGGCTGCAGGATCTGGACTGCGGCGAGACCGGCGGCAGCGAGGGTTTTTGCAAGAACGTCCGGCCGGGCGACGTGGCGCGCGACGCCCGCTCCCGCATCGCAGCCGAGCTCGATCGCATCGGATACCGGCTGCAGCGCGAGCACGACGACGAGGCCGAGCTGGGCGAGGCGCGGTGGCGCGCCGTCTACCGCGAGCAGGGCAGCTCCCGGCGCGGCGAGGAGTTGCTCGGTTACGCCGTCGAGCTGCCGATCTACGCCGACGACCACGACGTGGATCGCACCTACTACTTCAACCTCAAGGGTGAGTTGCTGGGCGACGTCTACTGCGGGGAGTAGCGCCGCCAGACGCCTCGCGGCGCCACGGCGTCAGCCGTGCCCGCCGGCGAGCACCGCCGCCGGATCGAGCCGGGACGCGCGCCGCGCGGGGCCCAGGCCGCCCAGCAGCGAGGCCAGCAGCGCCGCCGCGATCGGCAACCCGACCACCAGCGCGTCGATCGCGACCAGCCGCGTCGGCGCAAACGGCAGCGACTCCAGCGCCTGCCGCAGCGCGCCCGCTGCCGCCCAGGCGCCGGCCAGGCCGACCGCAACCCCGGCCAGCGCGCCGCCGGCGCCGACCAGCAGAGCCTCGCCGGCGAACAGGCCGAGCACATCGCGCCGCGTCGCCCCCAGCGCCCGCAGCAGCGCGATCTCCCTGCGCCGGGAGCGCGCGCGCGCCTCGAACGTCTGCGCGGTGTGCAGGCCGGCGACCGCCAGGATCAGGGCCGCGATCAGCGATAGCGCGGCGGTGGTGCCGCGGATGATGCCGCCCACCAGGCGCGCGCTCTCGTCGACCACCAGGCCGAGGGCGTCCGCGCGCCGCACCACGGCGTCGATGTCGCGCGGCGATCGCGTCTCGACGTAGGCGGCGCTGAAGGCCGGTTTTTTGTCCGGCGCAAAGGTGCGGTTCCAGCGCTCGAGGATGGCGATCGGAATGGTGATACCGGCCAGCGGCACGCGCGGCGAGACGCCGACGATCCGCACCGTCGCCTTCTGCCGCCGGGGATTGCGGCCGGTGGTGTAGGACTCGCCGAGGAACAGGTCGAACGCGAAGCCGACCACCGCCTCGGCGCTGAAGCGCGGCGCGCCGACCGCAGGCGCGACGGTGCGGTTGTAGATGCCGAGAAGCTGCGACGACACCACCGCGGGTATCGGTGCGTCCGAGCCGTCGCCCGGGTCCGCGAAACCGGTCGCGTCGACGTCGTCTGCCAGGAACGCGGCGTCGACGCCGTACGCGAACATGTCCATGTAGACGTCGTGGCCCAGCACCGAGCTGCCGCCCTGCGCGCGCATCGGGAAACCGGCGCTGGCCAGCGGGTAGACCGCAGCCACGCCGTCGACGCGGCGCAGCTCGGCGACCGCGGTCTCGTCGACCGCCGGCGTCAGCAGACCGCCCGCGTCCCAGCGCAGCGGTCCGATGGCGATGCCGACGCGCGGCTCGACCCGCACCACGTTGACCGGCGTGCGGCTGAGCAGCTCGTCGACCACCGCGCGCTCGGCGCCGCGGCCGGCGGCCAGGATGAAGGTCAGCGCGGCCACTCCGATGGCGACCCCGGTCGCGGCCAGCGCCAGGCCGCGCCGATCGCGCCGCACGTCGTCGCAGATCGCTGCCAGCAGCGCGCTCACGCCGGTCCCCTCGCGCCGCCGGCGTCGGGGTTGTCGCCGGTCGCCCCATCCAGCAAGCGACCGCCCTCGAGCCGCCAGCGGCGGTCGGTGCGACACGCCACGGACTCGTCGTGGGTCGCGATCAGCAACGTGGCACCGTCGTCGCGAAGCAGGCGCGCCAGCAGCTCCATCAGGCGCTGGCCGGTGACCGGGTCGAGGTTGCCGGTCGGCTCGTCGGCCAGGATCACCCTGGGCCGGCGCAGCAGCGCGCGCGCCAGGGCGACCCGCTGCCGCTCGCCGCCGGACAGCGCGCCCGGCAGCTCGTCCTCGCGGCCGGCCAGCCCGACCTCGGACAGGAGCTGGCGCGCTCGCTCCGCGTGCTGCCGGCGCTCGGCGGCGGCAGCGAAACGGCTGGCCAGCAGCACGTTGTCCAGCGCGCTCAGGTGTTCGAGCAGGTGAAAGTCCTGGAACATGAAGCCGACGCAGTCGCGTCTGAAACGCGACAGCTCGCGATCGCCACGGCCGCGCAGGCGCAGCCCGGCCACTTCGACCTCGCCCTGGTAGTCGAGGTCGAGCCCGCCCAGGATGTTGAGCAGCGTTGTCTTGCCGGCGCCCGACGTCCCCAGCAGCGCGGCGCTGGTGCCCGCCGCCACCGTCAGATCGATCTGCTCGAGCACGCGCCGGCCGCCGCCGGCGGCCGGATATCGCTTGCTCAGGCCGGCGACCCGTATCACGGTGCGCGCTTCTCTGCCGGGGCGGGCGCGATCGCCGCCGCCTCGAGCCGCAGGTCGATCCGCAGACCGTCGTCGTCGACGTGGGCGCGCAGCCCCAGCGCGCCGAGCTTGGCGCTGAGCTCGGTCGCCTTGACCAGACCCGAGCGCAGCGTCGGGTCTTTGAGCGCGGGGGATTGAGCAAGCTGCCGCAATTGCTCGGTCAGCGCGGCGAATCCGACGTAGAGCGCGCCGCCGCTCTGGCCCACGAGCTGGCTCCTGATCGCGGGCGACAGCGCGTCGGACAGCGGGCCGCTGCCAGAGCCCTTGGCGCGCGTCAGCAGCCGGTCGAAGCTGGCGGCGCTGCCGATACCCAGCAGCAGCCGGTTGCCGTGCAGCGCGTAGTGCCACTCGACGCGCTCCTCGACCGCGCCCGAGCCGGCGAAGTGGGTCTCGGTGTTGCCGACGGTGCGAGTGCCGATCACGATGTCGCGCTGGGCGAAGTAGCGGTCGATGAGCGACAGCAGATCGGCGCCGCCGGTCTCGGTCACGTCGGCCGCGACGTGCAGCAGCAGGATGCGGCCGAGCAGCGACTGCGCCATCTGCCGCGGGCCGCCCCGTCGCACCAGCAGCGGCCCCTTGGGGTCCAGGTAGAGGGCGGCCGCCACGCCGCCGCGCAGCCTCTCGATCACGGCGCGGTTGAGGTCGATGCCGGCGGCGCTGGCCATCTGCTGCGCCTTGGCCAGCCGTGGATCGTCGCGCGCGCCGTCGAGAGCGGCGAGCAGCGTTGGCACGTTGGCGGTACCGCTGGCGGCGAGCAGTGCGTCGCGCCCGGCCAGCGCAAAGACGTCGGGCGGCCGGTCGCCCAGCGTCAGCGTCCGCTGCAGGCGCTCGCGCGCGGCCGGATCGAGGCCCAGCAGCGCGCCGATCCAGAGTCCCCCCGCTTCGATGCCGGCGCTGGCCACGACGTAGCGGGCGACGTCGGACTGCGCATCGAGCGCCGCCGTCGACTTGTCCAGCAGCGGCCGGCCGACCCAGATCAGCAGCGGGCCGGGCTTGACCTTGGCGCGGCCGGCGACGAACGCGGGCGCGCGCTCGAGGCTTTGCTCGGCCGGAATCTGCAGCATGCGTTCGAGCGCCTGCGGGCCGCCGCCGCCGAGGCTGATAAAGGCCAGCCGCCGCGCCTGATCGAGCACCAGGCCGCCGAGCACGATCTCGCGGTCGCCAAAGCTGCGCGCGAAGCGCAGGGCCTGGCGGTTGGCCACGCTGTCGGCGACCACCTTCTCGGCCCGGCCGAGGCGCTCGGCCAGCCGCCGCGCGGTCTGCTCCAACGCCTTGGGATCGGCGCATGGCACCACCGCCGCCAGATCGCCGTGGCCGCCATCGACGCCGAGCACCGCCAGCGCGATCGGCCGCGCCGGATCGATTCCGGCGCGGCGCAGCCCGTCGAGCGTGGTCGGGTCGAAACCGAGCTCGGTCTTGAGGCGTTCGAGGTCGGCGTTCTGCTCGGCCGTCTGGCCAGCCAGGGCGAGCGCTCCCTGCAGCGCCCTGGCCAGCACCCCCGCCGGCTCGAGCAGCAGCGCTGCCGCAGCGTCGGCCGGGACGGTCTGCAGCGGCGAGGGTGGTGCCGGCTGGCAGCGCTGGCAGGAGAGGCCGGCCAACAGCACCAGCAGCGAGAACAGCCCGCGTTTTTTCGTGCTTTTCATCGTCGTCACCGCCTCAGGTCAGCAGCGCTCCTTCGCGCGCCAGCAGCCGCGCCTTCATATCGAGCCCGCCGCCAAAGCCGACCAGGCGGCCGCTCTCGCCCACCACGCGGTGGCACGGCACCAGGATCGGCACCGGATTGGCGCCGCAGGCCTGGCCCACGGCGCGCGATGCCCGGGGATGGCCGATCGCCACCGCGATCTGCTGGTAGCTGCGCGTCTCGCCCCGCGGGATGCGGCAGATCTCCGTCAGCACCAGCCGCTCGAAGTCGGTGACGTCGAGATCCAGCGGCGGCGACGGACGGTCGCAGCCCGCCAGCGCCGCCATCACCGCCGCCGCGGCCGGCTCCAGCCAGAGCGTGATGGCGTCGAGCAGCGCGATCTCGGCGCACGGCTGCCGGCGCAGGAAGGAGGTGATCATCGGCTCGCGCGAGGTGCCCGGCAGCAGCACGTGAGCGACCCCGACCGCGGTGGCGGCCAGGGTCACCTGGCCGACCGGCGTGGCGAGCTCGATCACCTCGAGCCGCGCCGGTGCGGCGATGGCCTGGGTTGCTGGTTGCGCCATGGCTTACCCGATCACCTTGATCAGCATCGCGGTGATGTTGTCGTCGCCGCCGCGGCTGTTGGCGTAACGCACCAGAGCCTCGGCCACCTGTTCCAGATGCTCGCGCTCGATCTCGCTGCGGCCGGGGTTGATCCCGCTCGCCTCGACCAGCGGCTCGAGCAGCTCGCTCAGCTTGCGATCCGAGGTCCGGTCGGTCAACCCGTCGCTGCACAGCACGAACAGGTCGCCCAGGCGCAGCTCGTGCACCGAGACCTCGGGCTCGACGTCGGGATCGACGCCCAGCGCGCGCGTGATGATGTTGCGGTCGGCGTGCCGGTAGGCGGCGTCGCGGTCGAGCTGGCCGCCGTCGATCAGCGCGTTGACCACGCTGTGGTCCTTGGTCAGCGCCTGCAGCTTGTCTTCGCGCAGGCGGTAGCAGCGGCTGTCGCCGACGTGCACCACGTGCGCCTCGCGGCCGTGCAACAGCAGGCCGACCAGCGTGCTGCCCATGCCGCGCAGCGGCGGCTGGGTCACCGCCATGTCGTAGATCTCGCGGTTGGCCAGGCGCGTCGCCACGTGCAGTCGGTTGCTCTCGGGCGACAGCCGGGGCTGCGGCGCAAAGGGGAGCGGGCGGGTGGTGCCGGCGCGGGTCTCGATCACGAAGCGCTCGACGATCTCGACCGCCAGCCGGCTGGCCAGCTCGCCGCCGGCGTGGCCGCCCATGCCGTCGGCGACCAGGAACAGCAGCTCGGCCGGGTTGGCCCGATGGTTGTCCTCGTTGATGGTGCGTTTGATGCCGACGTCCGTGCGGCAGCTCCAGACCACGCGCATGGCGCCATCTTAGACCCGCCGCTCACCTCAGTCGACCCCGCCGAAGACCCCGCAGACTTGATCCGTAGTCGGCACTCGGTCGTCGGTATTCGGGTTTAGGGGCCTCGGTCATCGGATTTCGTTAGTTTTCGGGCAGAGCGACGCGACAGCGGGCGCGCGCGCTCTATGGCTTGGCACCCCCCGACCCGGATGTTACAAAAGCTGCGGCCCGGCCGCCCGGGGAAGGAGCTGCGCCCGCAACTGCGGAGGAACCGATGGCAACCGAAGTCCGCGTCGCCGAGATGTCGCGCGCGCACCAGGTGCGCGCCAAGATCGAATTCGAGGTGGTGCCGCTCGCCAAGGGCTATGCCAGCCGCTATCTGCGCGTCGACCTCGACACAAATGCCATCACCGTCCATCCGGTCAGCGAGCAGATGAAGGAGCTGTGGACCGGCGGCAAGGGGTTCGACCTGTGGCTGATGCTGCCGGAGATCAGCAGGGAGACCCGGTGGGACAGCCCCGAGAACCCGATCTGCATGTCGTCCGGCCCGCTCGGAGGCACCACCTCGTTTCCCGGCTCGGGCAAGACCCTGGTCACCGCGATTTCGCCGCTGACCAACATCATCATCGACAGCAACGTCGGCGGCTACTACGGACCCTACCTCAAGTTCGCCGGCTTCGATGCCCTGGTCATCGTCGGCAAGGCCCGGGAGGAGACGCTGCTGCTGATCGACGCCGTGCGCGGCACCATCTCGATCGAGCACGCACCGCTGGAGAGCCCCGACTCGCACCTGCTGGCCGAGGAGCTGACCCTGATGTACGCCGACGACGAGCTGGACCGCCGCAACGTGGCGGTGGTCTCCGCCGGCAGCGCCGCCGACCATGTGCGCATGGCCATGCTCAATTTCTCGTTCTGGGACTGGCGCCGCGGCGTGACGCGGCTCAAGCAGGCCGGCCGCGGCGGCATCGGCCGCGTCTTCAGGGACAAGAAGCTCAAGGCGCTGGTGATCAAGAACCGCGACCTGACTCCGGCCTGGCGCGTGGCCGAGAACAAGGTCGCCGCCCTGACCACGCCCAAGCAGATCTCCGAGTGCAAGGATCAGGCGGATCTCGATGCCATCGACGCCGTCATCGCCAAGTGGCAGCGCGACCCCGAGTACGCCATCGAGATGATGCAGGACATCCAGGAGCGGTTTCGCCACATCCCGCGGACCGCGCTGGATCGGATCTGCAAGCAGACCGGCCGGCCGTTCAGCCAGCTCTACCACATCGCCACTTTCTACAAGGCGTTCAGCCTGGAGCCGCGCGGCGAGACCACCTGCCAGGTCTGCGTCGGCACCGCCTGCCACGTCAAGGGCGCGGCGCGCATCCTCGACTCTTTCGAGCGCGTGCTCGGCGTCAAGGCCGGCCAGACCACGGCCGACAAGAAGTACAGCCTGGAAGCGGTGGCCTGTCTGGGCGCCTGCAGCATCGCGCCCGTGGTCAAGCTGGGCGACGAGGCCTACGGCAATGTCGAGGCGCGCAGCGTCGAGAGGCTGCTCGACAGGCACCGCAAGGCGATGGCGACCAAAGGCCCGGCGCAGTCAAAGGCTCCGACCGCTGTCGTCGAGCGCAAGCCCGAGCCGCTGGAGCAGATCGCGGCCCGCGAGCGCGAGCGGATGGCCGGTTACAAGGGCATGTTGATGGTCTGCACCGGAACCGGCTGCGTCGCCGCCAAGGGCTTTGACCTGCGCGACCAGCTCGCGGCGGCCCTCAAGGCCAAGGGTCTGGAGCGCCAGTACCTGGTGGTGCCGACGGGCTGCAACGGCTTCTGCGCGGCCGGCCCGATCGTGGTGCTGCAGCCGGACGGCGTCTTCTACCAGCAGGTCAAACCGGCCGACGCCGCCGAGATCGTCGAGAAACACCTGGTCGGCGGCCAGGTGGTGGAGCGGCTGCTGCACAAGGATCCGGTGAGCGGCGCGGTCGCCACCAAGATGTCGGAGATCGAGTTCTTCAGCAAGCAGCAGCTCATCGCGCTGCGCAACAAGGGGCTGATCGATCCCGAGCAGATCGACCACTACATCGCGCGCGACGGCTACCGGACGCTGCGCCGCGTGCTCGGGGAGATGAAGCCCGAGCAGGTGGTCGAGCAGGTCAAGATCTCGGCTATCCGCGGCCGCGGCGGCGGCGGCTTTCCGGCCGGCGTCAAGTGGGAGTCCGGCATCAGGGCGGCGGCCGAGCGCAACGAGGAGATCTACGTGGTCTGCAACGGCGACGAGGGTGACCCCGGCGCCTTCATGGACCGCAGCATCATCGAGACCGATCCGCATACCGTGCTCGAGGGCATGGCCATCGGCGCCTTTGCGGTCGGCGCGCACGAGGGTTACATCTACATTCGAAAAGAATACCCGCTGGCGCAGGAGCGGCTGCGCATCGCCATCGACCAGGCGCGGCAGCGCGGGCTGCTGGGCAAGAACATCCTGGGCACCGGTTTCGACTTCGACATCCACATCCACCGCGGCGCCGGCGCCTTTGTCTGCGGCGAGTCGAGCGCGCTGATGGCCTCGATGGCGGGCCGGCCCGGCGAGCCGCGCGCCAAGTACATCCACAACGTCGAGTACGGCTTTCGCGACAAGCCGACCGTGCTCAACAACGTCGAGACCTGGGCCAACATCCCGGTCATCCTCGACAAGGGCGGCAAGTGGTTCGCCGGCATCGGCAGCGGCGACGTCAGCAAAAATCCGTGGAACGGCTCGTCCGGCACCAAGGTCTTCTCGCTGGTGGGCAAGATCCGCAACACCGGCCTGGTCGAGGTGCCGATGGGCATCACCCTGCGCGAGATCATCGAGCAGGTGGGCGGCGGCATTCCCGACGGCCGCGCCTTCAAGGCGGTGCAGACCGGCGGCCCCTCGGGCGGCTGCCTGCCGGCCAGCCTGCTCGACATGCCGGTCGACTTCGACTCGCTGACCAAGGCCGGCTCGATGATGGGCTCGGGCGGCATGATCGTGATGGACGACAAGACCTGCATGGTCGACGTGGCCCGCTACTTCGTCAACTTCCTGGTCGACGAGTCGTGCGGCAAGTGCACGCCCTGCCGCGAGGGGCTGTACATCTTGAACCAGGTGCTCACCCGCATCTGCAACGGCCAGGGCAAGCCGGGCGACATCGAGTTGCTCGAGGAGGTCTCGCA
>JAFGSX010000229.1 GCA_016934455.1 Deltaproteobacteria bacterium
GCCTGCACGGCGCGTCCGAAGATCGCGACCGCCTGTTCGGCGAGCCCCGCCGCCGCAAGCGCGGCCCCGTGCCGGTGCAGCAGCGCGGCCACCGCCGCTGCGACAAAGGCCCCGCGCAGACGCTCGATGACGCGCGGCGCCAGCGCGATCGCCGCCGCCGGATCGATCGCTGTCTGGCACGCGACGGCATCAACGGCGAGCGCCAGCACCTGCTCGGCGCGGTCCGGCGCGATCGCCCCGGCCTCCGGCAGCGCATCGAGCTCGAGCGTCAGCGCCGCCGCGAACAGCTCGGCGGCCGGAGCCAGCAGGCCGCGCCGCAGCAGTCCTCGTGCCAGCTCGGCAGCGACCGGAGCCGTCCCGGCGGTCGCGTCGGCGAGCAACCCGTGGCGCGCCCCCAGCTCGACGGCGAGCGCAGCCGGCAGCGCCGACGCGGAGCGGTAGCCGCCGACGACGGCGAGCTGCAGGTTGCGCCGTGCATCATCGTCGACCGATTCGAGCAGGTCGCCGCGGCACCCCTGCTGGCCAAACTCGAACAGGTTGGGCGAGCGCTCGCAGGCCGCCAGCAGACCGGCGGCAATCGCGGCGTCGAGCGCCCGTCCGGCACCGGTGCCCAGGTCGGCGCAGGCGGCGTCGAAATGGACGCGCAGGACGCGCTGGCCGATGGTCGCGGCGAGCTGCAGGCCGGGCAGCATCTGGCGGTCGAGCCTGGAGGCCTGACGCTCGGTGAGATCCTGCGGCCGCGCCAGAAGATGGTCGACATCGACGCTGCCCAGCGCCCAGCCGTCGCGGCCACAGACAAGCTGCTGCCGCTCGAGCAGCTCGCGCATCTGCGCCGTGATCAGGCGCGGATTGCCGGCCGCGCGCTCGGCCAGCAGCGCGGTGAGCTCGGGCGGCAGCGCCGCGCGGTCGATGAACTCCTCGGCCAGCGCCCGGGCGTCGTCCTCGGCCAGCGGGCTCAACACGAGCCGCGCCCAGCCCGCGCCCTGCTCCGCCAGCTCCGGGGCGCCGGCAGCGACCAGCGCCAGCCTGGCGTCGGGCAGACGCTCGACGAGCTGCGACCACAGGTCGCGGCTCGCGGGATCGGCCTCGTCCGCTTCATCGACCAGCAGGCACAGCGGCCGAGATTGGGCAAAGGTCCACAGCGCCCGGATCAACGCCGCCAGCATTCGCTGCTGCATTTCGGCCGGGTCGCCGGCTGGCTCGAAATAGGTGCCGTCGAATAACTGCTCGAGGCAGCGCCGCTGCGCGGCGGGCAGCGCGGGCACCTGGTTCCAGCCGAGCGCGCTGGCCACGCTGGCGCGATGGCGCTGCTCGGCGCCATAGGCGCCGTCGGCGAACGCGTCGCAGATCGCCACCAGCCATTGCCTGAAAACATCGAGCGCCACCGCCACCCCGAATCGACCGCCGCGTGCCGCGGCCACCAGAAAGCCGCGCGCCCGCGCCGCCGACGCCGCCTCGGCCAGCAGGCGGGTCTTGCCCAGCCCGCGCTCGCCGACGATCAACACCCCTCCGCTTGCGCCCTGCCGCGCCGCGTCGAGCAGCGCCTGCAGAGCGGCCAGCTCGCTGTCGCGTCCGCGCAGCGAGGTCGGCGTCTCGGCGCTGGTGCGGACCTGATCCATGTCGGCGATCGCCAGCGGCGCTGCGTCCGCGGCATCGCCGAAATCCACCTCGCGCGTCGTGCTCGACACGCGCAGCGCGGCCTTGACCGGAGTTACCGGCGCGGGCGCGGGCGCGGGCTCGGGCTCGGGGCCGCCGATCTCCTCCCTAAACGCGCGCCGGATCGAGGGCGTGCGTTTTTTGGGCAGCATCGCACCGCAGGAGACGCAGCAATCGCCCTCGCCGCTGGCCACCCGGCCGCACGAGAGGCAGTGGACCACTGCTTCGTCCTCGTCGGACCCGGCGACCGACGCTCCCGGAGACGGCCGGCGCGGGACCGCGAGCGAAGCACCGCACCGGGTGCAGAACTTGGTGCCCGGTCGCTGCTCGGCGCCGCAGGCCCTGCAGATGGAGACGGCAGGCGCTTCCGGGCTGGTCGCCTTGGCGCTGGCTGGGGCCGCGATCGTGGTTCCGCACTCTGTGCAAAACTTGGATCCCGGGCGCAGCGGATGGCCGCAGCTCGGGCACTGCGTGGGTGGGGGCGGCGACGACAGGGACGCGCCGCACGCGGTGCAAAATTTGGTGCCGGCGCGCTGCGGCTGGCCACATGCGGCGCAGCACACCGGCGCGCCTGTCGTCGGCGGCTGCAAGCTCGAAGGCGGCGCCGCCGCGACCGGTGCCGCGACCACCTTGCTGCCGCAGCCGGTGCAGAACTTTGCCCCTGACCGCAGAGCAGCACCGCACGACGGGCACACCTGAGGGGGGCTGCTCAAACCAGCACCTCTGCACGGCGCGTTCTCGTCCTCGCGCCCAATATATTGCGCCCCGGCGCCCGAGGCGCCAGCGTTTTATCCACACGTCACCGCCACCCACCCTCGCCTGCGTCGATCGCGTCGATCACGTCGACCAAAGTGGTCTCCTGCCAATTCCTTTTTTGCGTGGACTCTGCCACCATGATCGCCATGTACGAGCAAAAAACGCTGCACGTGAAGCTGGACTCCGGTTTCTACCGCGTCGAACGCATCCGCGACCTCGAGGTGCTAGGACCGGTCGACTTCGGCTTTCGCCAGTGGCTGGCCGAAGACGCGCTCTGCTTCGGAGGCGGCCCGTTCATGGGCTCGGTGCTGCCGGGATCCAACCGGCTGGTGGTCACCGGCTACTCGCCCTGCTGGCACGGCTTCTTCGTCTCGAGCGTCGGCGGCGCCGGCTACACTTTTGAAAATGTCGGCCTCAACTACGTCTCCCTCACCGGTCGCTGCAACACGCCCTCGGTGCTGGTGCTGCGGCGCGAGGGGCAGGAGGAGGTCGAGGTCGAGCTGGCGCCGGTCGATCCGCGGGCGGTCTGGCGGGCGTCGGAGGAGAACCCCGAGCGCGATCGACCGTTCCGCCTTCTCGAGCGACACATCTGGGATCGCTTTGCCGCCAGTTACTCGACACCGCCGCGTGTGCTGACGGTGGGCCCGGCCGCGCTGAGCACCGACTGCGGAGCCATCGGCTCTTCCAAGACCGACCGGCACGGCCTGTCCCATGTCGAGGGCTGGGCCGGCCGCGGCGGCCTGGGCTCGCGCCTGGCGCGCGAGCACAACCTGTTCGGCATCATCTTCGGCGGCTCGTACGTCGACCAGGACTTCGACGACCGCAAGCTGGCCGACGCCTACTTCGAGCAGCGATACCAGATGCGAATGGTGCTCAAGGACCGGCAGGCCACCAACAAGTATCGGTACGACGACAATCTGAAGACCGGAGGCACGTTCGGCGTCAACATGGCCAAGCTCAAGGACCGGCTGTTCCACTTCAACTACCGCTCGGTGAGCTGGCCACGCGAGCGACGGCTGGCCGCGCACAGGGACCTGGTGCTGGCGCACTATCTCGAGCAGTTCAACCGCGAGACCATCGACACCAAGGAGTGGGAGCACTGCGGCGAGCCCTGCCCGGCCGTGTGCAAGAAGATGCGCGGCCCGTACAAGAAGGACTACGAGCCCTACCAGGCGCTCGGGCCGCTGGTCGGCGTCTACGACCAGCGCTGCGCCGAGCACCTGGTGGGTGCTGCCGACGGAAACGGCTTCGACGCGATCCAGATCGGCGGCGTCGTGGCCTGGCTGATGGAGCTGGTCGCCGACGGTCTGGTTTCGCCCGCCGACTGGGGCCTGCCGCAGCGACCGGTGTTCGAGCTCGACGGATTTCGCGCGGTCGAGGATTCGCAGAACAACGAGGCCGCGGCGCTGACCCTGCTGCGGGCGCTGGCGGAGTCGCGCGGCGAGCTGGATCTGCGCGACGGTGCGCGCATGCTGGCGCGCCGCATCGGCAAGCGCATCGGCAAGACGCGCGAGGTGCTCGACCGTCTCGTCGTCAACTGCGCCTCGGAGTGCGGCTGGATGGTGCCCAACCAGTACTGGGTGCCCGGCATGTTTTCGCCGATGGCGATCATGGGTAAGTACTACGAGCACTACGGCGACGACTTCGTGCCGCCGCGCGCGCTGGGCAGCCTCAACGCCGGCCGCATGGCGGCAGAGCTGCTGCTCGACAACCTGGGCTTCTGCCGCTTCCACCGCGAGTGGGCCGAGGAGCTGGCGCCCCAGATCATGCGCGAGTATCTCAAGGTCGACGTCGACCTCGCCGCCCACCACCGGCGGCTGGCGCGGCGCATCCACGCCCGCAACCGGTCGGTCTTCTTCGAGTCGAGCCGGGCGGTCGAGGTGGTGCACGCATTCATGCGGCGCAAGCTCGAGGAGGGCGTCGACCGACCCGAGCTCGGGGAGTGGCTGGTGCGCTTCGACGCCGATCCGCGCGCAGCGGCGCGCGACTACTGGTTCGAGGTGCGCAAGGGCGTCGACGACGCGCTCGAGGAGAAGTTCGAGGCTGCGCGGTGACCGAGCCCGACCCCCGCGCACCGGCAGATGCCCCTCCCCCCGGTGAAGGCCGCGTCCGCGCCCTGCCGTCATGGGCGCGGATCGGGTCGGTGCTGGTGCGCGCCGGCCACCTGATCGGCTGCGCGGTCATCGTCGGCGCCCACGTCCTCGGCAGCGCGTCCCGCGCCGGCGCCGGCTGGTGGGCGTTGACCGCGATCAGCGGCGTGCTGCTGATCGCATACGAGTGGGCGGGGCATCTGGACCACTGGCGGCAGCTCTCGGGCTGGGCGACGCTGCTCAAGCTGCTGCTGCTCGCGATCGCGGCCGCGGTCCCGGCGGCCGCGGTAACGCTGCTGCTGACCGCCATGGTGGTGTCGGTGCTGGGCGCGCGCCTGCCGCGCGGCTGGCGCCACCGGCTCCTGTGGTAATATATTTTTTGCAGCGCGGGCCACTCCAGGAGACGACATGCCGGTCGAGGCTTTCGAGAGAATGCAGGCGGACATCAAGGAGGCCATGCGGTCTCACGCCAAGGACAAGCTGATCGCGCTGCGCACGCTGCACTCCGAGATCAAGAATGTCAGCGTCAACGCCGGCAAAGAGTTGACCGAAGACGACTTCATCGCCGTGGTGACGCGCGCCATCAAGCAACGCACCGAGGCGGCAGAGCAGTACGAGGCCGGCAACCGCGCCGATCTGGCCGCCAAGGAACGGGCCGAGATCGGGTGGTTGCAGGCCTACCTGCCGGCAGCGCTCGGCCGCGACGAGGTGGCGGCCATCATCCAGGCCGCCATCGCCGAGGTCGAAGCCAAGGGCAAGCAGGACATGGGCAAGGTTATGAAGGTCGTAATGCCCAAGGTCAAGGGACGCTGCGATGGCAAGCTGGTCAACCAGATGGTAGGCGAGCTGCTTGCGCAGCAGGGATGAGTGACCGCTGCCACCTCAACCAGCGCCGGGATCACAGGAGGACAAGATGAGACGATCGTTGCTCGAGGGAATGCTGGCGCTGGGCATGGCCGTCGCAGCCGCGATCGGCGGCTGTTCCTGCCCGCCGGTGCACTCCGATCCGTGCAGCTCCGTGACCTGCGCCGAGCCGACGAGCTGCGAGGTCGTGGACGGCGCGCCGCGCTGCGTGCTGCATCGCACCATCGCCGTGGATCGCGCCGCCGACATCCTGTTCGTCATCGACAACTCGGGGTCGATGCGCGAGGAGCAGCTCAACCTGGCCCA
>JAFGSX010000230.1 GCA_016934455.1 Deltaproteobacteria bacterium
CGCGGGTTCGCCGGTCGACGCCCGGGCGACCGGGCTGGCGGTCCGCGAGCTGTTCAAGGAGGTCGACGGCATGAACAGCCGGCCGATCAGCGACGACGAGTTCGCCAAGGCACGCGACAACTACCTGCGATCGCTGCCGGGCTGGTTCGAGACCTGCGAGAGCCTGAGCGGCGCCATCGGCAACCTCTTCCTCATGGCGCAACCGCTCGACCGCTGGCAGCGCATGGCGGATGCGCTCGAGATGCTCAAGGTCGAGGACGTGCGCGCGGTGACGGCCAAGTACTACACACCCGCGCTGACCAAGCTGGTGCTGGTCGGCGACCCGGCGACCATCGAGGCCCAGATCAAGGACCAGAATTTGGGCCCGATCGAGGTGCGTGAGCCGGCCATTTTGCCGCTGCCCAAGTAGCGCGCGCCGGCGTGCGTCACAGCAGCTCGGCCAGCCTGGTCTCGGCCAGCACGTAGATCAGCGACAGCACTCTGTGCTGTTGATCGGTGGCATGGGCGCCGAGGCGCTGGAGCAACTGCAGCAGGCCGCGCCGGCCGTCGATGACGTTGACGATGGCCTGGTCGTTGGGCCGCAGGTGAAAGAGCTTGAGCAGGTCGCTTGCGGCGGGCTTCAACACGATCGCGTTCTCGCCGCGGTTGCGCAGGGCGGCGTTGAACGCCTCGATCGACATGGACCCGCGCACGCTTCGCAGCAGCAGGCCGGTCAACAGCGGCATGTCCCAGCGGAAGGCCGAAGAGCGCGCGATCTCGCGGTAGACGGCAAAGTGACCGCGCTGCCAGCCGAAGACCGGCCGCAGGCGGATGCGGTTGAGGTACGCGAAGGTGCGCCGCACCTCGTCCGAAGCAGTGGCCGCGTTGGACTTGGTGAGAACTTGCACCAGCGCATCGTCGTAGAAGACGCGATCGTGCGCGGTGATCAGCAGCGCCTGGAACAGGACGCTCGGAGGCAGGAGCTGATGCCGATACAGCGCAGCCAGCGAGGCGTCGCGCGGCCGGTCGCTGTGGACGTAGATCGGCGCACCGTTCTGGATCGACAGCAACCGCTGTTGCGTGCCGGTATCGTCCGTCATCAGCACTGTGCCGCTGGTGCGTTCGACCGTGAGCTCGTAGAGCAGGCGGGTCGCGCTGAGACGCTTGAAGCTGCCCTCGAACACCGGCAGAGCGTTCGGGATCGGCAGCCCGGTCAGGCTGTCCCAGTAGAGCAGCGGGGCGAGCTCGGGCAGCAGCACCTCGTCCTCTGGGCTCCTACCCACACCGGACACGTCGGATGGTGTCTGCAATAGCAGATCGATGAACTGGTCAAGGGTCTGCGGAACGGCCGCCTGCTGGTCGCGCTGGCGGACCCACAGGCGCTCGGCATTGGTGTCCTCGACCCACTCCTCGCTGTCCTCGGGCGGCGAAGCGCGCTTGACGCCGGTCACCAGATCGATCTCGTTGTCTACTTCGGGCGCATCGCGATCGATGGCGTCGCGCAGCAGTTGCTCGCGGGTCTGCTCTTGCCCCGCCGTTTGCATAGTGAGCACCGGCAACGCGGTCATCGTGCTCAATGCACGCACGATCTTCTCGGCGGTCGCATCCGAGTGGTCGAGGCCCTCGGCCAGGTCGGCGGGTAAAGCGACACCGCGCGGCAGCTCGGCGGGCAGCTCGAGCGGTCCGGCCTGCTTGCCGAAGATCGCGCGCATGATGTCGGCCAGGCGCATGCGCGTCCAGCGCAGGTTGCGGGCGTACAGGAAATCCGACAGATCCCGCTCGAACTCGCCCGCGCTCTGGTACCGGCGATCGCGGTCGCGCTCGATTGCCTTGAGCACGATCCGGTCGAGATCGGCCGCCACCTTGGGCCGCACCGTCGACGGCGGCCGCGGCGCGAAGTCGCGCACCTTGAGCAGGATTTCGCAGACGTCCTGGCCGGTGAAGAGCTGCTCCAACGTCAACAGCTCCCAGAGCACGACGCCGGCGCTGAAGACGTCGGCGCGGCAGTCGACGGCCACATCCTCCAGCACCTCGGGTGCCGCATACTTGCACTTGCCGCGCAGCTCTCCGGTGGTGCGCTCGCCGCTGAAATGCGCGACGCCGAAATCTCCGAGTTTCACCTCGCCGGCAAACGAGACAAAAATGTTCTCCGGCGTCACGTCGCGGTGGATGATGCCCAGCGGTTTGCCATCGGGCCCCACGAGTTCGTGCGCGTAGCTCAGGCCCTTGAGCGCCTCGACCATGCAGGCGACGCCGAAGTCGACAGGCAGCTCGATCCCGGCCTCCTCGGCGCGTATGAAAACGTCCCGCAGGTCCGCACCGTGCACGTATTCCATGACGATGAACGGCCAGCCCTCGTGCTCGGTGAGCTGCAGGATCTGGACGATGTTGGCGTGCTGCAGCAGGACCGCGCGCTTCGCCTCATTGATGAAGAGCTCGACGAAGGCTGACTGGCCGCGCAACCGGCGCAGGATGCGCTTAACGACCACCACCTTCTTGAAACCGTGTGAACCCGAGGTGCGGGCGAGAAAGACCTCGGACATGCCGCCGACGCCGATGGGCTTGAGCAGCTCGTAGTCGCCGATCCAGTGCGGTACGAATTTATCGCCTTCGCTCATCGGTGACACAGCCTACATCAACGTGGGGACATGGAGATCATTTTCCGGGAGTGCGCGCGCCGGCCACCTCCCGGCGCCGCGTCACCGCGCGCCAGACCAGGTAGACCGGGATCCCGAGCAGCACGATGCCGACGCCGGGCCAGGTGTAGGTCGGCTTGAAGATCAGAAGGTCGACGCAGATCGCGGCCGCCACCACGACGTAGAGCGCGGGTACGATCGGGTAGCCGAACGCCCGGTACGGCCGCTC
>JAFGSX010000231.1 GCA_016934455.1 Deltaproteobacteria bacterium
GAGATTGTGGCCAAGCGCCACGGCATCACGCGCCAGATGCAGGATGAGATGGCCTACCGCAGCAACATGCGGGCCAGCGCCGCGATCCGGGACGGCAAGTTCAAGGAAGAGATCATCCCGGTGACGACCAAGGTGTACGGACCGGGTGGCCCCAAGACGATGACAGTCAGCGACGACGAGGGGCCGCGGCCCGAGACCACGATGGAAGGGCTGGCCAAGCTGAAGCCGGCCTTCGACCAGCAGGGCACGGTCACCGCCGGCAACTCGTCGCAGACCAGCGATGGCGCGGCGGCCGCGGTGCTGATGGCCGCCGAGGTGGCCCAGAAAAAGGGGCTGCAGCCGCTGGCCTACATCCGCCACTACGCGGTGGCCGGCGTGCCGCCCGACGTCATGGGCATCGGCCCGATCCCGGCGGTGCGCAAGCTGATGCAGAAGAGCGGCCTCAAGGTCAGCGACATCGACCTGTTCGAGCTGAACGAGGCGTTCGCGGCGCAGGGCGCCTACTGCATGCGCGAGCTCGGCCTCGACGTCGAAAAGACCAACGTCAACGGCGGCGCGATCGCGCTCGGCCATCCGCTGGGCGCCACCGGCTGTGTGCTGGTCGCCAAGCTGCTGCACGAGATGAAGCGCCGTCAGGCTCGCAGAGGCGTGGTCACCATGTGCATCGGCGGCGGCATGGGCGCGGCCATGCTGTTCGAGCGGGCGTAGCCGGCGCGCCGAGCGCGGCTCAGCGGCCGTAGCTCTCGGTCACCAGCACGCCCCGATTCCAGATCTCCTCGCGGCTGACCTGGCCGTCGGACCGGTAGTAGATCCAGCGGCCGTCCTTGACGCCGTTGGCCCACTGCCCCTCGAACGCCTTGCTGCCGGTGCGATAAAAGGCGGTGGCCGGGCCGTGCCGCTCGATCTTCGTCGAAGGATATGACTTGCGGCCGACGCGCCGCGTGTTGTTGGTCGTGCGCTCGCACCAGACCTCGCGCATCGATGTGCTCTCGATCCGCCTGGCGACCGCGCCCGCCGGACAGCGGGCGACCGGCTCCTCGACCAGGGTCACCTGGCCCTTCTCGAAACGCCGCGCCGGCTGCTCCTGGCCGTTCTCGTCCCACACCCGCCAGACGCCGATCTCGACGCCCTCGCCGAAGTCGCCCTCGGCCGCCTTGTGCCCGCTGCGATAGAAGTGGACCCAGTGTCCGCTCTTCTTGTCATCGACGAAGTGGCCCTCGGACAGACGCGTGCCGTCTTCGGCGTAGACCGTCTCGCGGCCGTTGAGCAGGCCCTGGCGGTAGTTCGATTCGCGGAACAGCGCGCCGTTGGGGGTGTACTCCTCCCACAGGCCGTGCTTCTGGCCCTGGCGCCAGTGCCCGACCAGGATCTTGGAGCCGCTGGCGTTGTACTGCGTTTCGAGACCGCTCTTCTGATCCTCGAAATACTCGATCTCGCTCTCGCGCACACCGTTGCCGCGCCAGGTGGTCCACAGGCCTTTCTTCATGCCCGCGTCGTAGCGGCCGCGCAGCCGGAGCTGGTGACTCAGGTCGTACTTCCGGTACAGGCCATCGGGCTTGCCGTCGACCAGGCCGCACAGCAGCTCGTACCCCTGGCCGGCAAGCTCGCGCCGCTGCGGGGCGACGTCGCGAGCGCAGCGGTCATCGTCGACCGGGTCGCCGGACAGCCCGTGGCCCACCGCGGCGTCGATCGCCGAGGCGACCGCGGGTGGCGGCGGCTGCGGCTGGATCGCGGGCCGGGTCGCCGGCGCGAGCGGAACCTCGAAACTGACCTCCTTGCGCAGACCGAGGTAGATCGCCCGCTGGTAGCGGACGCCGACGACGCTGATCTGCTGGCCGCTGGCGGCGTCGCCTCGCTTACCGAAAGTCACACCGCCGGGCGGCAACTCGATCCCGCGTTCTCGGGCCGAAACCTCGATCTGCCGCTCGACGTCGCCGGGGTCGGCGGCGCCGTTCCGGGCGGTGGCCGCGACCGAGTTCGCCACCGCCTTCTCGAACGAGCGGTCGGCGAAAAACGCTCGCAGCCAGGGCAGCGCGATGAGAGCGATGACGATCGCGGCGATGCCCGCGGCCTTCACCGGAACCTCCGTACACACGATAAGGGTATGCTAGCGGTTGCGAGATGCTCGGTCCAGCCCGACTCGACTCTGTTGCTCGACGTCGGGTCGCATGGTTGGATGCGGTCGCGAGGGGTCGTCAGCGATGGCCGAATCGATCGTCGGACTGCCGCCGCGGTTCCGGGTCCTGACCCGGATCGGCCGCGGCGGGATGTCGACCGTGTATCTGGCCGAGGACAGCGCCAGCCAGGGCCAGGTCGCGCTCAAGGTGTTGCTGCCGCACCTGCGCGAGGACGAGCTGGTGGTCGAGCGCTTCCGGCGCGAGATCTCGGTGGTGCGCCGGATCGCCCATCCCGCCGTGATCGCCATCCACGACCTGATCGAGAACGCCGACCTGCTGTGCCTGGTGCTCGAGTACCACCACGGGATCGACCTCAAGCGTTTGATCCGGAGGTCCGGCAAGCTGAACGTCGGTCAGACGCTGGCGATCGCGCGTCAGGTGCTGGACGGGTTGAGCGCGGCGCACGGCCAGGGCATCGTGCACCGCGACATCAAACCGCACAACATCCTGATCAACGAGCGCGGTGTGGCCAAGATCGCCGATTTTGGCCTGGCCCGGGTCGACGACATGGTCCGTCTGACCAGCCACACCACCGCGCTCGGCACGCTCGAGTACCTGGCTCCGGAGGCGCTGAGCTCCGGTGTCGTCGACGGCCGCGCCGATCTCTACAGCCTGGGCGTGACCCTGTTCGAGGCGCTCACCGGCAAGCCGCCGTTCCGCTCGACGACCCCGCTGGCGTTGATGCGCATGCACCTGGAGACGCCCCCACCAGCGCTGCGCGCGATCGAACCGGAGTTGCCGGAGCACGTAGAGGCCGCGATCGCCCGGGCGCTGGCCAAGCAGCCGGAGGACCGCTTCGATACCGCCGACGAGATGCGCGGCGCGCTGCTGGCGCCGAGCGCGGCCCCGGTCGAGTCGGCGCCGGCCTTGCCCGGCTGCCGCGCCTGCGGTGCCCCGCTGGTCGACGGCGTCGCCATCTGCGTCGACTGCGGCCACACGCCGGTGCAGATCGACACGGTCGAGCAGGGCGGACAGAGCGTCGTCATCGAGTCGACAGACTGGCTGCGCCGCGACCAGCTCACTTTTATCCAGAAGTCGCAGGTGACCGATGTCCTGCTCGGGCTGGGCGCCGAGTTCAAGATCGCCGAGCACAGGCTGGAGCAGCGGTTGCGCAGCTTGCCGGTGGTGGTGGCCGAGAAGCTCGAGCCGCGCAGCGCCGAGCGGATCGCCCGCAGCCTGGTCGACCAGGGCGTGCCGGCCTACGTCAGCGCCCCCGGAGAGGGTGGCCTGGTGCGGCGCGCCCTGAAGTCGATCCACCCGCTGCTGCTGTTGAGCGCTGCCTTGTCCGGCTGCATCGTGCTGGCGACGGCGCTGCTGCCCTTTGTCCACGGCGACGCGGGCTGGCTCGGGTTCTGGCGGGTCTTGTTCGTGGTCTCGTTCGGCGGCAGCGCCTGGGAGGTGCTGCGCCACCTGGATCCGCTGTTCCGCTTTGTCGACTCCGGGGCCGGCGTCGGCGACCGCGGATCCGATCTGACGGCGACCGGGCTGGTCAGGTCCCTGCACGCGGTCGATTCGCCGCGGCTGCGCACGCTGGCCGCTCGCGTCGTGCGGCGCGCCCTCGCGCTGCGCGGAGAGCTGCGGCGCGATCCGGCGGTTCCGGCAGAGGCGCTGCTCGACGTCCAGCGCGTCATGGAGGCGGTGCTGGCAGCGGTGCGGCGCGGGGCGCAGATCGAGCAGGAGCTGCAGCTCGCCAGCGCCGATGAGATTTACGAGCAGTTGCAGGCTGTCCAGGCCCGGCTCGACGGCGCGCGCGACGCGCAGCGGTCCGAGGAGCTGATCGCCTCCAAGCTCGAGCTGCGGCAGCGACTGGCCGCGATCGACGAGCAGCAGCACGAGCTGGCCGAGCTCTACAACCGGCTGCTGCAGACCGCCGCGCAGCTCGCGGCGCTGGAGGCGTCCAGCGATGCCTCGGCCGCGGACAGCGCGGCTTCGCTGAGCACGATCCTGCGCGATCTCGACGCCGAGCTGGCAGGTTATCGCGAGGTCCGGGCGCTCGAGCCGGTGCGCTGAGCGCGGCGCTACCTGCGCTTGAACAGCGCCTCGAGCTTGGCCCTGGCCTCGTCGACCTTGCCGGCGCTCTCGCGCGGCCCGACGATGAACTTGAACCAGCCGCAGAAGTTGAACTTCTCCTTGTCGGGCACGTAGTCGCTGGTCGGCTCGCGGCAACTGTTGTGCGCGCCCGGGTCGTAGAGCTGGCAGTTCATGCAGCAGTGCAGATCGCTGGCGCAGTGCGGGCAGGTGTCGCGGTGGCCCATCTTGACCTCGAACACGAGCTCGTTGTTGCAGTGCCAGCAGAAATAGGTGGGTTCAGGAGTCTCCATGCTGCACCCGATGCCGTTTAGTCCGTTTGCTCGCCGTTGGCGTTGCGACGGCCGCGACCCTTGATACGGGCTGCGGCGATCCCGTGCTTGCGCATGATCGACCACAAATTTTTGCGGTCCATGCCGGCGTGGCGCGCGGCCGCCGAGATGTTGCCCTGGCACATCTCCAGCACGCGGCCGATGTAGCGCATCTCGAACTCGTTGACGAGCCGTCTCTTCTCGGCCTTGAAGGTGCTGGGCGACGAGACGTCGAACAGCGTCACCTCGTCCTCGAACAGCAGGTCGGCGATCTCGATCACTCGTTTCTGCGCCATGACCACGGCCTGCTGCACCTTGTTCTCGAGCTCGCGTACGTTGCCCGGCCAGCCGTGGGCGATCAGCCGCTGCATGGCCTCGGGCGAGAACGACTCGACCGGTTTTTCGAACTCGCTGCGAAAACGGAGCAAAAAGTGGTTGGCCAGCAGCGGGATATCGGCCGGCCGCTCGCGCAGCGGTGGAAGCTGGATCGGCACGATGTTGAGGCGGTAGTAGAGGTCCTCGCGAAACGCGCCCTGCTGCACCATGGCGCGCAGATCGCGGTTGGTGGCGGTGACGATGCGCAGGTCGGCGTGTCGCAGGTGCGGGCTGCCCAGCGGCTTGTACTCCTTGCTCTGCAGGAAGCGCAGCAGCTTGACCTGCACCGGCAGGCTCAGGTCGCCGATCTCGTCCAGAAACAGGGTGCCTCCGTTGGCCTCCTCGACCAGGCCGGGGGTGTCGCGGTGAGCGTCGGTGAAGGCGCCGCGCTTGTAGCCGAACAGCTCGGATTCGAGCAGGGTGTCGGGGAGGGCGCCGCAGTTGACGGTGATGAACGGCTGCTCGGCGCGCTTGGACATGCGGTGCAGCGTCGCCGCGATCAGCTCCTTGCCGGTGCCCGACTCGCCATAGACGATGACCGCGGCGTCGGTCTGAGCGGAGAGCGGCAGCTTGGCCAGTACCTTGGCCATCTGGGGCGAGGAACCGATGATCTGCTGGGAGGCGGCCGAGGCGCGCACGGAGCGCAGGCGCATGATCTCCTGGTTGAGGCGCACCGCCTCGAGCGCGCGCTCGAGCCGGTGGTTGAACACCTCCTTGGTGATCGGCTTGGTGATGTAGTCCGCCGCGCCGTTGCGCAGCAGGCGCACCGCGTCCTCGATCGAGCCGTGAGCGGTCATGATCAGGACCGGCACCGCGGGATTCTCGTCGAGCACGGCCTTGAGCACCTGCTCGCCATCGGCGACCGGCATCCGGATGTCGGTGACCACCACGTCCGCGCCCAGGGTCTTGAACATCTCGATGGCGCGACCGCCATCTTCTGCAAAAACGAGCTGGTAGTCGGCGCCGCGCGAGAAGATCTCGAGGATCTCTCGCGACTGGGCATCGTCTTCGGCGACCAGAACCCGCATGCCGCCCCCCGGTAGCGTCAGTGTGGTTGTCGTACCCCGATGCGATTTGTGTGATTACAGCTTGTTGCGCGAAAATGTCAAGTGCCGAGGTTTCTGTGCCATACAGAAGCGGCAATCTGCGCGGAGCGAGAGCCACTCTGCCCACAGATGAAATTGATTATCCGACCGAGTAGCGGTAGAGAATTCAAGTTTAGCCTCATGGATATTCGCGATCGCAGCGCGATGTAAAAGAGACCGAGGAGAGGGGCGTGCCCGACAGAGGCCCGGAGCTGATTGCGCTGCTGGCGGCCGAGTTCCCGGCTTCCAGGTTCTCGCTGCGCGACGTCGATCGCTGGGCTTACGGTCGCGACCTCTCGACCCAGAGCCTGATCCGGGTGCGCGTCGGCGCCGAGCTGGACCGTCCCGCGGCGGTGGTCTGGCCAGAGGATGAGTCCGAGATAGCGACCCTGGTCCACCTGGCCCGACAGCACCGCCTGGCGCTGGTCCCGTTTGGCGCCGGATCCGGAGTGGTCGGCGGCATCGCCGGCGGCGCGCGCGCGGTCATGGTCGACCTCAAGCGCCTGGATGCAATCGAGCTCGACGCCAAGCGCCGGATCTGCTCGGCCGGGGCCGGTGTCATCGGCGAGCAGCTCGAGCGCTGGCTCAACGAACGGGGATGGTCGCTCGGCCACTTTCCGTCTTCGATCTACTGCTCCACCGTGGGCGGCTGGGTCGCCACTCGCTCTGCCGGCCAGCTCTCGTCGCGCTACGGCAAGATCGAGGACATGGTGGTCTGGATCGAGGGCGTGGACGGCACCGGCCGCTTTCACCGCATCGGCCGCGACGCCGCAGACGTGGACGCGCTGGGGCTGCTCGTCGGCAGCGAGGGGGCGTTGCTGATCATCACCCGCGCCGCGCTGCGGGTGCACCCGCTGCCGCCCTTTCGCGCGCTGCGCGGCGCCGAGTTCCCCGAGGTCGCCCGGGCCGTCGACGCCATGCGCGAGATGGTGCGCCAGGGCCTGGCGCCGACCGTGCTGCGCCTCTACGACCCCGTAGATACCGCGCTGTCGGGCAACGTTCGCGGTGCCGATCGCCTGGGGTCGATGGAGGTGGAGCCGGGCGCGATCGGTTGCGCGGGCCAGGAGCGGATCCGGGGTGTCGACAACACCGGTGACCTGCGGGGGACGCTGGTCCGGCAGCGGCGCGCCTTTGGCCAGCGCATCGAGCTGCCGGCGTGGGAGAGGCTGGCCGGCGAGACCTGGCGCTCGGCGCAGCGCCGCCTGGCCACCCTGGGTTTCGGTGCCTGGCCGCGTCTCGGTGGGCAAGTCGTGCGCCAGCTCCGACGCTGCCGGCTGGTCTACGGGTTCGAGGGCAGCGAGGCCGAGGTGCGCGCCGCGCTCACCTGCGCGCGGCAGATCGCGGCGGCCGCCGGCGGCGACGATCTCGGGGCGGCGCCGGGTCGCCACTGGCTCGCGCACCGCTATGCCGTCTCGTACAAGATGAGCACGATCGCCGATGCCGGGCTGTGGGTCGATACCTTCGAGGTGGCCGTGCGCTGGTCCAGGCTGCTCGCGCTCTACCGCGCGGTGCGCGAGGCGCTGCAACCGCACGCGCTGTGCCTGGCGCATTTTTCGCACGCCTACCACGACGGCTGCTCGATCTACTTCTCCTTTGTCGGCAACGGAGAGACCGCCGACGAGGCGGCGGCCAGCCACCTGGCGGCGTGGCGCGCCGGCCTCGAGGCTGCGCGCGGCGTCGGCGCCGCGCTCAGCCATCACCACGGCGTGGGGCGTCTCAAAGCGGCCCAGCTCGACTGCGCCGAGGGGCCGGTCGGGCGCGCGCTGCGGCGGGCGCTCAAGCGCGCGCTCGACCCCGACCTGGTGCTCAATCCGGGCGTGCTGGGTCTGGGTGGCCAGGCCGGCCGCGTCGAGGAAGCGCCGGCCCCCGGCGGCGACCTCGAGGCGGCCGATTCCGGGCTGCGGCCGCTGGGCGGTTTTGCTCTGGACGCGAGCAGCGGCCTGCTGCGGGCACCGATCTCGCTGCGGCTGGGCGTGCTGGCGGCGCGCTTGATCGAGGTCGGCCTCGAGATCGGCGGTCACCCGGACAGCTTTGGCGACCTGCGACTGGGCACCGCGCTGGCGCAGCGCGATCCGCGGATCCTGGCGCGGCTGTGCGCGCTGGTCTCGAGCTATCGCGGGGCCCGCTGGACCACGCCGCTGGCACCGCGCTCGGCTACCGGTCCGGACGCCAAGTCGTTCGCGCTCGGTGGCGGCACCGAGGGGCTCGCCGTGCAACAGGTCTGGCTCGCCGCCAGGCCGTGCCCGGCGCCGGTCCGGCACCGGTTGACCGCCGCCGAGCCCGCAGCGCTCCTGCGCGCCGGGCGCGAGCTGATCGATCGCGGCGCCGCCGTGGTCGAGATCGCGATCGACGACGGCCGCGCCGCGCTCGACGTGACCCACGCCGGCGGCGAACTGGCGGCGCCGGTCTGGCGAGCCCGCATCGACGACCTGGTCGGGCAGTGTCGCCTGCAGCGCCTGGACGCGGCTCCGCTGAGCGCCAGCGCCGCGCTCGCCACCGGCCGCCGGTCGACCTGCCGCAGCAGCTACGACGTCGACGAGATCGCCCTGCTGACCGAGCTCGTGCGCTGGAGCTCGAACCATCGAGATCGGGCGCGCATGGCGCTGGCGCCGTGGGGCGGTCTGGCGGTGGTGATCGATCGCCGCGCCGCGTCGACCGCGCCCTGGCCGCCGCCAGGTCAGGCCAGCGGTCTGGCGACCGCGCTGGCGAGCGCGCTGCGCGACGGCGAGGAGCTGCTATGAGCGGCCGCAGCGGCGAGTACGCGCACGAGATGGCGCTCTGCGCTTATTGCCCAAAGATGTGCCGCGCGGTCTGTCCGGTCGGCCTGGCCGAGGCCCGCGAGACGGTAACGCCGTGGGGCAA
>JAFGSX010000232.1 GCA_016934455.1 Deltaproteobacteria bacterium
CTGGCCGACAGACCCTCAGAAAAAGTAGCTGCTCGGGTGAATGCCGTCGAGGTCTCCTCGAAGGCAGAGGGTCTGGCCGACAGACCCGTGGAGAAAAGCGGCCATGCGAATCTCGATCATCGTCGCCGTCGCCGACAACGGCGTGATCGGCCGCGCCGGCGATCTGCCGTGGCGGCTGCCGGCCGACCTCAAGCGCTTTCGCGCCATCACCATGGGCAAGCCCGTGATCGTGGGCCGCACCACCTATCTGTCGCTGAAGAAACCGCTCGACGGCCGCACCACCGTCGTCGTGACGGATCGCGAGGTCGCCGCTCCCGGCTGCGCGCTGGTCGGCTCGATCGACGAGGCGCTGGCAGCGGCCGCGGCCAGCGGCGCCGAGGAGGTGATGATCGCGGGTGGCGCCCAGATCTACCGGCAGTTCATCGACCGCGCCGACCGCATCTACCTGACGTGCGTGCACACCGCCGTCGACGGCGACGTCAAATTTCCCGTGTTCGACCCGGCGGACTGGATCGAGCAGTCTCGCGAAGAGCGGCCGGCGGACGAGAAGAACACCCATCCGCTCACCTTTGTCGTGCTGGAGCGCCGGCGTCGATAGAGATGGATATTACTCCGCGGTCGCGGTGGCCTCGCTGCCCGCCGGGCCGGGGGTCGCGGGGGCGGCCGCCGTGATCTCGTTGGCCGGCAGCAGGGTGCCGGCCAGCTTGCCGTAGCTGATGTCGGCCTCGATGCGCAGCGGCTTGCGCTGCTCGTCGTCGCTGAACCAGAGGCAGAAGCGGACATCGCTGACGGTCTTGCCCTTGTGCTTGAGCGCCGGCGCCACCTTGATGGCGGGCACCTCGCTGCCCCGATACTCGAGCGGCTCGCGCGTGATCTTGGCGTCCACCTCGTACACCTTGCGGCTGATGTAGACGCGCGCCTTCTCGACCGATCCCTCGACCAGCGGCCGCCGCCTCAGCTCGAACAGCGTCGAAAAGACGTCGAGCACCGGTTGCTCGGCGGCGACCTCGAAGGTGCGGCTGCCCTCGGCGCGGCGCTCGCTCACGCTGACGCGGTTGGCCTCGTAGGTCTCCTCGCGGAACAGGCGCCGGCCGTTCTCGTCCTCCCACAGCCGGGTCGCCGCGGTGCGCCCCTCGCCGGGCAGGTAGAGCGCCATGATCTTGTCGCGGATGCGCCACACCTGCTGGACCATCGGGGTCGAGGCGATGTAGGCGGTCAGCACCCGGCTGCCGGGCTGGGCGGCCGGGCCCTCGCCCACCTTGAGCTTGAGATAGGCGCCGACCACGCCGGCGAAGTCGACCGCGTAGGTCAGCTCCTCGCCGACCGCCGGCAGCTCAGGCTGGGCCGGGCCGACGGCGGTCTGGGCCATCGCGATCGACGAGGCGAGCAGGCCGCAGACCGAAACCGAGAGGGACCGCATGGCGTTCATCATCCCCAGAAAGGACGGGTCGGGCAACATCGTTATTCTCGCCCCGCGCCGTGCCGCACCCCGGGCCGTCTGCAGCGCGAATTCCTGTCCCCGATCTGCGCCCCACGGTTGCGCCGTCGGTCAGGCGCGGTTATCGTCGTGGCCGTTGTGGTGCGGAGGGCGCATGGACGTCAGCACCATCATCACTCTGGTCTGGCTGGGGGTGGGCGCCGTCCTGATCGGCAGCGAGTTCATCGCGCCCAGCCTGGTCGCCGGGTTTCTCGGCGCGGCCGCGCTGGTGGTGGCTGGCGCGCGCTTCATCGGCCTCGAGAGCTTGCCGCTCTCGTTTGTCATCTGGATCGCGACCTCGGCGGCCTTGACCGCCGCCCTGCGCGGCGTGATGAAGCGGATGCTGCCGAGCGAAGCGAGCCGCGACAACACCGACGAGGCGCTGGCGGCGTTTGGTGCGGTGGTGGACGTGCTCGAGGCCTGCGACGACGACCACCAGAATGGCCGCATCAGGTTTCAGGGTACCACCTGGCCAGCGCTCACTACGGGCGAGCGCATTCCGGCCGGCGCCAAGGCCAGGCTGGTCTGTCGCGACAAGGAAGGCCTGGGCTGGATCATCGAACCGATCGCCGAGATCGAGGCGGGGTCGGCGGCAGCGGGCGGCAGCCCGACAGAGGAGAAAAAATGAGCTGGCTCATCACGGGCATCACCGGCGGCGGCCTGGTGCTGCTGTTCCTGATCTGGAAGACCTTCATCGTGGTGCCGATGCGCGAGAACATCATCAAGGAGCGGCTGGGCAAGTTCGCGGCGACGCTGGGGCCGGGTTTTCACTTCATGTTGCCCTTCTTCGACAAGGCGGCCTACCGGCACGAGATGCGCGAGCAGGCGATCGACGTGCCGATGCAGAGCTGCATCACCCGCGACAACATCCAGGTCGAGGTCGACGGCGTGGTCTACCTCAAGGTGGTCGACGCGCAAAAGGCCAGCTACGGCGTGGCCAACTACCGCAGCGCCTCGATCAACATGGCCCAGACCACCATGCGCTCCGAGGTCGGCAAGCTGACGCTCGATGAGACCTTCAGCGAACGCGATCAGGTCAACACCAACATCGTGCGCGAGATCGACAAGGCCAGCACGCCCTGGGGCGTCAAGGTCATGCGCTACGAGATCATGAACATCACGCCCAGCAAACGCGTGATCGACACCATGGAGAAGCAGGTCGAGGCCGAGCGCCAGAAGCGCGCCGAGATCACGATGTCGACCGGCCACAAGGAGTCCAAGATCAACCTCTCCGAGGGGCAGCGCATCGAGGCGGTCAATCTGTCCGAGGGCGAGAAGCAGCGCCGCATCAACGAATCAGAGGGCCGGGCAGCCGAGATCCGGCTGGTCGCCGATGCCACCGCGCAGGGCATCCAGATGGTGTCCGAGGCGATCCGCAAGCCGGGCGGGGCGGCGGCGGTGCGGATGAGGCTGATCGATCAATTCCTCGAAGAGCTGGGCAAGATCCTGTCGACCTCTCGGGTGAGCGTGGTGCCGGGCCAGCTTGCCAACACCAAGGCTTTCTTCCAGGGGCTGGGCGAGGTGGCCAGTCGCGTCGACGAGCGGTTTGCCGCCGAGGTCACCGAGATCACGCCGAGACCGGTTTTTTCCGACGGCAAGCCGACCGCGCCGCAGCGGATCCGCTAGGGGGCTGCCATGCTGTACTACCTCAATTATGTGATCTGGGGCCTGTTCGCGCTGTACGTGCTGATCAAGGTGATCCGCGGCATCCGGCTGGTGCCGACGCGCTGCGCCTACATCGTCGAGCGGCTCGGCAAGTACCACAAGACGCTGGGGCCCGGGCCGCACGTGATCGTGCCGTTCTTCGATCGCGTCGCCTACGTGCAGGATCTGCGCGAGGAGACCATCGACGTGCCGCCGCAGGAGTGCTTCACCCGCGACAACGTCAAGGTCGAGGTCGACGGCGTCATCTACCTCAGCGTCACCAACGCGGTGGCCGCCAGCTACGGCATCACCAATTACCGCTTTGCCTCGGTGCAACTGGCGCAGACCACCACCCGCTCGGTGATCGGCACGCTCGACCTCGACCGCACCTTCGAGGAGCGCGAGGCCATCAACTCGCGTGTGGTCAGCGTGCTCAACGAGGTGAGCGACGCCTGGGGCATCAAGGTGCACCGCTACGAGGTCAAGAACATCGTGGTGCCGGGAACGGTGCGCAATGCGATGGAACAGCAGATGACGGCCGAGCGCGACCGCCGGGCCCTGATCGCGCGCTCCGAGGGCGACAAGCAGTCGCGCATCAACGAGTCCGAGGGGCTCAAGCAGGAGGCGATCAATCGCTCCGAGGGCGAAAAACAGCGCCGCATCAACGAGGCCGAGGGCCACGCCCAGGAGATACTGGCTATCGCCAAGGCCACCGCCGAATCGATCGAGAAAGTGGGGGCGGCGCTCACCAGCGAGGGCGGGCCCGAGGCGGTGCGGCTGCAGCTCAGCCAGGAGTACCTCAACAAGCTGGCGCTGCTGGCCAGGCCGCAGACCAGCGTGCTGCTGCCGGCCGACATCACGCAGCTCGACGAGCTGCTGGGCAGCGTCGGGCTGGTGCCCAGGCACCGGTCGCAGGGCAAGTGACGAGATGAGGAGATCCCGGATCATAGCTTGCGCCGCCGCCGGCCTTATCGCGCTGCTGGTCGGCGCCGTCCCATCCGGCCAGGGCTCGACCAGCGCACGGCCGGTGCGCATCTCCGGCCTGCTGTTCAACGGTTTCGAAAAGGGCCTCTCCGAGGCCGACGAGGCGGTGCGGTTGACCAGCACCAACTGCGAGGCCGAGATCGACATCGGCGACTATGGGCTGTCCGATCAGTACGGGCCGCGTCAGCGCAAGGGCAGCAACCAGGTGCAGGAGGTGGCCGAGGACGCCAGCTCCGGCACCCGCACGGTCAAGCTCCCCGCCGGCGCCAAGATCCCTCCCTGCGGCGACGTCTGGATCGCCCACCAGGCAGCCGGCTTCCAGCGCACCTTTGGCTACAAGCCCGACTTCGAGGCCGTCGAGACCGATCCGTCGGTGCCCAACGCCGTCGTCGGCGAGGGCTGGATCTCGCTCTTCAACAAGCACGGTGTGGTCACCCTGCACGATCCGTCGGGCGAGGTGGTCGATCTGGTGGCCTATGCCACCGAGCGAGAACCCGACCTCGACCTGAGCGGCCTGCCGCCCAATAGCTGGCACGGGCCGCCGCTGCGGCTGTCGGGTGCGACGCTGTTCGGCTGGAACGGCCAGATCCTGGCGCGCGATCGAGACGAGGCCGGCCGCCTGCTCCCGGACACCGACAGCGGCGACGACTGGGACTCGGGCTTCAGCCGCAAGCAGCTCGGCGTCGAACCGACGCACCGGATCGAATTGCCGGGCCAGACCCGGTTTGCCTTTCACCAGTTTCTCAACGTCGAGGCCAAGGTGCTGTGCGCCTCGGCGCCCGAGAACAACTTTGCGGCGGTGACCAAGGCCTTCGACGAGGCCAGGCAATCGATCTGGATCTCGGTCTACAAGTTCACCAACGACATGATGGCCGATCACCTGGTCGCGGCGCTCGGCCGGGGTGTCGAGGTCATCGTCTGGACCGAGGGCTCTCCGGTGGGCGGGCTCGAGGACCAGTCGCGTTACATCCTCGACCGGCTGCAGCGGGCAGGCGCCAAGGTCTACTTTCTGGTGCGCGACAAGGCCGAGAACATTCACTCGCGCTACCGCTTCGACCACAGCAAATTCACCCTCATCGACCAGCGCCTCGTTATCATCGGCACCGAGAACTACGGCCGCACCGGCCATCCGCCCGACCCGTCATTCGGCAATCGGGGTTTTGACATCTTCATCGAGCATCCGGGCTTCGTGCAGAAGATGATCGACGTCTGGCACGCGGACGTGGCCGCCGGCCGCAAGCTCGACTCGCGCAGCATCGACGAGCGCGCCGGCGATCGGTACGGCCTGCCGTTCAAGAATCCCAAGTTCAGCGTCGACCGCACCGTGATCAAGGGATTGTTCCCGCGCCGCGCCGAGCCCAGGAAGGTGAGCGGTCGCATGGACCTGGCGCTGGTGCTGTCGCCCGACAACAGCCTCAACGAGAACACCTCGCTGCTCGGCCTGATCAATCGCTCCAGGCGCGAGCTGCTGGTGATGCAGAACTCGATCCCGCTGCACTGGGGCAAGCGCGGCAACACCCTCGACGAGGCGCCCAACCTAGCCCTGGCGGCGGTGGTGGCCGCGGCGCGCCGCGGCGTGCGCACCCGCGTTCTCGTCGACGGCACCTGGTACAACACCGAGCCAAACGACGATCGCGACAACGACGACACCGTCGCCTACCTCAACGGCCTGGCGCGGGCCGAGAAGCTCGACTTGCAGGCCAAGGTGGCCAACCTGACCTTCTCCCACCTCGAGAAGATCCACGCCAAGAGCGTCATCGTGGACGGCGAGAGCATCTTCATCGGCTCGATCAACTGGAGCGAGAACAGCTTCAAGGGCAACCGCGAGGTGGGCGTGATCGTCCGCCACCCCAAGGTCACCGGCTACTACCGCGACCTGTTCCAGGGCGACTGGGTGGCGTCGCGACTCTACGGCACCGAGATCAAGTCAGGGCAGGTATCGGTGATGAGCGCGCCCCGGGGCGGCAGGAAGCTGGGGCGACTGGCCCGGGGCGAGCGCGCCAACGTGGTGGCCGAGATCGGCGGTACGCCGGGGCGCGGCCCCACCCACCTCGAGGTGGCGCTGCCCAATGGCCGCACCGGCTTTATCCCCGTCGGGAACGCCTCCGATCCGATCCTGTTACCGGAGGAGGCCGGGCTCTGGATCGGGCGCACGGCCCGGGTCGAGGGTCGGGTGCTGCGCGCTGACCAGAGCGACAAGGTGATCCGGCTGCACTTCACCCACGGATCGGGTTTTGTCGGCGTCGTGTTCGCGCACCAGACGCAGCAGTTCGCCCGGGCCGGAATCGATCCGGCCAAGGCCTACACCGGCAAGCGGGTCGCCGTCGAGGGAATCCTGCGCTTCTACGGGGTGCCCGAGATCATCCTAAAGAAGCCCGATCAGATCAAGATCCTCGACGACAAGTAGCGACCGCCTGGCTAACCGGCGGCCTTGTCGATGGCGTTTGCCAGCAGCTTTCGCAGCTCCTCGAGCTGCGGCGGCGCGCGGTAGGCGCGCAGCGAGTCGAGGATCACGGGCAGCATGGCGTGCCCGCTCGCGGCGTCCATGCGGTCGATCGACACCCCGGAGTGATCGGAGGCGCGGCGCAGCGTGGCGGTGGCCAGGATCGGGCCAAAATCCTCGGACAGCGCGCGGTGCAGCGCCTCGGCCACCGCTGTCGGATGGAGGTTCTTGAAGTGCGCGACCTTTATGATCAGCGAATCCTGGCGATTGTATGGTTCGACCACTGTCGGCTCCTGGCTGCATTGTCGGTCATGGGCGCGTTTGCCGCAAGGTCCCGGCTGCAGGTCCCGGCTTGCAGGAGGCGCGATGCCTGCGTAGCATCTCTGCTCCCGGCTGGCGATCCGACGCCGCGCCGGCACCCGAGGGGAGAGCCGCATGAAACCGCACGAGTACCTGTCGCTCCACCGCAGCCGCTTTCTCGACGAGCTCAAGGCCTTCATCGCCATCCCTA
>JAFGSX010000233.1 GCA_016934455.1 Deltaproteobacteria bacterium
ACCCATTTTCCCCGGCAAGATTCGATCGCACCGTCAGCGGGACACTATAGCGCGAGTTGCCCGCGGTCGACCGCTCGCGCTACGCTCGGCAACGTGCTCGCTCCCGGGGCGATGGTCGACAACTTCAGCGTGACCCGCCTGCTCGGCCAGGGGGGAATGGGCGAGGTCTACCTCGCGCGCGACACCAAGCTCGGCCGCAAGGTGGCGCTCAAGCTGATCAACCCGACCCTGCTCGGCACCAAGCGCGCGGTCGAGCGGTTTTTGTTCGAGGCGCGCACCACGGCGCAGTTCAGCCACCCGCACATCGTCACCGTCTTCGCCAGCGGCGAGTTTCAGGGCAGCCCCTACATCGCCATGGAGTACCTCGAAGGCCAGACCCTGAAGCAGCGCATGCGCGAGGAGCGACCGGCCCTGCGCGAGGCGTTGCGCATCGGGCTGGCCATCGCCGAGGCGCTCAAGGAGGCGCATCGCCACAACGTGCTGCACCGCGATCTCAAACCCGAGAACGTGCTGCTGGCCAAGGATGGGCGGCTGCGCGTGGTCGACTTCGGGTTGGCCAAGGTGGTGCCCGACGTCGGAGTGCCGCCGTCGGCACAGCAGATCTGGGGCCGCATCGCCACCAACGAGTGGAACATGATGCTGGGCAGCGACCCGCGCACCGGCACCTCCTCGTCCGGTCAGGTCGTCACCGAGCCCGCGATCGAGCCGGCCGACCAGGTCACCCTGCGAGGTCAGCCGGGCTCGGGCGAGGGCGCGATCGCCGCTTCGGAGGGCGGTGCGGGCGAGCGCGAGAAGGTGATCGGCACCCCGGCTTACATGGCGCCCGAGCAGTGGTGCGATTTTCCGAGCACCGGCGCCACCGATATCTGGGCGCTGGGCGTCATTCTGTTCGAGATGATCGCCAACCGGCGCCCCTATCCCGAGACCGTCGCCCAGACGCTGATGGACCGGGTGATGGCGCCGGAGCCGGTGCCCTCGCTGGCGACTGTGGCAGAGGCGCCGGGTGAGCTGGTGGCGCTGGTCGACCGCTGTCTGTCCAAGCTGCCCGAACGCCGGCCCTCGATCGTCGAGGTGGCCGAGGTGTTGCAGCGGCTCCTGAGCAAGCGCCGCACCCGCCCGGCCGAGGTGCAGAGCCCGTTTCGGGGGCTGCTGCCGTTCGGCGAACAGCACGCCGATCTGTTCTACGGCCGCGACGCGGAGATCGCGGCCTTTCTCGAACGGCTGCGCGACCAGGCCGTGCTGCCGGTGGTCGGGCCTTCGGGCGCCGGCAAGAGCTCGCTGCTGCAGGCCGGCGTGATCCCGCGCCTGCGCGAGCAGGGGTTGTGGGTCGTGGTCTCGATGCGGCCCGGCAACCGGCCCTTCGACGCGCTGGCGGCGCGCCTGCTGGCGAGCGAGACCCCGCTGCGGTCGAGCCTGATGAAGCTGGCGCACCGCACGGTCGAGATCCGCAACCGAGCCGGCCGCGGCAGCGACGCCGTCGCTGACGGCGGCGCGGCGCTCGAGGACGGCGCGGTCAGGACCAGGCCCGAGGGGGCAGCCCGCGAGATGGCGGCGCAGCTCGAGGCCTCACCCCTGCTGCTGTCGCTGGTGCTGCAGCAGCTTGCCAAGGAGACCGGCGCCCGCGTGCTGCTGTTCGTCGACCAGATCGAGGAGATCTACACCTTGGTCGACGACGAGCAGACGCGCCAGCGTTTTGTGCAGGCGATCTGCACCGCGGCCGACGATCCGCAGGGGCCGGTGCGCGTCGCCTTTACCGTGCGCGACGTCTTTCTCGGCCGGATGGCGGTCGGCCCCGAGGTGCGCGAGGCGTTGAGCCGGGTCATCCTGGTGCGCAGCCCTCCGCCCGAGGCGCTGCTCGAGATCCTGACCAAGCCGGTCGAAGCGGTCGGCTATGCCTACGACGACCCGCTGCTGGTGCAGGAGATGATCGAGGCGGTGCGCGGCGAGCCGGACAGCCTGCCGCTGCTGCAATTCGCGGCCCAGATGCTGTGGGAGCGGCGCGATCGCGCCGGCAATCGGCTGCGCCGGGCGACCTATCGAGAGATGGGCGGGGTGGCGGGCGCCCTGGCCGAGCACGCCGACGCCGTGCTCGACGCCCTGTCGCCCGAGCAACTGCGGCTGGCGCGCGAGCTGTTGCTGCGTCTGGTGACGCCCGACGGCACGCGCCGTGTGCTCGGCCGCGAGCCGCTGCTGGCCGGCCTGGTGCTGCCGCACGCCGAGATCGTGCTCGACCGCCTGACGCAGGCGCGCCTGATCGCGATCCGCCGCTCCAGCGCCGAGGAGACCGCGGACGTCGCGCACGAGCTGATGCACGAGTCGTTGATTCGCAACTGGGTCCGGCTGGCGCGCTGGCTCGACGAGAGCCGCGACGAGTTTCTGTTTTTAAGGCAGGTGTCGCAGGCGGCCGAGCTGTGGCAGCAGCGGGGCTGCCGCGACGACGAGGTCTGGCAGGGCGACGCCCTGCGCGAGGCGCTCCGGCATCTCGATCACCTGACCACCGAGGCGCCGCCGCCGGTGGTGCGTTTTTTGGGCGCCGGGCAGCAACATGGGGCGCGGCTGGCGCTGCGCCGCCGTTATCAGATCGCGGGCGGCATGATCGCGCTGGCGGGCGCCGCGCTGGTGGCGACGATCGCGGCCGTCGCGCTGTCGCGGCAGAAGCAGGCGGTCGAGGTGCAGCGCGCCGAGGCGCAGCTCGAGGGCGCGCGCCGGGCGCTCGATCAGCACGACGCGCTCGAGGCCCGCGCCAAGCTGCGGCTGTCGCTCGAGGCGCAGGACTCGCCGCTGGCGCGCATGCTGTGGTGGCGCGTGGCGCGCGACCCGCTGCTCTGGCGGCGCAACCTGGGCGGGCAGGTCTACAGCGTGGATCATTCGGCGGACGGCCAGCTGGTCGCGGCGGCGTGCGGCGACAAGGCGGTGTACCTGTTCGACGCCGACACCCGCAGCGTGGTGCGGGTGCTGCGCGGCCATGCGGACCAGGTCTTTGCGGTGGCGTTCTCGCCCAACGGCCTGCAGATCGCCTCCGGGAGCTGGGACGGCGAGGTGCGGATCTGGGATCTGGACAGCGGGGCCAGCCGCGCGCTCGGCAGCCACGGCGGCGCCGTCTACCGGCTGCTCTACAGCGCCGACGGCAGCCGGCTGTTCAGCGCCAGCGCGGACCGCACGGTGCGCATCTGGGGCATCCCGAGCGGGCAACTGCTGCAGACCCTGACCGACCACAGCGGTATCGTGCGCGACATCGCCATCAGCGCCGACGGCGCACGGCTGGTCAGCGGCAGCTACGACCAGACCGCCCGCATCTGGGACACCGCGACCTGGCGCACCCGACACCTGTTGACCGCGCACCGCGGGCCGGTGCTCGGCGTGACCATCAGCGCCGACGGCAGGTGGGTCGCGACCGCGAGCCGGGATCACACCGTGATCGTGTGGGACGCGACCAGCGGCGAGCAACAGCAGATCCTGACCGGCCACGGCGATGCGGTGTGGAGCGCGGTGTTCAGCCCCGACGGCAGCACGCTGGCGACGACCGGGTCCGATCGGATGGTGCTGCTCTGGGACACCGCGACCTGGCAGCGAAGGCTGCAACTGGTCGGCCACGATGCCCCGGTGCTGACCGCGAGCTTCAGCCCCGACAGCGCCACCCTGGCGACCGCGGGTGAGGACAAGAGCTTGCGCCTCTGGCGCGCCAAGGGTGGGCGCGAGACGGGGGAGCCGCGAGAGGCGCTCGGCCACACCGGCCCGGTCTACGGAGTCAGCTTCAGCCCGGACGGCAAGTGGCTCGCGTCGGGGAGCAAGGACGCGAACGTGCGCATCTGGGACGTGGGGACCGGCCAGTCGGTCCGCGTCCTGACCGGCCACGGTGACGCGGTGTGGGGTGTCGATTTCAGCGCGGACGGCAGATTGCTGGCGACCGGCGGCAAAGACGAGACGGTCCGGCTCTGGGATCCCGGCAGCGGTCTGCAGCGGCAGGTGCTCTACGGCCACACCGACGCGATCTACGGCGTCAGCTTTGCGCCCGGCGGCCACACCCTGGCCTCCTCGTCGCTCGATCGCACGGTGCGGCTGTGGAGCGTCGACAGCGGCCAGCAGAAGCTGCTGCTGGCGCGCCTGAGCGAGCCGGTCTACGACGTCGCCTTCAGCGCCGACGGTCGGCGCATCGCCGCTGCGAGCAAGGATCGCACCGCCCGCGTCTGGAACGTCGCCAACGGTCGAGAGCTGCCGCCGCTGGTCGGTCACGCGGCGCCCGTGCTCGGCGTTGCCTTTGCCAGCGACGGCAGGCGGCTGGCGACCGGCAGCGAGGATCGCACCGTCCGGCTCTGGCAGCTCGCCAGCGGCGATGCTCGTGTCGTCGCCGAGTTACCGGGCCGCGTCTACTGGCTGGCGTTTCACCCCGGCGGCACCGCGATCGGCGCTCCGATCTCGGACGGCAGCGCGCGCATCCTCAATCTCGTCGACGGCAGCGAAAAGGTGTTGCGCGGTCACCTGGCCGAGGTCAACTACCTGCGCTTCTCGCGCGATGGCGAGCTGGTGGCGACCACCAGCGACGACGGATCGGTCCGCGTCTGGCGGACCGCCAGCGGCCAGCCGCTGTGGCGCGCGCCGGCGCTGCTGGCGAACGGCCAGCTCTACACCCATCGCGGCTGGTGCGATCTGACGCGTGAGATCCAGCGCACGGCGGCGCTGACCTATGAGCCGAGCCAGTGGCGGCGCGCCATCGTCGAGCGCGCGCGGATCGCCTCGGAATACGCGCCGGCCGGGCTGCTCTGTCTGGCGAGCCACGGTGGCGACCTCGAGCTCTGGGACATGGGGGCCGATCGCCTGCTGTTCGAGAAGAGCGTGCCCGGGCTGACCCAGTGTGTCGCCGTGCCCGATGGCTGCGTCGCGCTGGTCGAGACGCAGGCGCGCCGGTACGACCGCGGAGGTGGCTACGTGCCGCTGATCGAGCGCGACGCGTCGGCGATCTCGCTGCAGGAGCGGCAGATTCTGGTGGCGGGTGAGCGCACCGTGGTCGCCTTCACACCGACGGGCGAGAGCACGGCCAGCTACCGCACCGACGTCGGAGTGACCGCCATTGCCAGCAACGGGAACTGGCTGGTCGTCGGCTACCGCGACGGCAACGTCGAGCTGGTCTCGCTGCAGACCGGGCAGCGGCGCGCTGGTTTTTCGCTCGAGGACGTGCCGGCGAGGCCGGTCATGCGACTGCTGGCGGTGGGCGAAGCCACGCTGATCGTGGGCTACGACGATGGCCTTTTCGGAGCCTGGGATCTCGACACCGGCAAGCGGCTGGAACAGGCGCGTCTCCACGGCCCGGTGGTGCACCTGCAGCGGAACGGCAATCTCTTGTTTGCGGTGAGCGAGCTGGGCAGCATCGCGGTGTGGGATCTGGGCTTGCTGACGATGGATTACTGCGATCTCATGCGCCAGGTCTGGCGCCAGGTGCCGGTGGTGTGGGCGAGCGGCGCGCCGGTGCCGCGGCCGCCGCCGACCGGACATCGCTGCGCCGAAGAGGAGGAACAAGGCCATGGAGCAAGTCCCCAAGGTTGACGGCGGGGCCGAGCCGAGGGCGCCCGCGGTGGCGACGAGATCCATCGTCTGGGCGCTGGTCATCGGCGCCGCAGCGGCCGCACTGCTGCTGGTCGTCTACGGTCTGCTGCAGCCCGAGGCCAAGCCCGGCACGACGTCGTTGACGATACCGCCGTGGACCCTGGCGCTGGGATTGCTGTTCGCCCCGCTGGCGGCGCTGTGGCTGACCTGGCGTCGACAGCTCCAGCAGCTTGAGCAGCGCAACGTGGAGGCCATGCTCGAGAACGCGCGCGCCCAGATCCAGCAGGCCGAGCTGACGCTGCAGAGCGCGGCCCAGGACCGCCAGGTGGCGGCCGAGCACAATCGCCTGCTGGCCGAGGGACAGCTACCGGAGCGGTTCTCGCGCGCGGTCGACCTGCTGGGCCACGAGAAGATCGAAGCGCGATTGGGCGGCGTCTATGCGCTCGAGCTGCTCGGCCGGGATTCGCAGCGCGACCGTCCGGTGGTGCTCGAGACCCTGGCCGCCTTTGTGCGCCAGAACGCGCCGGCTCCCCTGGTCAAAGACGCGACGGGCAAGCGGCGCATCGACTTTTTGCCCGACGACATCCAGGCGGCGCTGACCGTGCTCGGTCGGCGCATCGTCGACGTCGTGGGCCAGCGCATCGATCTGGCGAGCTGCAACCTGAGGCGGGCGCGGCTCGACGGCGCCAACCTGGTCGGCTTCGATCTGGTGCGCACCAGCCTGGCGCGGGCGTCGCTGGCCGAGGCCAACCTGCAGCGCGCCAACCTGCGATACGCCGAGCTGAGCGGCGACCTCGGCGGCACCGACCTCGACACCACGCGGGTGTTCGACCCGGCCTGGCTGGGGGCCGATCTGTCCGGTGCCGACCTGCGCGGGGCCGAGCTGTGCCACGCCGATCTGCGAGGCGCGCGACTGACCAAGGCGCTGCTGGGCGAGATCGAGCCCGGCCAGGGCGCGGATCTGTTCGAGGCCGATTGTCGGTTCGCCGATTTCAGGCAGGCGGACCTGAGCGGCGCAGCCCTGGTCGGAGTCAACGCGCGGCGAGCAGATCTGATTGCCGCGCGACTGATCCGCAGCAACCTGAGCAAGGCCAATCTGATCGAGGCCGATCTGAGCAACGCCAACCTGACCGACGCCAATCTCGCGCGGGCGGATCTGAGGCGCGCCAAGCTCAAGAACGCGGTCGGCCTGACGGCCAAGCAACTCGAGGTGGCGGCCAGCTACGAGGACGCCGAGCTGCCAGACGAGCTGAAGAAGGCTCTGGTCAAGCGCAAGCCTCTGGGCACCGAATCCTGAGCGAGCTGGCTCGAAGGGGCGCGCTTGTCCGAACGCGCATCCAGGACGATGCTCGCCAGCGCGCTGCTCGTTGGCGCGTTGACAACCAAAAACACGCAGCGTAGAGCTGGAGCATGGGGGCGAGAAGGAAAGACTTACGATTCAATGAACCGCCCAACCTGGAATTACTGGATCGATGTTCTGCTGTTCACATTGATGACAGCGGTGTTGTTCATCGGTGTTCTGCTGGCGTTTGTCATGGCCGAGGGGCCGGTCGCGGATCAATCGACAAAGTATTTCTGCGGGCTGCACCGCCACCAGTGGGGCAATATCCACCTATGGTTCTCACTGGCTCTGGTCGCCCTGGTTGCGCTTCATGTGATACTGCACTGGAACTGGATCGTCTGCTTTACCAAGAGACTGTTTAAGACGTCAGGTGCGCTGCTGGCAATAGTGGCGCTGCCGGCTGTTATCGTGCTGGTGGTCTGGATATTTGCCGACAAGGATGCTGGTGAGTACAAGAGGTTCGGCGCACGAACCGGTCCTCAGTATGAAGGCGGTCCGGCTCCCCGGAGTAACAAGGTGCTATCCAACAGCTATCCGGCTTCTTCGCTGCCGCATTCGTCTGACAACCAGGCAAGGATCGTGGAGATCAACGGCCGGATGTCGCTGCTCGATATCGAGCGACTCACCGGTGTTTCTGCGCGTTCGATAGCCAGGGAGCTGGGATTGCCAGCCGACGCTGCATTGAATGAACATCTTGGTCAGCTTCGACGGACCCACGGATTTGCCATCGAGACAGTGCGCGAGACCGTCAACCGGCTCTCCGAGGGAAAGGTGATCGCTGTGGACAGCGATGCGCTGCAGCGTCAGGCGCCTGGTGCCGCGGGTATCGGGCAGCCCGGCACCTATCCCTCGTCCCAGCCCGAGCGAGGTGCCGGTGACCTTTTACGGGGTGCTGGACGCGGGCTCGGTCAGGGCTCCGGACGTGGGCTCGGTCAGGGCTCCGGGCGCGGGCTTGGACAGAGATCAAGGCAGGGACCGGGCAATGCACAGGGTTCGGGCAACCAGCAGCAAGCGATCAATGGCCAGATGTCGTTGCGCGACATAGAACAAATGACCGGAGTCTCTGCCAGGCAGTTGGCCAACCGCCTGGGAGTGCCGGACAGCGTGGCGCTCGACACGCGGCTTGGGCTGCTGCGCCGCCAGTACGGCTTTACGATCCACGACGTGCGCGCGGCGATCGAATCGCTCGAGGCTTCGAGCCGGCCCAGGTAGTATCTTCGCGCTGACGTGCAATCCCAAAAGCGGCAGGTGGCGCTCGTTGCGCTGCTCTCCCAACAGCGGGCCCCGGCTGGATTTCACTCCCGACGGGGCGGGGGCGGTAGACGCCCCAGCAGAAGAAACCTGCGGCTGCAGGGCCGCCCTATTTTCTATCGCCGTCGCCCGGGGCATTGCTTCTCGGCGGCGCCCCTCGGCGGGAGCTGGACCAT
>JAFGSX010000234.1 GCA_016934455.1 Deltaproteobacteria bacterium
AACTTGCGCCAGCCGCGGGTGCCGAGCAGCATGTCCAGGCCCAGCGGCGCCTTGTTCTTGTCGGTCTTGTAGTAGAAGTTGGGCTCCTCGATCTTGCCCTGCACCTCCTTCTCCAAGAACATGTGAGCCAGCAGGTGCGCGGTCTTGTCGTCGGCAAAGCTGATCACCGTGTCGTCGACGATGCCCATCGCCAGCTCGGCCGGGATCGGCTCGCCGGCCAGGTCGCGCGTCTCGACCGTCAGCGTCACCTTGTCGCGCGGTGCGTAGCTCGTCTTGTCGGGCGTGATCTTGACCTGCAGGTCCTTGTGCCAGCCGCGGTAGACCAGCCGCTCGGCCAGCGGCTCGAGCCCGTCGGAAAAGAGCGTCACGCGCGCCACGCCCTGCATCGCCGGTCGGGTCAGCGGCAGGTGCACGATCGCCGGCTGGCCGGGCTTGACCTCGGCCGTGGCGCTGCCCAAGCGCTGCTCGCGAACCATCGCGCTGAGAACGACGCTGCGCGCCTGCGTGCAGTGGACGGCGACGCGGATCGCCGGTTCGAGGCCCTTGGGATCGTCGTAGGTGCGCAGGGTGCAGCCGTCCGGCTGCGCCACCGGCAGCGCGTAGCGCTCGACCACGCCGACCGGCTTGCTGATCTCGACCTGGTAGCTGCGGCCGGTGGCGGGCATCAGATCGAAGCGACCCATGCCGTCGTGGTACGAGCGCAGGTTGGCCGCGGTCTGGCCCTGATCGTCGACGACCCGGCCCTCGATGTCGGCCGGTTTGCCGATCATGTTCTGCGCCGCGAAGTAGACGCGCGACGGCAAGCCGGTGACCAGGTCGCCGCCCTCGGGGTAGAAGGCGAGCTGCAGCTTGTTGAGCACGATCGGCACGCTCTTGCTCACCGACTCGGTGACGCCCGCCTCCTCCACCAGCACCGTCAGCAGACCGTCGCCGCGCTCGATCTGCGCCGGCAGCGGCACCCGCACCACGGTGGCGCCCTTGTCGTCGGTCTTGAACTTGGCGCGCGGCAGCTCGCTGCCGTCGAGGGTGAGCACCGCCGTCAGATCCTTGCCCGCGAACGGCTCGCCCGTCGGCAGCTTGACCTCGACCGTGGCGCCGACGGTGTCGCCCGGGCCGTAGGCCTTGCGGATAAAGTCGAGCTTCTTTTTGTAGCGCGGCGGCTCATAGGCGCTGACCACCACCGGGCGCTCCTCGTTGGCGCCGTCGTCGGTGACCACCTTGATGGTGTACTCGCCGCCCTGCACGTCGGCCGGCAGCTCGAAGTCGTTGCTGGCCGCGCCGCTGTGCTGCTGCACCCGCTTCTGCAGCACCACCGCGCCCTTGGGGCTGATGAGCTGGTACAGCGCGCCGACCGTGCCGGCGGCTCCGGTCAAGGTCGCGCTGTTGACCGCGGCCGTGCGCAGCCAGATCGTCTCGCCCGGCTGGTACATCGGCTTGTCGACCTGGATGTAGAGGCGCTTGGTCGGGTGGCTCGCGAAGTAGGCGTCGGCCAGCCCCTCGAACTTCTTCTGCTGATCGCCAGCCGCGACCATGCCGCTCGCCGGCGGCGCCGGCTGCGGCTTCCAGTCGTTGACCGCGGCCGCCTCCTCGTCGTCGACTGCCGGCCGCGACGCAGCGATGGCGGCGTCGGCCGCGGGCTTGCCGGATCCCGTGGGCCCGGGCGGACAGCCGGTGAGGCCCATCAGCGCGCCCAACGCCACCACGGCCGAGGTGTGGATTGCGACTGCTCTCATCGGTCCCTCCATCGTCGGGTGAACGGACTGGCTGGCGATTGCCCCCGCGCCGCACACGCGAGGTGTGCGCAAGGCGAGGTTAATCGGTTCTGCGACGGTGTCAACGAACGACGCCGCGACAAGTTCTGCCGGCGGCGATCCCGGGCCGCGCCACGGCCGTCGCATCGACCGCGTCCTGACGGTGGAACTCTGGTATGTGTTGCGGTGTCAGGATCGAGGCGGCGGCGAGCGATGCACGAGCCCACGGCGGAAGGTGCGGGCGACCACCCGGTCGGGTCAGACCAACCGGTGGCCCTCGCCTCCCGTATCGTCCGCCGCTGGCGAGCGCTCGTTGTCGCCGCTGCCGTCTTCAGCGCCGCGTTGGGCGCGACGTACCTGCTGCGCCATTGCCATGCCGTGCTGAGGCTGTCGCCGCAGAGAGCGCCCGCGCCCGCCGTGCTCTGGCAGACTGATCGCGCGGCCGACCAGGTGCTGACGATCGAGCCGCTGGTCGTGCTGGTGGCCGGCAACCGGCTCGAGGCGCGCGCCGCCCCCACCGGATCGGTGCTGTGGCAGAGCGAGCTCGGCGATCTCGACTCCCCGTCACAGCGCGTCGACGCGAGCCGGGCGATCGCTATCGGCCAGCGCATCTTCATCGCCACCGGCCCGACGCTGTTTGCGGTCGACCGCAGGACCGGCATCATCGAGATGACGCTGCGCCTCGACGGCGATCTTCTGGACCTGGCCGGACCGCCGCTGGTGGCGAGCGTCCGCGCGCCGGACGGCGCGGTTCGGTTGATGGCGCTGGATCCCGACCACCTGCGGCTGCTGGCGCAGCGCCCGCTGCCGGCCGCACCGGGCCCGCTGCTGGTGACCGAGGGAGTCGCGATCGCCGTCGATCCCGCCTCCGGGACGATCCTCGGGCTCGACGGCGACGAGCTGCGGGAGCGCTGGCGCAGCGAGCCGCAGCGCGCTGCCGCGCTGTTCGAGATCGACGGCCGACTCTTTGTCGACAGCGTCGCGGACGAAGGCCGGCATCGCTGGCGACAGATCGACGCGCTGTCGGGGCTGCTCGGCCCGGCGCTGACCGCCGAGGGGTCGGCCAGCGCCCGCCTGCTCCCCGAGCTCGACGTCCGGCCGACGGCCGGCGGCTTCCTCGTCGAGAGGCGGCCTTTGATCGCGCGCCGGCCGCCGTGGAAGACCTGGCTGCCCTGTCGGCCTCGGATCGGCGCGGTCCGCCGCGGCCAGCTCTTTCTCGCCTGCGATCTCGACACGCCGCGCGATTTCGTGCTGCTGCTCGACTGGCGCAGCGGGGCCGTGCAGCGCGTCTGGCACGGCTTCGAGCGCGTGCAGAGCATCCACTTCGCCGGCGATCTGGTGCTGGCCTCGACGTCGAGCCGGGTGGTGGCATTCGACGCCGACCAGGCGGCCGCTCCCGCTGCCGAGTCGAGCGCGCTCGAGGCCGCGATCGGCCGCATTCTGGCGCAGCCGATCGCCGTCCGCCCGGACCGCTCCGGCGCCAGCGTCGGCGAAGACCAGCAGGCCCAGCTCGAGGCCCTGGGCGAGCCCGCGCGGACCGCCCTGCTGCAGCGTCTGCCGGCCCTTTCCGACGGCGCATTCGCCGCCGCCGCGCAGGTGCTGGCGCGCGCGCAGACCCGCGCCGCAGCGCCGATCATCGCCCAGCGGGCGACGGCGCTGGCGCTCGCCGAATCCCGGCGCGACGGCGTGGCCGGCTCCGGCAGCCCGCCCGATCGCGTCGCCCATCTCGACGCGCTTTTGCGGGCGCTCGGCCGCATCGGCGGCGACGACGGGCTGGCTGTGTCCTCGGCCGTCCTGCAGGACCGGCGGCAATCGCCCGCGATCCGCCGCCGCGCCCTGCGCACACTGGTCCAGCTCAAGCTCACCGCCGCCGACGCCGCGGCGATCCTGTTTCTCGAGCGCAGCCGCCCGCCCGGCCGCGGCCGCTGGTGGCGACCGCTCGAGCACTGGCCGCGGCCCGGCGCCGAGCGCGACAGCTTGGCCCTGCTCGGCCGCCACCTCGAGGACGACGCCGGCGGTCGCTGGGTCCTGCTGCGCGGCGGGCCGTTCGGCGATAACGGCCACCTGTGGCTGATCCAGACCGACGCCGGCGGCCGCGCCGTCTCGTTCGGCATGCTCGGCCAGCGCTGCCCCAACCGCCGGGTCGACGGCGGCGCAACGACCGGAGCGATCGCGGACGCCGAGTGGAGCGCGGATCGCCTGCGGCTGCGGTGCGCCGGAGACCGCGAGCGGTTCGAGATCGGGCCGGCGGCCGTGCTCGCCGACCGCGACGGCGACGGCATCAACGACAAGGCCGAGGAGCTGCTGCACCTCAACCCCCTGGCTGCCGATAGCGACGGGGACGGCATCGTCGACAGCGAGGACCTGACCGCCAACGGCCGCGAGGGCGAGCCCGTGCTCGAGAGCGACCAGATCGTCGCCGCCATCGTGCGCGAGCGCTTCGGCGCGCTCGGCGACGCCGGGCCGGCGGCGCTGACGTTGGTCATCCACCCCGGCGCCTTCAACTGGGAGACCGCGGAGACCCCGCTGCTGACGTTCCACGAGGAGGAGCTGGCGTACTACTGCGAGGCCACCGGCTGCGCCGGCCTGCCGCAGCTCTCCGTCGCCCCGGCGCCCGACTGCGATTCGCCCGGCAACGGCGCCTGCCGCGCTCACCTGGCCTACGCCGCCCGGCGCCCGCTCGATCCGGATCAGCGGATCATCGTGCGGCGGCTGCGCGGCGGCCCGTTCGGCGACGAGGAGGCGGCGGTGCTGGTGCGCAAGGTGGGGAGGTTGTGGGTGGTCGAGGAGGAGGTGGCGCTCGAGCGCTCCCCGTGACGCGCCACGTCATCGGTGTCATGTAAAAGTTCTGCAAAACCACCGCCGCAAGCGCAACAGCCCTCGTCCTGCGGCGATCCCGACTGCTACGATGTCAAGACTCGCCCTGCGATCTGAACGCGCATTGCACGAACGCCGCCCGCCCGGGACTCCGGTACCGGCGGCCCACGACCGGAGAGCCCTGTGCCGAAAAAACTGCTGCTCGTGCATCCCAAGACCCCGCCCTCGTTCTGGGGCATGGAGTACGCTCTCGAGATCGCGCGCCTCAGCGCCTCGAACCCACCGCTCGGGCTGATCACCGTGGCGGCGCTGACGCCGCCCGACTGGGAGGTGGCGCTGGTCGACGAGAACGTCGAGCCGGTCGACCTCGACGCCGCGTGCGACGTGGTCGGCATCGGCGCCATGAACGTCCAGGCCCGGCGCGCCTTCGAGCTGGCCGACGCATTCAGGCAGCGCGGCCGCACCGTGGTCATCGGCGGCCCGCTCACGTTTTCGCACGCCCGGCGCTGCGCGCCGCACGCCGACGTGGTGGTGGTGGGCGAGGCCGAGCGCACCTGGCCGCGCTTCTGCGCCGACTACGCAGCCGGCCGCCAGGCTCCGATCTACCTCGAGACCGAGCCGGTCGACATGGCGCTCAGCCCGGTGCCGCGCTACGACCTGCTGGTCCCGCACGCCTACGCCGCCATCCCGATCCAGTCGAGCCGCGGCTGCCCGCACAACTGCGAGTTCTGCGACATCATCGTCATGCTCGGCCGCCGCGTCCGCACCAAGTCGGTGGAACAGGTGATGGCCGAGGTCGACGCCGTGGCCGCCACCGGTACCGACAGCATCTTCTTCACCGACGACAACTTCAACGGCAACCTCAAGTACGTGCGCGCGATGCTGAACGCGCTGATCGAAAAGCGCCGTCTCACCGGCTACGCTCCGCTGCTATTCACCCAGGCCTCGGTCGACCTGGCCGAGCAGGACGACCTGCTCGAGCTGATGGTGCGCGCCGGCTTCACCCGGCTGTTCCTCGGCGTCGAGACCCCCAACCAGGCGGCGCTGCGCGAGGCCAACAAGCGCCAGAACCTGCACGGCAACCTGCTGGACCGGATCCACAAGCTGCAGCGCGCAGGCCTCGTCACCTGGGCCGGCATGATCGTCGGCTTCGACCACGACACGCCGGACATCTTCGCCGAGCAAGCCGAGTTCCTCGACCAGGCCGGCATTGCCATGGCGATGGTCGGGCTGCTCAACGCCGTGCCCAGGACCGCGCTCTACGAGCGGCTGCAGCGCGAGCGGCGGCTCATCGAGACGACGGAGGAAGGCGACAACTGCGCCTGGACCAACATCGTGCCCAAGCAGATGAGCCGCGCCGAGCTGTTCCGCGGCTACGCCGATCTGCTCTCGCATCTGTACGACCAGCGCAACTACACCCGGCGCCTGCTCAAGAACATCTTCAACATGCAGCCGGCCCAGAGCGGCCAGACCGCGTCGCGGCCGCCGTCGCTGGCCGACCTGGCCGACATGTTCCGCGCCATCTGGTACTTTACCTGGCGGCGCGACCCGGTCTACCGCCGCCACTTCGTCCCCAACCTGCTCCGGGTGGCCTGCCGGCGCTTCTCGCGCGTGGTCGAGGCGTGCGTGCACCTGGGCATCTGGCCGCACTTCGATCGGTACGTGCCGCGCGTGCGCGAGGCGCTGGAACGAGGTGCGTTGCTCGAGGCCGTACAGCAGGTCCATCTGCTGGCGCCACCGCTCGCGGCCGGGGCCAAACGCGAACCGCTGGCGGCGGAGATCCCGCTACCGCCAGCGGTCGAGCGGGCGTTCACCGAGGCAGCCAAGTAGAAGAATTTCTGGCTTTCGCGTTCCGGGTTGCAGCCGGGGCATCACCGGCACGCAGCACGCGGCATCTGGCGCGCTTGCCTATCGGCGCCGCGGCAGCCAGGCGACGATCGCGAGCAGCGCCAGCAGCGGCAGGGCGTTGCCGGCAGGCGCCACGTTGCCGCAGCCGCCGGCCTCCTCGCCTTCGCGGGGCACGCAATTGTAGGAGGGCGTGACCAGGTCCGAACGCACTTCAAGCTCGACGTCGTACAGGTACTTGCTGGGCGCCTGATCGGTGTGCAGCCGCACCAGCTTCTTGCCGGTCAGCTTGCCCTGCAGCAGCGGCGCCGAGAAGCTGATGCCCGGTTCTGCGCCAGCGTACTCGACGACGAAGCCACCGCCCTGGGCGTCGATCGCCTGCTTGAGCAGTTCGTTGTAGTTGGCGTTGCCATCGGCGTCCTCGCGCAGCGCCTCCTTGTTGATGGTCACCAGGTCGTAGTTGCCGGGCGCCATCAGCTCTTCCGCGGCGATGTAGAGCACCAGGCTGACGCTCGCCGTCGCCGAGAGCGAAGACATCTTGACCGGGAACACCGGGTTGCCGGTGTACGGGATGTGGATCGCGACCGGCCCCAGCGTCGGCTGATCGCCCTGCAGCGCATTCTGGCTCACCTTCAGCGCCACGAACTTCCAGCCGGCAGCGATGTAGTTGTTGACCACCAGCGTGATCGCGTTGTTGGTCGGGTAGTCGTGCGTCTGCAGCCAGTCGTTGAGATCGCTGCCATCGGTCGCCGACAGCACCGCGTACTCCAGATTGTCGAGCTTGCCCTCGGCCCAGACCGTGACGCCGCCCTCGCCCCGGTATTCCAGGGCCTTGTCGGTCGCGCAGGCGCCGCTGCCCCCCGAGCAACTGATCAGCATCGGCCCGGTCAGGTCGCCCAGCGTGTCGAACAGCGCCTTGTCGGCCAGCACCGGCGCGTCCGGCAAAGCCGGCGTCGGGATCAACCACCCCAGCTCGCTGGCGTCGCCCTGCACCGCGATCTGCAGCACGTAGT
>JAFGSX010000235.1 GCA_016934455.1 Deltaproteobacteria bacterium
GGGATGCCGATCGGCTTGAAGATCGGCGCCGCTGGCTGCCCGGCGATGCGGCGGCGGCAACAGGGTCGAGGCAAGGCAGCACCTCCAGGGACCATTATTGACATATGTTCATAATTGTCAACTGGACCCAGCGTATTATGTGTAGGGGCGGCGCCGGAATATGCAACAATGCGACCGGCTCGGATCCGACAGGAGGAGACATGACCGAAGCGAAAAAACCCGAGGGCTGCGTGGCTGCCGCGGCCGGCCCCGTCAGACAGCAGCCGGAACCTGCCAGCGCCGGATCTGCCGGCGCGATCAAAGAGGAGAGAATAATGGGAGCGATGGTCGGCAAGGAAGCGCCCGATTTCGAGGCGGCCGCCTTTCACGAGGGTGGCTTCAAGAACATCAAGCTGTCGAGCTTCAGGGGCAAATGGGTCTTTCTCTGCTTTTATCCGGGGGACTTCACCTTCGTTTGACCGACCGAGCTGTCGGCGGTCGCCGGCAAGGCCGAGACGTTCAACAAGCTGGGCGTCCAAGTGCTCTCGTGCAGCACTGACAGCCGCTTCGTTCATAAAATCTGGCAGGAGCAGGAGCTCTCGAAGATGGTCAAGGGGGGCTTCCCGTTCCCGATGCTCTCCGATGCGGGCGGCCGCATCGGGTCCGTCTACGGCATCTACGACGAGGCCGGGGGCGTCGACGTGCGCGGCCGCTTCATCATCGATCCCGACGGGGTGGTGCAGGCCATCGAGATCCTGACGCCGCCGGTCGGCCGCAAGGTCAACGAGTCGATCCGGCAACTCCAGGCGTTCCAGCACGTGCGCCAGACCAAGGGCGCCGAGGTCTGCCCCGCGGGCTGGGAGCCGGGCCAGCCGACCCTCAAGGTCGGCCCCGACCTGGCGGGCCGGGTGTGGGAAGTCTGGAAACCGACCGAGTGACGCCCGCGCCCGAGCGCGCGCGGCGGCGCCGCTCTACACCCGCACCTCGTCGTCGGAGCTGACCGGCTCGCCCAGGATCTCGGCGTTGGACTGGGCGCGGATCTCGGACAGCGTGCTGACCAGCTCCAGGATCTGAGGGTGGGTCATGATCAGCTCGCCGAAGACCTTCTTGGGCAGCCGCAGCACGATGCTCTTGCGCACCGCGGTCACCGTGGCGCTCACCGGATGCTGGCTCAGCAGAGACATCTCGCCGAACAGATCGCCCTCGCGCAGCTCGGCCAGCACCACCCGCCGGCCGTCGCTCCTGCGGCTGACCTCGCAGCGGCCGGTGAGCAGCACGTAGAGCCCGTCGCCCGGCTCGCCCTCGGCGACGATGCGGGTGCCGCGCGGCAGCTCCCGCTGCTTGAACTTCTCGATGAGCTGCTTGCGCACCTCCTGGCTGAACGGCTGGAAGATGGGCGACGTCTTGAGCAGGTTGGAGAGCAGGCGCTGGCGGTAGAACCGCATCATCACCTGCTGGACGCTGGGGTGGCTCTTGATCAGACCGTCGAGCATGCTGCGGCTGATCTCGAGCAGCTCGGCCGGCTCGGCGGTGATGACGGTGGCGGCTCGCACGCCGTCGCCGAGCAGCGCCATCTCGCCGAAGAAAGAGCCCTCGCCCAAGACGGCCAGCTCGATAGTCCTGCTCTTGCCTCGCTCGCGCACCACGCGCACCTTGCCGGACGCGACTATGTAGAAGGAGTCGCCGACGTCGCCCTCGCGCAGCAGCACCTCGTCGGCCTGAAAACAGTGCAGCGCCATACGCTCGAGCAGGTCGACGAAGGCTCTCTTGGGCAGATCGGAGAACAGCGGGATCGGCGGCAGCTCCTCGAGGTCGATCCGGCGCGGTGCGAGGGGCGCCTCGACCAGCTCGGGCGCGACCACCAGCTCCTCCTCGGCTCCGGCAGCCTCTTCCTCCTCGACGATCGCGATCTCCTCCACCTCCTCCGCCGGCGCGGGTGGCTCCACCTCGGCGGCCGCCGGCAGCTCGATCGCCTCGACCCGCGCGATCGGGATCGCCATCTCGGTCACCGGCCGGCCGCGGATGGAAGCCGCGGCCGCCTTCCTGGGCGCCTGAACGAGCGCGCTGGCCATCGTCGGCGGCAGCTCGGCGTGCAACACGTTGCCGCGTTTGCGGGCATACAGATCGGCCAGCGTGCGCTGGGTCTCGGTGTGGTCGGCGTCGATCTGCAGGATCACCTTGCAGATCGCGATCGCCTTGAGCAACAGCCCGTCGGCCGCGTAGGCGCCGGCCACCGCCTGGTAGGCCTCGATCGCGAGCTGGTTCTTGCCCAGCTTGCGATAGAGGTCTCCGCAGCGCTGCCGCGACTGCAGGTCGCGCGGTTCGAGATCGACCACTTCGAGCAACGCCGAGAGCGCCTGCTCGGAGCGCCCCTTGGCCAGGTGCCGTGCCGCCGTATCCTTGAGCTTGCGGACCTTGTCAGACATGGGGCCCCGCGGCCACGACCGACGCCTCGCGCCAGAGGGCTGGGCGCGACGCGACCGCCGCAGCGATCGTTGATCCTGTGTGGACACCACATCTCGCCGTCGGCGTCAAGCCGTCGAAGCCGGTGCCGTCGCGTTGGGGGTTCGCATTGCGTCACCGACAGCGCAAAGGTAGGATGCCTGCATCATGACGCCGAGGCCACAGCTCGAGCCAAAGCTCCGCGCGCGGTGTTGCCTGTGCAGCATGCTGGCGCTGGCCGGTTGCGCCAGTGAGTACGTGGGCGAGGATCCGCCGATCGACGAGCTGCACTACCCGATCGGCATCGCGGTCGATCCCGCCCATCGCGCGCTGCTGGTCGCCTCGTCCAACTTCGATCTGGCCTACAACCGCGGCGTCGTGCACAGCGTCGACCTGGAGCGGGTCGACGCGCAGATCGCCGCCGACGGTGGCCGCGCCGCGGCGCCGATCGAGGACGCGCTGCGCGGCGGGGCCATGGTGGCGTCGTTCGCCGGCGAGATCGGCTTCGACCCCGGCACCCGGCGCGCCTTTGTCCCCAACCGCCTGACCAGCACCCTGGTCGAGCTCGAGCTGGCGGGCAGCGGCGACGGATTGACCGTGTCCTGCGGCGACTCCGCCGCCCCTGCGCCCGACTGCACCGAGGGTGACCGCGTGGTCCAGCTCGCGGGAGGCGACGCCTATTCGACGCTGGTCACGCCAGGCGCTGCCGGCGCCCGCATCTTCGTCGGCGGCCTGTCCGGCGGCACGGTCAGCGTCGCCGACGACTTCTATGATCGCGACGGAGCGTCCCGGCTGACCCTGCCGCTGTCCATCGACACCGAGCTCTATCGCGCCAGCGGCCTGGCTCTGCTCGGCGCCACCTCGACGGCGCCCGAGCTGTTGCTGGTGGCCGGCGAGTTCCGTCCGGCGAGCGGCGACGCGCGGCCAACCGGTGCCTACCTGCGAATCTATGCCACCTCGCTCGGGCCCGACCAGACGCTGGGCAGCGTCCCGCTGGTCGTCGCCAATCGGGCCTTGGATGCCAGGGGGCTGGTGCTGTCGACGGACCAGCGCACGGCGTTCGTCATCCTGCGCAGCCCCGACTCGGTGGCCGCGCTCGACCTGAGCGCCGGTCAGACCGGGCAACCGCTGTTTCGCACCACGATCATGCGCAGCATCGGCCGCACCCCGACCGCCATCGCGCTCGATCCAGACGCCGTCGAAGGCGAGCAACTGCTGGTGGCCTGCTATTCCGATGACGCGGTCTACGCCCTCGACGCCAGCACGCTCGAGGTGCGGACAGTGCTGGATGACGTCGGCACCGGGCCGACCCACTTCGCGGTCGACGCGGCGGGTGGCCGGGCCTACGTCACGCTGTTCGGCGACGACACCGTCGCGGTGCTGGCGCTCGACCGCCCGGGCCACCGCGGCCTCGAGAAGATCGCGACCGTCGGCAAGCCGCGGCCAAAGCCGCAACCGAGCTTCTCGCTCGATCCCTGGAACCTCTTCCGATGAGTTGCCCCATGTCGACGCAAACCCCTGCACTCGCGCGCAGGCGATCCGTTCCCGCGGGCGCCCATCGGCTCGTCCGCGCGCTGACCGTCGCGCTGGTCGCCTGGGCGGCAACCGGTTCTTTTTGTCCCGAGACGCAGTCCGCCGGCCAGGGCAACCTCGACCGCCCGGGTGGCGTCGTCGTCTACGCTGTCGGAGACAGTCACTACGCCGTGCTGCCGCAGCCGCAGGCTCGCCACCTGCGCGTCTTTGATCTCGACCAGCGGCTGTTCGTCGCAGCCCCCAATGTCTACTTTCCGCTCTCGATCCCGGCCGGGCCCTATACCCAGCGCATCGTCGTCGATACCGCCCACGCGCTGGCGCTGGCGCTCGATTCGGCCGACGGCGGCTTGCGCGCGCTGCGCATCGGTCCGCCGTCGGACGAAAACGCGCTCAAGCGCATAGGCGAGGTGGTGCCGGCCGGGCTGTCGCCGGTCGGCCTGGCCACCGATCCCGCCAGCGCGGACCCGCGGATCTGGGTCGCCGACGCCGCGGCCGGTTCAGTGCACGAGTTCGAGCTCGCCGGCGACGTGAGCAGCTTCGCGCTCGGGCGTAGCTGGCCGATCGGCGGCGAGATCACCGATCTGGCATACGATGCCGCCAGCGGCGTTCTGTTCGTGGCCGACGCCACTGGCGACGCGCTGCAACTCATCACCGTCGCCGACGGCGCGCTGCAGACGCTGTCCGTGGCGGGGCCGGTCGGAAGGCTGATGCTGGTCGACGGCTATCTGTCGAGCAGCGAGAGCCAGGTGCCGCTGCTGCTGGCGATGCGGCGCGACCGGACGGCCGTCGTCCTGGTGCGTCCGGGCGCGACGCCCGAGGTCCTGAGCGCCATCGAGTTTCCGGCGATGCCGGTGGCGGCGGTCGCGCTCGATTCGGCGCGACTGGGCGACACCGTGTGCAGCGGGCTCGTCGATCCGCCGTGCGGGTACCTGGCAGTGCTGACGATCGACGGTATCCTCTATTACGTCGATCTGACGACCGTAGACGCGAGCGGGCAACCGCTGCCCAGGATATTCGACGAGATCGAAACCGGGCCGTCGCTGTCGAGCGATCCCAACACCGATCCGACGCTGTACGATCCCAACAGCGCTGACCCAGACGCGCTGCTGCGGCGACCCCGGGTCGACGTGCAGCCGCTCGAGATCGCCGAGGCGCCCAGGCTGGTGCAGCAGCGCGGCGACGCCAGCTACCTCTTCACCTACCAGGGGATCGCGGTACCGCTGCGCGACCGCCACGGCCGCTACGACCTCGCCACCCAGGTCTTCTCGGACGACGACAGCGCCGTCGATCTGGCGGAGCTGGGGGCGCGGGCCGGCGACCTGCTCGACGTGCCAGCGCAGGACCATTGCGGTGACGGGGTGCGCCTCGCCATCAGCGACGTCAGCGGCTGCACCCTGCATCTCGCAGACGCGGACAGTGCACGCGATTGCATCGGCCAGGTCGCGGGCGTGGTCTTCAATGTTCGGGCGGGCGATCAGTTCACGGTCGCGCTCCAGCGCGAGGACCTGGCGAGCGGGATCCTCGGCCGGGTCGCCTTCGGCGAGCCCTTTTTGGCGCGCGTGGTCAGCATCACGCTGTCCGAGGCGGTCGATGCCGGCGGCGCAGCGCTCGGGCCACCGGCGACCGGTGCCGTGCTCAACGTCCCGATCGAGGACAACTTCGATCCGCTGGGGCTCGATCTCGGGATCTACGGCGCAGTGCCGACCGGCATCGCGGTGGCCCCGGCCGGTACCGGCGACAATCGCGAGTGGCAGCTACTGGTCTCGGCCGCCGGCGGCTCGTCGCTGTTCCTGCTGGATCCGGGCGTGCAGGGCTACATCGGCACCGACTACATGCCGATCGGCGTCGCGCGCTATCAGTGAACCGGCGAGACGGCTTCAGGCGAGCTCGCTGAAGCGCACCACGCCCTTGGTCAACATGTCCTTGATCAACCAGTCGACCACCAGCGGATTGTTTCCCTCGACCTGCAGGATCTGACGCGGCGCCATGCCCGAGCGCACCATCGTCACCACCGACTGCAGCGAGGGCGGGCACACCTGCTCGTAGAACGCGATGCGCTGCGGATGGGCGACCAGCCCGAGCGTGCCGGTCATCAGGGACTCGCGGATCCGCTGTTCGTCCTCGGTCGCGCGGACGGCGATCTCCTCCACCAGCTCGAGCGCGGAGCGGCTCAGGGTCCAGCGGTCGGGCTCGATCCCGCTCTCGAGTCTCCAGGCACCGCGCTGGGACCCGATGAACGAGCGCAACGCCTCCTCGTCGGCCAGCTCCGACGACCCGAACTGGGCGCTCGCGCTGGCGACGACGCCGGCCGAGAGCCTGAGCTGGTAACTGGCCCAGCTATCCTCGAGCGCCAGGGTCCCGGTCGCGTTGCGCGCGGCCAGGATCCGCAGCAGGCTCACCGGCCCCAGCCTCGCCAGGCGCCCGCGCAGCGAGATCGACGGGCCCAGGCGCGCCAGCAGTTCCAGCCGCGGCCTCGCCAGCGACCAGATCCGATCGACCACCTCCTCGATGCGGGTGCCCTTTGGCAGGTAGGCGTCGGCACCCGCGTCGAGCTGCCGCAGGTGTTCCAGGTACTCGCCGTGGCAACTGAGCAGCGCAAATGGCGTCTCGCGCAGCCGGTAATCCGATCGCACCGCCGCCAGGAAGCCCCAGCCATCGAGCTTGGGCATCATGACATCGCTGACTATGACATCGGGCCGCTCGCGGAGAGCGGTCTCGATCCCGGCCTTGCCGTCCACGACCACGGTCGCGTTCAGGCCGTGATGCTCACAGCCGCGCTGCAGCAGCTTGCGGATCGCCTCGTCGTCGTCGGCCACCAGCACGCGCACCGAGCCGCGCGCCCGCAGCGCCTCGGGCGCCAGGCTCGGCAGCGCGGAGCCGTCGACCGAGTCCAGCAGCGGCCCGCCAAGCACGCCACCTGCGCGCCCGCCTCCTTCCTCGGAGTCGTCTATCGAGGTCCATGAGAGCGCGACCGAGTCCGCCATGCCCGCGATCAGCGCCGCTGCCGCGTCGCCGCCGCGCATCGAGCCGAGCTCGGCGTCCAGAATGTCGCCCCGCTGCAACCAGACCTGGCCGACCAGGCGCGGCGACTCGATGCGCAAGATGCCAGAAGCCCGGGCCGCCCGCAGCAGCGCCAGTCCGCGCCGCGCTGCCTCGGCGCCGCTGGTCCGCAGACCGTGCGCGACCAGCTCCTGCTCGATCCTCCGCAGCAGCCGGACCAGGGCCTCGGTCCCCTGGGCGACGGTCAACAGGCCATAGACATGGCCACCTATCAACGGCACCAGATCGCCCAGGTTCTTGCTCGGGGTGACCAGCACGACCGGGATGGAGAGCGCCGATGTCGATTCGAGCAGGAGGGAGAGCCGGCTGGGCTCACCGACCGCGATCAGCGAGTCGCTCAGCGTCCGGGCCTTGTTGACCTCGGCCAGCTTGTCCGCGATCACCACCCGAAAACCGGACCGCTGGAGCGTCCGGTCGAGCAACTCGCGTCGCACCAGATCGTCGTCCAGCAACGCGTATCGCACTCCCGCCTCCACTCTGCCACCGGGTCGTCGTGCGAACTGGCGCCCCCTGCCGCGCCCTGACCCGCCATACCATCTTTTCTTCTCGCGGCGGAGAAATCAACGACGCGTCCGCTATCTGACGACCCGATCTTGCCCGACCGCTGTCGTCGTCCGCCATAACTTATCACCGGACCCGCCTAAAAGTTGCGAACAACAGCGAAAGCCGTCATAGTGTTTTTGTTCGAGCAGTGACGTTGTCATGGGCTCAGGCGTTGGCGACCGGGGCCGACCCTGACACAGCGCGCGAGTGGCGAGGATGTACAACATTGTCATCACCGAGAAGGGGGGCGCGCCTCGAACGATGGAGTTCGACAAGCCCGAGGTCACCATCGGGCGCGTGCAGGGCAATGACATCATCCTGCCCAAAGGAAATATCTCCAAACGGCACTCGCGCATCGTGCTCAAGGACGGCAAGTTCATCATCGTCGACCTCAAAAGCACCAACGGTACGTACGTCAACGGCCGCAAAATCACCAGCCCGCACATTCTCAAGGAAGCGGACAAGATCTACATCGGCGACTTCACCCTGACGATCGAGGCGCGCGCGGCGGGCGGACGGGCCGAGCCACCACCTCCGCCCCCACCTCCGCCACCGCCAGCACCACCGCCACCCCCGCAGCAGGTGCGGGCCGTGCCGTCCAGACCGGCGCCGGCCGCCAAGCGCGCACCCGAGCCGCCACCGCCCGAGGACGACTTCGAGGAATTCATCGCTCCCGATGAGGATTATGGTGCGGCCGGCGGCGTGGCCGACGAGTTTGAGGAGTTTGCGCCCGAACCCGAGCCGGAGCCCGAACCCGAGCCCGAGCCCGCGCCCTCGTTTGAGCCACCGCCGGCGCCCCCGCCGCGGGTCGCCGTCAAGCGGGCGCCGTTGCCGCCAAGACGGGCTGAACCGCCGCCGAGGCAGGTGCCTCCCCCTCGCAAACCCGCGGCGATCCGGCACCGACCGAGCGTGCCGAACGAGTTGCTGGCCGCCCAGGCGCAGGTATTCGATGCCGTATCGGCCAGCGGCGACCTCGGCCGCTACGACGGAGACAACGCTGGTTCCGACCAGGCGGCGCGCCGCGCCTTGACCCAAGCGGGCGTCACCGGCGGTGTCGACAAGGATGCCGTGATCGCCAATGTCGCCGCCGAGCTCGCCGGCTACGGCCCGCTCGACGCCCTGCTCAGGGACGATTCGATCAGCCAGGTCTTCGCCAACAATCCGCACAGCCTTTTCGTCGAACGGAACGGTCAGCTCGCCTCGCACAACGGCTTCTTCTCAAGCGCAGCCTCGATGACGCACGTCATTCGCAAGCTCGTCTCCAACGCGCGCGTGCCGGCCGCGGAAAATGCCCCCATCGTCGAGGCCAGGCTGGCCGACGGCACCCACATCACGGCCTTGCTGCCGCCGGTCGGCGCGCACGGTCCGGTGCTCACGCTGCGCAAGCTGGTACGGCCGACAGCCAATCTCGAGACGCTGATCGAGTCCGGTATGCTGACCCAGGGCATGGCCGAGTTCCTGACAAGCTGTGTCGAGTTTCGCAAGAACATCGTGGTCTCGACCAACAGCAACGCCGACGGCACGGCCCTGCTGCGGGCGGTCGGCGAGCGCATCGGCGACACCGAGCGCGTCGTCACCGTCGAAGAGGTGGCGCAGCTAAACCTGCCGCAACCCAACGTGGTGGCGCTCGAGGCTGCCCCCCTGGCCAATGGCCGCGGCATCGGGTTGCGCGATCTGGTGCGCATGGCGCTGCGGCTGGCGCCCGATCGGCTGATCGTGGGAGATTGTCGGGGCGGCGAGGCGCTCGAGGTGCTCCAGGCGATGGGCGGCGCTCTCGACGGCAGCGCGCTGCTGGTGCACTGTCACAGCCCGCGCGACTGCATCGGACGGCTCGAAGCGATGATGCTGATGGGTGGCGTCGACGCCACCAGCAAGGCCCTGCGCGAGGCGATCGCGGCCGCGGTCAACGTCATCGTACAGGTGACCCGCTATGCGGATGGGGTCGCCCGCATCTCGCAGATCGCGGTCGTGACCGGAATGGAGGTCGATCTGGTCACGATGCAGGACATCTTCCTGTTCCGCTCGGAAGGCGCCGACAAGGACGGCAACGCGCTCGGTCGCTTTGTCCCGACCGGGGTGGTGCCGCGCTTCTTCGAGGAGTTGCAGCGGCGCGGCGAGAAAGTCAACATGGGGATCTTTCGAGA
>JAFGSX010000236.1 GCA_016934455.1 Deltaproteobacteria bacterium
AACGTGCGCGGCTCGACCGGCTACGGCAAGAGCTACACCAAGCTCGATAACCTCGACCTGGGAGGCGGGCCGCTGCAGGACGTGGTGGCGTGCAAGAAGTGGCTGGTCGCCAACGCCAAGGCCTTTCCGGATCGCGTCGTCGTCATGGGCGGCAGCTACGGCGGCTACATGGCGCTGGCCGCCGCCGCCTTCACGCCGACCGAGTTCGGCGCTCTGGTCGACTACTTCGGCCCCTCCGATCTGAAGAGCCTGATCGAGAGCTTTCCCCTTTACTGGACCTCGTTTGCCACCTCCATCTACAAGAAATTCGGCGATCCGGCCAACCCCGAGCACGCGCAGTACCTGCACGACCGCTCGCCGCTCCACTTCGTCGACCGGATCCAGAGGCCGCTGCTGGTGGTGCAAGGAGCCAACGACGCGCGCGTCAAGCAAGAGCAGTCGGACAGCATCGTGGCCGAGCTGAAAAAACGCAACGTGCCGGTCCATTACTTGGTGCTGCCCGGCGAGGGACACGGCTTCTCGAAGAACGAGAGCACGCTGGCGGCCTACCGGGCGACCGATCGCTTCCTCGATCGCTACATCTGGGGCGACCCCTCGGTCGAGGTGCTGCCACCCGCCGCGCCGGAGACGGCGCAGTCGGCGCCGGCGGCCGAGTCGCAGCCAGCCTCTCAGCCGGACTCACAGCCGGACGCGGCAGCCGCGGCCGAAACGACCAGCGCCCAGGACGCAGCGGCCGCGCCGTCGTCCGAAACCGTCCCGGCTGTACCGTAACCGCTTGACCCGGCGATCGCGATCGCGGCGCTGCGGGCGCCAGGGCGGATGCCGCGGCCATTCGACTCCGATCGCGCTGGGGGCGCTGGCAACCGGCGCGCTGTTGCTCGCCGCGAAGCTGGTCGGCTGCCGCGAGCCTGCCCTGTCCACCGCGATCGAGGGCCGCACCCACACCGACGCCGCAACCGAGCAGGCGCCGGCCTCATCCAGCGCGCCCGCCACGACGGCAGCGAGCACGCCGTCGTCCGCGCCGGGCGACGACGACTGGCCGGCCGCGCTCGGCCCGCGCATAAACCTGCCGGCCGAGCTGGTCGCGGCGTTCACGCCGGGCAACGACTTTGCGCCTCTGCCCAAACCTGGCCCCCACGACTGGCTGTCCCATCACCAGGAGCCGGGCCAGCCTTTTCCCGGGTTCGTCTGGTCCAGGCCCAACCGCCCGAGCCAGCAGCGGCAGACCATCTACCTGCAGCCGGTGGGATGGTGGGACACGACCCCACCGCCGCTCAAGACGCTGGAAGAATACGCGCGCATCTTCTTCGGTCTCGAGGTCAAGCGGCTGCCGGTGCTGGACCCGGCGCCGCTCAAGATCACCCGCCGCAAGGCGCCGTTCGGTGGCCACACCCAGCTCAAGACCGGCGACCTGCTCGAGACGCTGTACCAGCGGCTGCCCGGCGACGCCTATGCGCTGTTCGGCATGACCCTGGCCGACCTCTACCCCGACGATTCGTGGAACTTCGTCTTCGGCGAGGCCATGCTGCGCCAGCGCGTCGGCATCTTCAGCTTTGTCCGCTACGATCCGGCGGCTTACGGCGGCACGCCCGGCCCTGATCGCAGCCAGATCATCCTCGAGCGCAGCCTCAAGGTGATGGCGCACGAGATCGGCCACATGTTCGGGCTGGAGCACTGCACCCACTACCACTGCCTGCTCAACGGCAACAACCATCTGCAGGAGCTGGACGCCATGCCGCTGCACCTGTGCCCGGTCTGCCTGCGCAAGCTGCAGTGGAGCGCGCGCTTCGATCCGATCGCGCGCTACGAGAAGCTGCTCGCGTTCTACCGCAGCCACAACCTGACCGGGGACGCGGAGTGGACCGCGCGGCGGCTCGAGCACATCCGCGCCCGGCTGTCGCGCTGATGGCCGTGCTAAGGCAATCGATCCCACGCAGCGGGGCGCCCCGCAGCAGCGATCGAATCACGGTGATTTCGGACAGGCGATCGGGCTAGCAATCGAAGTAGAGGCTCATCTCATAAGGATGGGGCCGGTTGCGAACCTCGTCGTACTCGCGCCTCATCTTGCTCGAGCACCAGCTCTCGATCATCTCCTTGCGGAAGACGTTGCCGCGCAGCAGGTAGTCGTGGTCCTCCTGCAGCGCCAGCAACCCCTCCTTGAGCGAGGTCGGCATCTTGCCGATGCGGTCGCGCTCCTCGACCGGGAGCTGGGCGATGTCGACGTCGTAGGGGCCATACCCTCCCCTGGCGGCGTCGGCGTTGTTGAGGATGCCGTCGATGCCCGCCATCAACTGCGCGGCCATGGTCAGGTACGGGTTGCAGGTGCCGTCGGGCGGCCGGAACTCGACCCGCATCTCCCGCTCGTTGTCGACGTATTTCGGAATGCGCACCGCGGCCGAGCGGTTGGCCAGGCCATAGCACAGGTTGACCGGCGCCTCGAAACCAGGCACCAGCCGCTTGTAGGAGTTGGTCGACGGGCAGCTCAGGCCGAGCAGGCTGCGGCCGTGCTTCAGAATCCCCCCTACGTACTTGCGGCCGAGCTCGCCGAGCGAGCCGTACTCGCCCTGCTGGTAGAAGAGCGACCTGTCGTCCCTGACCAGAAACTGGTGAAAGTGCATGCCGCTGCCGGCCTCGTTATAGAGCGGCTTGGGCATGTAGGTGACGGTCTTGCCGCGGCCGCGCGCGACCATCTTGGTGATGTACTTGATCAGCATCACCGCGTCGGCCGCGGCCTGCAGCGGTAACAAATTGATCTCGATCTCGCTCTGGCCCGGGCCGCCCACCTCGTGGTGGTGATAGCGCACCGGGATCCCGACCGCCTCGATCTGGCGCGCCATCTCGGCGCGCACCGAGTAGAGCGCATCGAGCGGCGGCATCGCGTGGTAGCCGCCCTTGCGCGGGATCTTGCCCCCCAGGTTCTGCCCCTCCTCGGCGCCCGTGTTCCAGTCGGCCTCCTCGCTGTCGATGCGGTAGTAGGCCATGTTGATGTCGTTCTGGTAGACCACCTTGTCGAAGATGTAGAACTCGAACTCGGGTCCCCACAGGCTCTTGTCGGCGATCTTCTCCTTCTTCAGCAGCTCCTCGGCGCGGCCGACGACGGTGCGCGGATCATTGGCAAACGGCTTCAGGGTGCCGGCCTCGGCCACGTTGCAGATGAGCGCGACCGTGCCGTGCTCGAAGAACGGATCGAGCATGGCGGTCGCGACGTCCGGTATCAGCACCATGTCGCCGGCGTGCACGCTCTTGAAGCCGGGGATGCTCGAGCCGTCGAACGGCACGCCCTGGGTCACCAGCTTCTCGTCGACGCGCTGCACCGGGAGCGTCAGGTGGTGCCAGGCGCCGAACAGATCGACGAAGCGCAGATCGATCATCTCGATCTTCTTGTCCCGCTTGGGGTCGCTCGTGTACTCGATGAGGTCGTCGATGGTGCGCATGGCTCCTCCGCCGTTGGTCTCCAGGGGAGGGTCATGATTGATCGGTACCCGCGGGCTGTCCAGGTGGCGGGCCGCGGCGGAACTTTTTGGGCGGCGGCCCTGTCAGTGACCTGTGACGAGTCAAAGCGACGGCGCATGGCCGTGCGCGCGCCGCAACCCGCAACGCCAGCATGAACCGTGCTGCGCAGGAGGTGGCCCATGAGGCGCCTGGTCTCGATCTTCGCCCGCCCGTTTTTCCGGCGCCGCCGCCGCCGCTGCCGCCTGCCGTGGCTGTGGCTGGCGCTGCTGCCGGCGCTGACCGTGTGCGAGCTGCCGCCCGCCCCCGCCCTGAGCGCGGTCGAGCCGGCGCCGCTGCGCAGCGAGCTCGTCCACCGGAGCTTCGACCGCAGCCTGGCCGGGGAGCAGGGCCGCGACCTCTCGGCCGCGCCCTACTTTCATCTCGGCGAGGGCGAGGTCGACGCGCTGCCGCTCAAACAGACCCGCGCCGACGTCAACATCGCGGGCGCCATCGCCCAGGTCAAGCTGACCCAGGTCTACCAGAACAGCGGCCGTCGGACCCTGGAGGCGATCTACGTCTTTCCCGCTTCGACCCGGGCCGCGGTCTACGCCATGAAGATGACCATCGGCGAGCGCGTGATCGAGGCCAAGATCGACAAGCGCGATCAGGCGCGCGCCCAGTACCAGCAGGCCATGCGCGAGGGCCGCACCGCCTCGCTGCTCGAGCAGCAGCGGCCCAACGTCTTCACCATGAGCGTCGGCAACATCCGGCCCGGCGACCAAATCGAGACCGAGCTCTTCTACACCGAGCTGCTGCTGCCCGAGGAGCGGCAATACGAGTTCGTGCTGCCGACCGTGGTCGGGCCGCGTTACTCCAACGGCAGCGAGCGCAGCGCGCAGGGCGCCGTCGGCACCGAGCGCTGGGTCGACAATCCCTACACCGGCCAGGGCGTGCCTCCGTCCTATGCCTGCGACATCGAGGTGACGCTGCGCGGCGGGCTGCCGATCCGCAAGCTCGCCGCCAACCACGAGCTGGCGGTCGACTACCGCGACGAGCGGGAGGCGCGGATCAGGCTGGCCGAGGGCGAGCGCGCCGGCGATCGCGACTTCGTGCTGCACTACACGCTGGCCGGGGACCAGATCGAGAGCGGGTTGCTCCTCTATCCCGGTGCCGACGAGCAGTTCTTCCTCCTGACGATGGAGCCGCCGGAGAGGATCGCGCCGGCCGCGGTGCTGCCGCGCGAGTACGTCTTCGTGGTCGACGTGTCGGGCTCGATGCACGGCTTTCCGCTGGAGACCAGCAAGCAGCTCATGCGGGAGCTGCTGGGGCAGCTCCGGCCGGACGAGCGCTTCGACATCGTGCTCTTCGCCGGCGGCAACGCCGTCCTTTCCCCCACCTCGCTGCCGGCGACCCCGGACTCGATCGAGCGAGCGATCGGCTGGGTCGACAGGCAGCGCGGCGGCGGCGGCACCGAGCTGCTGGCGGCGCTGCGCACCGCCTTCGGCATCCCGCGCAGCGACCTGGCGCGCATCGTGGTGCTGCTCAGCGACGGCTACGTCTCGGTCGAGCAGGAGGCCTTCGAGCTGGTGCGCAGGGAGATGGGCGACGCCAACCTGTTCGCCTTTGGCATCGGCACGTCGGTCAACCGCCACCTGATCGAGGGGCTGGCGCGCGCCGGCAACGGCGAGCCCTTCGTCGTCGGTGGAAAGGCGCAGGCCGAGCCGCTGGCCGCGCGCTTCGCGCGCTACGTGTCGGCGCCGCTGATGCGCCAGATCAGCGTCGAGTTCAAGGAGTTCGACGTCTACGACGTCGAGCCCGAGGTGCTGCCCGATCTGTTCGCCGAGCGGCCGCTGATCGTGTTCGGCAAGTACCGCGGCCAGCCGCGCGGCGAGATCGTGGTCACCGGCGACGCGCCCGGCCACGACGTCGAGGGCCGGATCAAGGTCGCCGACGCCAGCCTGGCCGAGGAGAACGGCGCGCTGCGCCAGCTCTGGGCGCGCCACCGCATCGCGCGGCTGGCGGACCAGAACCGGCTGTCGCCCGCGAGCTCCCCGGCCGAGGAGGTGACCCGACTCGGCCTCGCCTACAGCCTGCTCACCGACTACACCTCGTTCGTGGCGATCGACAGCCTGGTGCGCGGCGATGGCGACAGCGTGCGCGTAGACCAGCCGCTGCCCCTGCCGCGTGGCGTCTCGGAGCATGCGGCGGCCAACAGACTGGCGCGCATGATCGAGAGCGGAAATACCGGGACCATTTTCGGCGGCGCGCTCGGCGGCGAGCTCGGCGGCGAATCGTACGGCTTCGGCGGTCTCGGCCTGCGCGGCACCGGCTCCGGCGGCGGCGGATCGGCGGCGACGACGTTCGGCGCCGCCAGCATCGGCACTTACGGCCGGGGCGGCGGATCGGCGGGTTATGGCTCGGGTGCGGGCGGCCTTGGCGGCAAGGCGGATCGGGGCACCTCCATCTCGCACGGCGCGCCCGTGATCATGGGCTCGCTCGACAAGCAGGTCATCCGCCGGGTGATCAAGGAGAACAGCTCCATGATCCGCTACTGCTACGAGCGCATCAGCGCCGCGCGGCAGCTTCCGGCCGGCCGCGTCGTGGTCAAGTTCGTGATCGCGGCGAACGGCACGGTGGCGAAGGTCGAGATCGCGGAGACCACGCTCAACGACGCCGAGGTCGAGGCGTGCCTGCTGCGCGCGATCCGCAAATGGCGCTTTCCCAAGCCCGCGGGCGGCGGCGTCGTCGTCGTCAGCTACCCGTTTTTCTTCAAGTAGATCGGCCGAGCCGCTGTTCGGCCCGGCCAAAAAGCCTCCGCGCGCGGTAAGGGAATACGATGGCGTATCGCCGTCGTGAGAGGTGAGTCATGTCCTCGCGCATCGGCAACGGGCCGGGTCCCAACCAGATGCAGTACGCCTGGCAGACCGAGCAATTCGGTCTGACCCCCGGCGTCGCCGAGAGCGCGGGCGTCACGGCGGCGCTGGCAGAGCTGTACGCGCTGGCGCCCAACCTCGATCCCGCGGTCCAGCAGTTCCTCGCCGCCCAGGGCGTGCCGCCGCCGAGCGTGCAGTACGACGGCAGACAGGACGGCGTGCTCAACCTGCTCAACGCGGCACAGCTCCTCGGGGCCGAGATGCCGGTCGAGAACTTCCTGTCGCCGGCCGAGGTGGCGGCCAACCTCGATGAGATGTTCGGCCCGGGCACCGCGGCGCTGGCGGCGCGCACCCAGGTCTCCTTCATGCGCGCCGAGGCGGCGCTGCTCGCCGCGCTGCAGGGCGGCAGCGCCGAGGAGATCGGGCGCATCCTCGGGCCCGACAACCCGGCGACCGCGGCGCTGACCCAGTCGATCCAGCAGCTCGCCCGGGCGCTCATGCAGTCGCCGCCCGATCTGCAGGAGATCACGCGGCTCTGCATGGCGGCCGACGCGCAGCTCATCGACTACGTGGGGCCGCGCTCGGAGCGCGAGCGGGAACAGCTCAACAACCTGTTCCGCGAGGAGTACGGTGTCGACCCCGGCGCCGCGCAGCAGGGGGCCGCGGGCGGTCGCCGCTATGCCGGCGGCGGCGCCTTCGGCAACCAGGTCAAGGACAGCGGCGCGGCCGAGGTGCCGGCCGGCGAGTTCAAGGCGAGCAGCTCCAGCCAGGCCGGGCTCAAGGCGCTGGAGGCCGCCAAGTCGCAGATCGGCGTGCGCGAGGCGTCGGGCAACAACGACGGGCTGCCGTCGCAGCGCTACGCCGGCGGCCGCCAGGAGCCCTGGTGCGCCGACTTCGTCTCGTGGTGCTTTCGCCAGACCGGCCAGCCGCTGCCCGGCAACCAGCGCAGCCTGGCCAGCACCTCCTACATGGAAAACCAGATGAAGAACCAGGGCAAGTACTTCGCCCGCAGCCAGGGCGCGCCCAAGCCGGGCGACATCATCTTCTTCGGCGACCCCGGCACCTGCCACGTCGGCATCGTCGAGCGCGTGGCCAATGGCAAGGTCTACACGGTCGAGGGCAACACCTCGAACCAGGTGGCTCGCCGCAGCTACGACCTGAACAGCTCGCGCATCCGCGGCTACGGCCGGCCGTAGCGCCGCGGCGGCGGCCCGCGATCACGCGAACGGCGCTCCCAGGACAGGGGTGATTTGATCCACGCGCCCCCTCCTACTTGTGGTACGGCTCGCCGTGCAGGATGGCGCAGGCGCGGTAGAGCTGCTCGCACAGGACCAGCCGCGCCAGCCGGTGCGACAGCGTCAGCGGCCCCAGGCCGAGCACGAAGCTGGCCGCGGCCAGCACCTCGGGGTGGAGACCGGTGGCGCCGCCGATCGCGAACGCCAGCTCGCCGCGGTTGAGCCAGCCCTCGAGCTTCTTGGCAAATGCCTCGCTCGCCAGGCTGCGGCCGGTGGCGTCGAGCGCCACCAGTTGGGCGCCCGCGGCGCGGCGCAGGATCGCGGCGGCCTCGACCGCCCGGACCTTTCTGGCGTCGGCCTTGGCGCTCCGGCGACCGGCCGCCACCTCGATCACCGCGATCGGCACATGGCGGCGGACGCGCTCGAGATAGGCGTCGGCCGCGGCGACCAGCGGATCGCGCGACGCCGTGCCGACCGCGATGACGCGGATGGCCACCCGCTCCTCTGCCGGTGGCTCTCAGCGGGCCGGCTGCTGCGCTTCGCCCATCGCGACGCGCGGAGCGTCGAACCACAGCCCGTCGAGGTCGTAGTAGTGGCGTGCGCTGGCGTGAAAGATGTGCGCCACCACGCTGCCGTAGTCGACCAGCACCCACGACGAACCCGCCGACCCCTCTAAGCCGAGCGGCCGCAGGCCGTGCTCCTTCTTGAGCGACTCCTCGATGTGACCGGCGATGGCCTTGACCTGGCGCTCGGAGCCGGCCGAGGCGATCACGAAATAGTCGGCGAAGCTGGTCTTGGTTCCGATGTTGAGGATCACGACGTCGTCGCCCTTCTTTTCCATCACCGCGCCGGCGACGTTGCGCGCCAAATCCAGAGAATCGATAGCACACCTCCGTCCGCGGCCGATCTGGCCCCTCCAGTCGCGGATCGCCATTATACGCTTTTCGAACGGCCGAAGACTAGGGCTCCTCGTCGCTCTGCTCGGGATCGGGCCCGGCCGCTGGACCGGCCGAGGCCGCGCCGGCCTGGTCCTTGTCCGGCGCGCTGCTGGCCGCGGACGCGCCGGCGCCGAGAAAGGCGAGCGGATCGGTGACGATCTTGCGGCGGACGTACTCCTGCACGTAGTCGGCCGGTGGCTCGATGCGTTCGAGGCTGCCGATCTTGCCCAGCTTGGCCTTGACCGCGACCTCGAGCTGGGCCGGGGTCTGCTCGTCGTCGACGACGCGCAGCGTCCCGCCGAAGTCGACCTCCAGCGGCACCGCCTGCCGCTCGTCGAGCACCAGGGTGCCGCCGCCGCTCTCCGCCACCGTGTAGCGCCGCCACTCCTCGGCCCGGCGCGCCAGCGCCCGCTCGCCCTCGGTCCCTTCGCCGGACGGCTTGGCGAGCTGCTCCGCGGGCGGCTTGCCGGCGGTCACCGAGATGGTGAAGCTCACCACCGGCCGGCCCTCCCGGGTGGTCGGCGTCCCCTCGACGAACCGGATCTGGGCCCCGAACAGATCGTAGAAGGATGGCCAGATGCCGTACGCCTGTTCGCGCCAGCGCAGCCGTTCGTCGGTCGGATCGCGGCTGGCGCGCCAGACCCCGTAGTTGTGCCGCACGTAGAGGACACCGCCGCTGTAGACCAGGTGCTGCTGGTCGCCCCCCTCCATCGCCAGGTCGAGCCGGAAGTCGCCGTTGGCAGCCTGCTCGAGCGCGGCCCGTTCGGTCGAGTGCCGCTTCACCGTGCCGCGGCTGAAGCTGATGCGGCCCTCGGCCTCGAAGACAAAGCTCCCCAGGCGCTGCCCGATCTCGGCCGCGCTCATGTGCACCAGGCGATCGCGCACCGCCGGCTGGTTGGCCAGCCCCCCCACCTCGATCTTCTCCCCGGCGCGCGTCACCACCGGATCGGGTGGCGGCGGAGCAAAGACGCGGCGTTTCGCCTCGCGCTTGGCGCGCTCGCGCGAACAGCCGGTGTCGAGTAAGACGACGCCCGCCAGCGCCACCGCGATCGCCACGCCGCCCAGCAGCCGGGTGTGAGCCTTCACGTGCCGTGCCCTCGTCTCTCGCCCGCGCGCTCAGCCGCGCACGCCGTCTTCGCCGAGCAGTCGCTCGGCCAGGTAGCACAGCGGGACGGTGCCGGTCGTCAGCACCACGGTGTGGAACTGCCGCAGCGAGAAGTCCTCGCGCCACAGAGCCTTGACGCGCCGCCGCAGCTTGAATAGCTGATCCTCGCCCAGCAGCGCAGCCAGCCGCCGCAGCGGCGCCCTGCCGATGCGGGCCAGCTCGCGACGGGCCTCGGGCTCGCCCAGCCCGACCTCTTGGACCAAACGCTCCAGCGCCCGGTCGGGCTCGACGCGGCCGGCGGACAGGTCGAGATCGATCGCCGCCAGCAGCGACCGGGTCAGGGCGCCGTCGATGATCTGAAGTTGCTCGCCGGGCGCCCGCGCGTATCCCTCCTGGCGCATCATCTCGCAGCAGTAGCCGACCCACCCGTCGACGGCGTCGTCACCCCAGGTGGCGGCCCCCAGGCCATAGCCGTCGAGCTGCAGCCGATCGCGCAGCGGCCCGGTCTCGCGGTTGGCCTGGGCTACCAACAGGTGCTGCCCCGGATAGCCGAGCGCGACCGAGGTCTGCAGCATCTCGGTCGGGCTGAGCCCGGCCAGCGCCTGCTGGGCGCTCGGCGCCACCACCAGCAGCGTGCTCAACTGCGGCTGCGCGCCGCGCAGCGCCGGCGCCAGCGTCAGCGTCTCGAACCAGGCGGCGAGCTCGGCGGGAATCGCCTCCACGGCGATCCGCTCGCTGTCTGGCATCTCGAACAGCTCGTTCTCGTCGAGAAAGGCGCGCGCGGCGTCGACGTTGCTGCGCAGCGCCGCCAGCCCCGCCTCAAACGAGATCGGCTGGTCTCTCCGCATCCGCTCGAGGATCTGGCTCGCCGTGAGCGCCGGATCGATGCGCCGCGCCCAGCGATCGCGCTCGACCCGCAGCTCGTTGACGACGCCGGCCGTCAGCCCCCCGAGCTCGGAAAAAGCATACGGCAGCTTGCGGCGGCGACACAGGTCCTGCAGCACGTCCTCCGGATGGCGCGGCAGCGCCGCGTCGTCCGGCGTCAGGCGCTCGAGCCATGCCCGATGCTCGGCCAGCGCGGCCCGCGCCAGCTCGACCGCGCCCGAGAGGTCGTCGGACGCCGCGGGCGGCTCACCGCTGCCGCGAGCCCGGGCACCGGCAAAGTCGAGCAGCGCCGGGGCGGCCGCGGCGCGGGCGCGCGCGTCCTCCAGCAACAGGCGGCACGGCCGGCGCTCGACCGTTCGAAAATCGGCCAGATAACCCGGGGTCGCCCGCAGCAGCGCCG
>JAFGSX010000237.1 GCA_016934455.1 Deltaproteobacteria bacterium
CCGACAACCTGCGCAAGGGCGCGGCGCTCAACGCGGTGCAGATCGCCGAGGTGCTGGCCGACAAATACCTCTGAGCGAGATCGCCACCGCTGCCATCCTGTCGCGGCCTCCTGTGCCCGCTCGCTCGGTTGCCAAAATGTCCAATCGATTGGCCAACTGGTGCAGGGTTATTCGATACTTGTCGCGTCGATCCGCTGGCCTGGATATTGCTCAAACGGCGCTTGTGTCTGTATACCTGGAGAGCGGACTGACCGGGTGAGGCAGCAACCATGCGCAAAAAATGGCAGCTCGTTGCGATGCTGGGAGCGGTCGTCGGGCCGGGCGTCGCCCAGGCCCAGGTGACGGCGATCTCGCAGATGACCGATACCTCCTTCAACGCCGGCGACTGCGACAGCGACACGCTCCTGAGCGCCACCTTCACCTATTCCGGTGCCGCCACCTACACGCCGCAGTACACCCTTTTTGGCCTGGACGCGGTGCTCGCGGCCGAGGTGACCGGATGCGCCAACCAGCCGCCGTCGGACGAGATCTTCGTCGACAACGAGTACCTGCCGGTCGACGGCAGCGTCGTGCTCCCCGACGACGTCGAGGTGACGGTCGGAGATCTGCTGTACACGGTGTGCGGCGAATCGAGGATCAGCGGGCTGCGCATCCTGTGCATGCGCGTGACCGACATCGGCAGCACCATCGGTTATGGCGGCGGCATCGTGTTCAACGTCGACACCGAGGTGCCGGCAGCGCCCACCAGCTACACCTGGCAGGGCAGCGACGGCGCCATCGTGCTGTCGAGCGTCACGCCGCCCGCCGACACGCGGAGCGGCGAGACCCTGACCTACGTGGTCGAGATCCGGCCGTGCGCCGGGGCGCAGAACCCCGACCTCGACGCCGGCGTCGTCGACGCGGGCGGCGCGGACGCCGCGATCGAGGACGCGGCCGGCCACGACGCGGCGGTCGCCGACGCCGCCTCCGGCGACGATGCGGCGATCGCCTCCACCTGCGGCGCCAGTGGCGATTTTCGACGCGCCGCCAGCGGGGTGCAACCGCCTCTGACCGTGGGCGGTCTCGAGAACGGCCGCAGCTACGAGGTGCGGCTGTACGTGCAGGACGGCGCGGGCAACGTCGGCCCCACCAGCGCGGTCAGCGTTCTCACCCCGCACCCCGAGTACGGTTTCTGGGACATTTACCAGGGCCAGGAAGAGGGCTTTAGCTGCAGCCAGCCGGTGACGTCAGCGGGCGGCACCTGCGCCGCGCTGGCGCTGCTGCTCGGCGGCGCGGCCTGGCGTCGACGCCGCCGGCGCGGCCCGGCGCGCGCCGCGAACACGCTGTTCGCGCTGGTCGCCTGGCTGGCGGTCGCCGGTAGCGCGCACGCCGAGATGTTCGATGTGGCGGCGCGGCTCAGCGCCGGGCCCTACAAACCGGACCTCGACCGCGAGGCCGGAGCCAACGGCGTCTATAACTGCCTGTTCGACGACAAGACCTGGGTGCTCGGCGCGTTTGGCGCCGACCTGGTGCTGTTCGACCGCCTCGGCACGCTCACCCTCGGCGGCGAGGTCGCCTATTTCACCGTCGGCGGCCGCGAGCGGTTGACCGCCGGCAACGGCGTCTGCGGCGGCCTGGCATCGTCGCACAACGCGCTGCACCTGCTGCCGCTGTCGGCCAACCTGCACTATCGCTTCGACTGGCCCTACGCGCTGGTCGGCTTTCCGCTGGCGCCGTACGCGCGGGTCGGCGTCAACGCGACGCCGTGGGCGCTGACCCGCAATGGCGAGTTCAAGGACACCGGCGGTCCGACCGCGGGGGTGCGGACCGGCTGGCAGTGGGCGGCCGGCATCGCGTTCATCCTCGACGTCTTCGACGAGACGCGCATGCGCCGGGTGCGAGAGTCGGGTGCCTTTCAGCACGCCCTGCTGTTCGCCGAGTGGCGCGAGCTGCACGTCGACTCGTTCGGACAGCCGGGCTTCGTGCTGGGCGACCAGACCTGGCTGCTCGGGCTGGAGCTGGTGATCTGATAGCCCCAGCGCCGTTGCCTGCGGGTGCCGGATGCCGACCGTGCTCGCGACCATCGCCTACGACGGCACCGGCTTCGCCGGCTGGCAACGGCAGGCCGCTCAGCGCACGGTCCAGGGTGTGCTCGAGCAGGCCCTGGAGCGCATCGGCGGCGCCCCCGTCAGCGTGCGCGCGGCCGGCCGCACCGACGCCGGCGTGCACGCGCGCGGCCAGCGCGCCTCGTTCGTCTGGGCGCGCGAGCTGTCGCCCGAGCGCCTGCTGGCGGCGCTCGGCGCGCTCCTGCCCGACGACGTCTCGGTGCTGCGGGTCGAGCTGCGGCCGGACGGTTACGACGCCCGCCGCGGCAACATCGGCAAGCGCTACGTCTACCGCCTGCACACGGCGCCGTACCGCCCGCTGTTCGAGCGGCGCTACGTCTGGCACCGCCGGCTGGCGCTGGACGAGGCGGCGATGGCGGCGGCGGCGGCGGCGCTCGTCGGCGAGCACGACTTCGAGTCGTTTCGCAGCGCCGGAGCGCAGGAGGCGCACGCGAGGCGCTGTGTCTGGCGGTGCGCGGTCGAGCGCGCGGGCGATCTGCTGCAGATCGAGGTGCGCGGCAACGCCTTCGTGCGCGGCATGGTGCGCGCCATCGCGGGCACCCTGGTCGACGTGGGCCGCGGCCGGATCGCCCCGGGCGAGCTCGGCCCCATCCTGGCCGCGCGCGATCGCAGCGCCGCCGGCGTCACCGCGCCGGCGTGCGGGCTGACGCTCGAGCAGGTCTATCTGCCCGAGGAGATCGAGCAGGCCCAGATCCCGGATTGGGCGAGCTGGCCGGGCTTCAGACGACCGCCCGGCGGTCGACGAGATGGGGAGTGGCCTTGAGCTGATCCACGTTGGCGGCGCCGATGCCGAACATGGCGATCCGCAGCTCGGCCAGCACGGTCCCGATGAACTCCTCGAGCGCGTCGCCCCCGCGGTCCGCGGCCAGCAGCAGCGGCCGCGCCATGGCGGCCAGATCGGCGCCCAGCGCCAGCGCCTTGGCCACGTCGAGGCCGGTGCGCAGCCCGCCGCTGGCGATGATGTAGACCTCGTGGCTGACCCCGCGGATGGCGCGGATCGATTCGGCGGTCGGGATGCCCCACTCGCCGAAGGTGTCGCCCAGGCGACGCGCGCGGTCGTTGTCGGCGCACAGCCCCTCGACCCGGGCCCAGCTCGTGCCGCCCGCGCCGCCGCAGTCGAGGAGCGAGATCCCGGCGTCGACCAGCCTGCCCGCCACGCTGGCAGACAGCCCGAAGCCGACCTCGCGCACGCCGACGGTGATGCCCTTTTCGGCCAGCGCCTCGGCGATGGTGCGGATGCGCTCGATCATGCCGGTGAAGTCGACGTCGCCGCCCTGCACCGCCTCCTGGATCGGGTTGACGTGGATCAGCAGGTGGTCGGCCTTGACCAGCTCCACCGCCGCGAGGCACTGTTCGACGCCCCAGCCGGTGCGTAGCTGACCGGCGCCGACGTTGGCGAAGAGCAGGATGCTGGGCGCCACGTCGCGCACCTGAAAGAACTTGGCGCGCTCGGGGTCCTCGATCGCCAGCCGCAGCGAGCCGAGCGCCATGGGCAGCCCGAAGCGCTCGGCCGCGGCGGCCAGCCGGCGGCAGATGTCGAGCCCGCGATCGACGCCGCCGGTCATCGGCGCCACCATCAGCGGGGCCCCGATCTGTTTATCGAGCAGCGTGAACGAGAGATCGATCTGATCGAGCGCCAGCTCGGGCAGCGCCTGGTGCACCAGCTCGTAGCGATCGAAGCCGGCGCTCTTGCGGTACTCGACGTCGCCGCTCAGGCAGGCGTCGATGTGGGCGACCTTGGAGCGCGGATCGCGCGACGGGGGCGCTGGTCTGGTCATGGCGCTTTCTCCCTCGGGGCGTCAGCGCAGCAGGGCGCACTCGGTGCGGTTGCGGCCGTTGCGCTTGGCACGATAGAGGAACTCGTCGGCGGCTTGCACCAGGTCGCGAACCGTCGGGAAGTTGTTGTTGCACAGCGTGGCGACGCCCAGCGATATGGTGAGCGGGATGGTCTTGTTCTCGAACACGAACTGAAAGCTCTCGACCGCGCGGCGGATGCGCTCGGCGATCAGAAAGGCGCGCTCGGCGTCGGTGTCGCGCAGCACCACCGCGAACTCCTCGCCGCCGTAGCGGGCAAAGGTGTCCTCGGTCCTAAGCTGGCCGGTGACGATGGTGGCGATCTTGCGCAGCACCTCGTCGCCGGCGAGGTGGCCGTGGGTGTCGTTGACCTTCTTGAAGAAATCGAGGTCGAACAGCAGCAGCGACAGCCGGTTGTCGTGGCGCGAAGAAAAGGCGAACTCGGTCTTGAGCCGTTCGGCGAAGAAGCCCTTGTTGTAGGCGCCGGTCAGCGGGTCGCGGGTGGCGCTGTTGTAGAGCTGCTTCTGGAAGTTCTCCTCGACGTCGTCCTGGTAGCTGAACTTGAGAATGGTGGTGGAGCCGATCTGGATCCGGTCGCCGTCGGTCAGAAGCTGGCTGTCGACGCGCTGGTTGTTGGCGAAGGTGCCGTTGGTGCTGCCCAGGTCGACCAGCCGGGTGCCCTCGATGGTGGGCACCATCTTGGCGTGGCGCCGCGACACTCCGTCGTCATCGATGAAGACGTCGCACTCGGGGGCGCGGCCGATCACCATCTCGCGCGCCGCCACCGGGTACATCTTGCCCACGGCGCGGCCCGAGATCACGATCAGATACGCCTTGCGCGAGCGGGCTTCTTCAGCCAGCAGGCCTTGCAGGCCGAGGACCTTGGTGCGCTCGCTGCTGTCGTCGAAATCGACCATCGATGCAGAGGACTCCGGCCGACGATGCTAAAGCAGATGGCAGAGCCCTGTAAAGAGAAGAGCGGCGGTTGATTCCGGGCGGCACGCGAGGTAGCAATGGGTGGCGCTGCGATCGCCCACGGCGCAGCGCGACGAGGACCGACATGCGTCAGATGTGGATGTGGACGGCGATCACCTTGTGCATCGCGGCGCTGGCACTGCCGGCGTTCGCGCAGCGGCGCCCGATCGGCGCCGCGAGCCAACCCGCCAGCTCGCTTCCCGACGGCGATGATGCGTCGAACGAGGCGGAGCAGAAGAGAAAAAAGGCCGAGCAGGAGAAGAAGGCGGCCGAGCAGAAGAAGGCCGAGCAGGAGCGGCAGAAGGTGCTGGACGCCGAGCGCAAGCGCGAGGCGGCCGAGGAGGCCGCGCGCAAGGCGGCCGCGGAGGCGGCCCGCAAGAAGGCCGAGGCCGAGGCGCGCAAGCAGAAGGCGGCGGCCGACAAGAAGAAGGCCGAGGATGAAAAACGCCGGCGCGAGGAGCTCAACGCCGGTCGGGCCGAGCGGGTGCTGGTGCGCACGGCCGACAGCGTGCGGCTGCGCATCTCGTTGCGCCCCGGCGCGCCGGAGATCAAGGCGGTCGAGGAGGTGCGCCTCGACGTGGCCGAGGTGCTCAAGGTGCCAGACCCGTCGTTCGGGGAGTTCAAACCGATCACGGACGCCGATCTGGTCGCGACGGTCAGCTTCGTCGAGCCGCCCGCCGTCGACAAGCCCGAGCCCAAGAAGGCCAAGGGCGCGCAACCGCCGCCGCCGCCGCCGCCGGTGAGATACCGGCTGCACGCGCTCTACGACGCCGGCGTCTACGGCTTTCACGTCACGCTGCTGCAGCCCGGCCAGTACCGGATCGAGATCGAGGGCAAGGACGCCAAGGGCCGCCAGATCGGCGGCAGCTTCGATCTCTATCCCGGCGTCTGGCCACCTCCCGACTGGGACAGCGAGAAGGCGCGGACAAACGAGGGCACGGGTCGACGGCGCCCGATCGGCGGCTGATCTTTTAGAGAAGGAGCACACGTGAAAACGCAAGCTGCAAGATGTGGGGGTGGGAGCGGCGCGCTGCTGGCGCTGGTCGGCGCCGCGCTGTGCGGCGCCATCCTGTACGGCAGCGACCGGCCGCTCGACGGCGACCCGGTGCACGGCCGGGTGCTCTATCTCGAGCGCTGCGCCAGTTGCCATGGCAAGGAGGCCCAGGGCAGCGGCAAGGCCCCGCGCCTGACCGAGGGCGGGTTGGTGAACAGCCTGTCGGACGAGATCTTTCTCGAGATGCTCGTCGGCGGCGCAGGCGGCAAGAAGCTGCACCCGGGGCTGCAGAAGGGCTTTGCCAACACGCTCGACGCCTGGGACGTCATCGGCTATCTGCGCGGACATGTCCCCTATGTCGGCGACATGTTTCCTGCCGCCGACCGCTACATCGTCAAGCAGTACGGCATCGACAAGAATGCCAAGGAACGGTTGGCCAAATCGCTGGGCCGCGATGTCTCCGAGGCCGAAGCCAAGGCGCTGGTCTTCACGCTGTTCAACACCAAGAGCGGCCAGCCGCTGCGGCTGGTACCGCAGGATCCGCGGCGGCTGGACGAGCTGAAACGGCCGATGAAGACCGGTTACGTCGTGTTCATGCCCTTCGAGAAGCCGGCCGGCGGCAAGGTGCAACTGGCCATCGCGCTCGAGCCCGCTTTCTTGAGGATCGTCAGTCTCTACGCGGTCGATGCCAAGGGCGCCGAGGAGCGCGACCTCAACAAGCTGCTCTCCCGTTTTCGCGACAAGGGCGACCGCAAGCTGTCGGGCACGGCCAAGGCGCTGCTGGCGGTCGGCGGCGGCGGCAAGGACGTCAAGGCGCTGGAGAAGAGCCTGACCGACATCTACCTGCGCGCGCTCGAGATCGTCACCTCCTACGAGTCCGAGGAGCGCGAGCGGAGCTGGGCCGACGAAGACGTGCAGCTCACCGATCCCTCCAAGGATGAGGTCGAGTCCAACATCGATATCAAATAGGCTGCACTTGGTGAGCTGCTTCTGCGCCGGCGCGGCTTGCAGAAGCCCCCAAGAACCGGCTAGACTGCATTTTATGTCATCTTATTATGCGCGGCCGGTGCCGGGCAGCGCCGCGCTCAAGACCTGCCGTCTGGATGCCGACGCTGCCCTGGCAGGCCTCGAGCAGCTCGACGCCGGTCAGTTCGAGCGCCGCCGCGTCGGCGGCGACGCGCTCGGCCGCGCCGTGATCCGGGACGGGTTCGTGCCGGTCCTCAACCAGGTCTTCGACGAGCTGCTGCCGCGGCTGTCGCCGATCGAGCAGGTGCTGTACCTGCAGCTCTATCGCCGCTCGTACGGTGAGGAGCGCAATTTCTGCCGGGTCGCGCGGCGCGAGCTGTGCCGGGACGCCGGGCTGTCGCTGCGGCGGTTCAACCGGGCGCTGGCCGGTCTGGTGCGGCACGGTGCGGTCGCGCTCCTGCAGCGCAACCGCCGGGGCACTTTTTATCGGGTGCGCCTGCCGCGCGAGATCTCCGGCCAGCAGCCGGGCTCCGAGGTGCTGCTCGGCCGGATCGAGCAGACCGCGGAACAGCCAGTCCGGACGCGGCCGGAGCGGGGGCCGGGCCGGCCGCGACCGGCCGCTGATAGATCTCATAAAATGCAGCCTGATGACCGACCGCTCACCGTGGGGCGCGCGGTCGAGGCGCTCTCCGGCCTGCTGCCGCCGGCGCAGCGCCGGGCGGGCGCGCTCGAGCTGGTGCAGGAGCTGACCGCTGCGCTCGAGGAGGGCGCGGATCTGGCAGCCGTCTACGATGAGGCGCGGGCGCTGCTCGGCGCTGGCCGCTTCGACGGCGAACAGTTTGCAAGAGCGCTGCGGCAGCGGCTGCAGCTCGATCGGGCTCCGGAGTAGTACGCTCTAAACCCTCAGCTCGCTTGAATTGAGCCAATTTTCGGCAGGGGCCCGCTGATCGGCGTAAGTCTTTTTATCTTCGCAAGCTCAGA
>JAFGSX010000238.1 GCA_016934455.1 Deltaproteobacteria bacterium
AGGTAGACCTCGGCCATGCCGCCGCTGCCCAGCGGCCGCACGATCTTGAAGTGGTCGACCAGCGTTCCGGGCTCGAGCAGCCAGGGCGTGTCGCTTGCGCCGTGTGCGGAGGTGGTCATGGATCCCCGTCAGAGCACGACACTCTGAGTGTGGGGATTCTGCTCGGAGTCGAGCACGCGGTCAACGCGCCGCAAGGAAGCCGGCGCTGTTTTGGATATTTCGATTAACAAAATCCCGCCGCAGGCCTTTCGGCTGGTCCGGCGGGGAGCAGATAATAGAAAAGATACGCTTGGCCGGCGACGACATCAATTCGACCCACATCGAAGTCTCAATGCGCTGTTGCGACGACAATGCCCCGCTGCCACGCCACAGGACATGCGGGTTTGCTCCGGGAGGACTCTCACCTCCGAGGTCGCGCCCACGCCGAGCGCATAAAAAAAGCCCCCGGTCTCCCGGGGGCTTTTTTGTTAGCTCACGCGACCTCAGCGGAGACTAGAGCATCTCCTTGAGGTTCTTGGCCGGACGGAAGCCGACCGTCTTGCTCGCCTTGATGTTGATGATGGCGCCGGTCTGCGGATTGCGGCCCTTGCGCGCCTTGCGGGTGCGCACCACAAAGGTGCCAAAGCTCGGATAGGAGAACTTCTTGTCCTTCTTGATGGCCTTGGTCATGAGGTCGTACATGTTGTCCATGACCTCGCCAGCCATCTTCTTGGTCATCCAGTCGCTGTGCATCTTGTAGAGGTTCTCGATCATGTCGGCTTTGGTCATCATCGCTCTTTCCTCCGTGCGAGTGGGCAACCCCCCGCTGTAACTGGGCGCCAAGCGGACCATCCGATTTGCGCCGCATAAGGTGGGCTTTTGCTGCCCCTCGAATCGCTGGACCGGCATCAAATCAGCTTTATCGTGGTTGTCAACAAAAAAGGTCCGATGAGATAGGCCTGTAGCGAGACAAGGACCGCGAAAAGCGCGGTAAATGGCCTTTTGGCGGGACAGTTCCCATTAAATATCCTGATGTTGCCTGCAATATATTACATGTCACATGATATCCGCTCTCACGGCTCGTGGAGAGCGCGCAAGGCAGCACGGGGGCCGTCCTGGCAGCAAAAGGCGGGTCGCCAGCGTCAGCTTGCGGCAGTGTCGTGCAGCAGCAGATCGAGCGCGGCGTCGCTGAAGCCGCGGGCGTCGAGGCGCTTGCAGCCGGCGCGACAGTTACCGATGGCGTCGACGATCAGATCGACGTCCGAGCTGCGGTTGGGAAAGTTGAGGTCCGAGGTGTCGACGATCAGCAGCGGGGTCTCGCGGTAGCGGCTGAAGAAGCGCTGGTACGACGCCACCAGGCCGCGCAGGTAGTCGGGGTCGATGTCCTTCTCGAAGGCGCGGCCGCGCTGCCGGATGCGCGCCAACACGATCTCGATCGGCGCCTGCAGGAAGATCACCAGGTCGGGCTTGGGCACGCGCGCGTCGAGCACGCGGTAGATCTCCAGGTACAGCGCCAGCTCGGCATCGGTCAGGGTCAGCTCGGCGAAGATCCGGTCCTTGGCAAACAGATAATCGGAGACCGTCGACGAGACGAACAGCTCTCCCTGCGCCAGGCTCTCCTGCTGGCGAAACCGGCTGAACAGGAAAAAGATCTGAGTCTTGAAGGCGTGCGCCTTGGGGTCGCGGTAGAACTCGGGCAAAAACGGGTTCTCCTCGACCACCTCGGTCACGGTGCGCGCCCTGAAGCGCTCCGCGAGCAGGTGGGTGAGCGTGGTCTTGCCGACCCCGATGCAGCCCTCGATCGCGATGTAGCGCGGTAGCTGGGTCATGCCGGCGCCCTTATAGCCGAGCCTCGGCCGGGGGGGAAGCGCCCTCGGCAGCGCGGCCGCGCCCGCGCACCAGGAGACGGCTCACCAGCAGCCCCGATTCGAAGAGAAAATAGAGCGGCAACGAAAGCGAGGTCTGCGAGATGACGTCTGGCGGGGTGAGCACCGCGCCGGCGACGAACGACAGCACCAGGGCGTACTTGCGGTAGCGCGCGAGCTGCGCGGGATCGACCAGGCCCAGCAGCGAGAGCAGCACCAGCACCACCGGCAACTCGAAGGCGATGCCAAACGCGACCAGCAGGCCGATGGCGAAGCTGTAGTACTCGCCGACGCGGTACATCCCGACCACCTCGGGCGGATTGAGCCCGATCAGCAGAGGCAGGCCGAGAGGCAACACCAGGAAGTAGCAGAAGGCGGCGCCGCCGACGAAGAACAGCGAGCCGGCCACCACGAAGCCGAGCGCAAAGCGCTGCTCGTTGCGGTACAGCCCGGGCGCGATAAAAGCCCAGAACTGGTAGAGCACCCACGGGCTCGCCAGGAACAGGCCTGCCACCAGACTGAGCTTGAGCGTCACCAGGAAGTACTCGATCGGGCCGGTGACGACGAAGGACGACCCCTCGGGCAGCGCCGCCTGCATCGGCAAGCTCAACAGGGAGTAGAGCTGGTCGGCGACGAAGTAGCAGGCGATCGTGCACAGGAAGACCAGCGTCAGCGCGCGCAGCAGCCGCGACCGCAGCTCGACCAGGTGCTCGCGAAAGGTGTACTTGGTCTCGTCCATCAGCCGGCCCTGGGCGTCGGCGGCTTGCCCGATCCGTCACCGCCGGGCTCCGGCGCGGCGGCGGCCGGCGCCGCATAGGGATCGGCGGCGGCGACCGGCGTGCACTCGACCTCGGTCGTGGCCTTGTCCTGGCCCGCCGCTACCGGCTGCGACCGCGGCGGCGGTTTTTCCCCCGGCGCCGGCTTCCAGGGCTCGTCCAGCTCCAGGTTCAGGCGCAGCTCGCTGGTGGCGCGCCGCACCTCGCGCATGGCCTTGCCCACCAGCCTGGCGATCTTGGGGAGCTGGTCGGGCCCGAGCACCAGCAGGGCGACGACCAGGATGACTACTATCTCCCAGGAGCCGACACCGAACATCGCGCGCTCAGACCGACCGCGGCAACTGAGAAGGCCGCTGCGCCGGGCGCGGCGTCAGCGAAGGCGCCTGGGCGACGGCCGCGGCCAGCCGTTCGGCCTCGGCGCGCAGACGCGGGCCGGCCTCGGTCACCGCCTTGAGCTGGTCGTCCAGAACCTCGAACCGGCGCCCGACGGACTCCAGATGGTTGAGGGCGTCGAGCTGCGCCTGCCGATCGCTGTCCTCGCTCGAGCGCAGCTCCTGCAACTGCAGGCCGAGCTTATCGACGAACTTGAGGATGTGCTGGCTGCCCTGCCCCTGCTCGTGGCTGGTGTGCTCGACCTGCTGGGTGATGCCCTTGCCGCGCTCGGCGCCGCGCATCAACTGCTCGGAGCCGCGCGCCTGCTCGGAGGTGGCGGCGGCCACCTGCTGCACCGAGCGCGCGATGCGCTCGACCGCGTCGGCCACGATCTTGGAGCCGCGCGCCTGCTCGACGGTGGCGGCCGCGATCGCCCGGAAGCGCTGCGTCGATTTCTCGGCCGAGCCGAGGATCTTGGCCAACGCCTGCTCGGCCTCGCGGCTCAGCGCGACACCCTCCCTCACGTTGTTCTCGCCGACCGCGATCGCCTGCACGGCATTGTTCGATTCGTCCTGGATGGCTCGGATCAACGCCGCGATCTCCTTGGTCGAGGCACCGGTCTTGTCGGCCAGCTCCTTGATCTCGTCGGCCACAACCGCGAAGCCGCGGCCGTGCTCGCCGGCCTGGGCGGCGATGATGGCGGCATTGAGCGCCAGCAAGTTGGTCTGCTCGGCGACGTCCTCGATCACGCCCAGGATGTTGCCGATCTCGCGAATGCGCCCGCCGAGGTTGGTGATGACGCTGGCCGCGGTGCTGACCGTGTTGCTGATCCTGTCGATGCCCTGCAGCGTGTGCTGCACCGACTCGGCGCCCGAGTTGGCGTCGCGCGCGACCTCCTCGGCGAGCTGGGCGGCGATCTTGACGTTGGACTCGACCTCCGAGATCGAGCTGTCCATCTGGTTCATGCTGGTGGCGGTCTGTTCCGCCGCCAGGGACAGGTCCTCGATGTTGTGCGCCACTTCCTTGATCGAGTAGGTCATCTCCTCGATCGAGGCCGCGGTCTCGTCGATCGAAGCCGCGAGCTGCTGCACGTTCTCGGTCACCGCGCGATTGGTCGAGTCGAGCTGCACCGCGCTGGCCTGGCTCTCCTCGACCGAGCGCGCCATCTCGTCGAGCCGCGCCTGCAGCCGTGCGAGCTGGGCCCGCGTCGTCTCGAGCACGCGCGCCGCCGCCGCCGCGCGCTGCCGGTCGGTATCCGTCGCCTCGCGCACCGCGCGCAGCGCCGGTTCCAGCTCGGCCGCCAGGTCGCGGACGGCGACCGCGGAGTCGCGGCAGGTCTGCTCGAGCGCGCGGACGCGCAGCCAGGCCTTGGCGAGCGCCGCCACCGCCTGCGCCGCATCTCCGATCAGACCGCGCGGCTCCGTCACCACCTCGCCCCGCCGCAGAGCCTCCAGGTAGTGGCGCAGCGAGGCCAACTGGCGCAGCGGCTGCAGCGCGAGCAGCAACAGGACAGCGGTGGCCACCGCCGCCGCGATCGGTCCCAGCGGACGCCAGATCACGTAGCCGAGAAACCCGACCGCCGCCCCGCCGGCGCCGGAGGCAACCAGCCAGAGCCAACCGTTGCGCCATGACGCGGAGTCGGTGTCGGTCCCGATGATCGTTTCGTTGGCCATGTCGCGCCCCAATTCGCCCCCCTGCCACAGAACGGCAGAAAGAAGCAGGTGACTCAGAGCCCTTCCTCGTCGCGGAACAACGTGCCCGTCGGCAGCGAGCCACCGGCGTTGTGATCCTTGGGCTCGGAGCCGCACCGGAACGGCACCACCACGGCCCGCCGATTGCTGGGGTCGATGCGCAGCCCGGTCTGCTTGTCGACGGCGAAATTGCAGATCCCGGCGGGCGTCGCGAACCAGAGCTTGGGCACGTTGCGCAGCGCCCGCTTCATGTAGTCGAGCCAGATCGGCAGCGCGGTGTGCCCGCCCTGCTCGCGCACTCCCAGCGGTCCATCCTCGTTGTGGTCGAAGCCGACCCAGACCCCGGTCACCAGGTTGGCGGTGTAGCCCAGGAACCAGGCGTCAAACGAATCGTTGGTGGTGCCGGTCTTGCCCCCCACCTGCCAGCCCAGCGCCGCTGCCGCCGCCCCCGTGCCGTGCAGGCAGACCTGGGTCATCAGATAGCGCAGGATATGGGCATCGCGCGCGTCCATGACACTGGGTGCGATGTGATCGAGCGTGGCGTAGCGGCGGTTGATGCGGACATCCTGGTCGACCCACGGATCGCGCGACGAGGTGTGGTCCTCGAGCACGTTGCCGTCGCGGTCGATCACCCGCTTGATGAAGATCGGCTCGACCTTTCTGCCGAGCCGGGCGACCATCGCGTAGTACAAGGTCAGCTCCCACGGCGTGACGCACGAGGAGCCGATGGCGATGCCCGCCTCCTGCTTGAGCGGGGTCTCGATGCCGGTGCGGCGAGCGAACATGCGCAGGTTGTCGACGCCGACCGCGATGCCGGTCTTGAGCGCCGGAATGTTCATGCTGTTGGTGATGGCGGTGCGGACGGTGACGTCGCCCTTGAAGTCCAGCTCGAAGTTGGCCGGCTTCCAGCGCTTCTCGGCCTCGACGTCGTCATAGACGATGGGCGAGTCGACGATGATGGTCGAGGGCGTGTACTCGAGCAGCTCGATGGCCGCGCCATAGACGACCGGCTTGAAGGCGCTGCCCGGCTGGCGGCAGGCCTGAAAGGCGCGGTTGAACTCGCTCTCCTCGAAGCTGTAGCCGCCGATCATCGCCTGCACGTAGCCGGTGCGCGGGTCGAGCGAGATCAGGGCGCCCTGCACCAGCGGCACCTGCTGCAGAGCGAAGAGCTGGACCGAATCGTCCTTGGGCAGATCCCTCAGGATGTCCCAGTTGCCGTCGAGCTTCTTGAGCTTCTCGGCGCTGAGCGGCTGCACCAGGATCACGTCGCCGACCTTGAGCGCGTCGGTCACCCGCTGCAGCTTGTGCGACTCCCACCACGCCAGCGGATTGGGCTTGCGCGCCCAGCGCATGCCGCCCAGGTGCAGCAGGCCGTCGCGCTTGCCGACCTTGAGCCTGGCCTGCTGGGCCTTCACCTCGGTCACCGCGGCGACGTAGAGCTCCTCCGGATCGAGCTCCGCGCCCTTGAGCACCTCGCGCTCGTAGCGCTCGGCGATGGCCAGCGCCTGCTGCTCGCTGCCGCGCAGCAGCGGCCCGCGGAAGCCCTGCCGGTGGTCGACCTTGCGCAACCCGTTGACCAGCGCCTCCTCGGCGTACCACTGGCGCTCGAGATCGAGCGTGGTCTCGACGGTGAGCCCCTGCGTGTAGAGCATCTTCTCGCCGTAGGTATCGTACAGGTAGCGCCGGACGTGCTCAGTGAAGTAGGGCGAGGTGTCGCGAAAACGGTCGTCGCGAGGGTGGACGGTCTCCTCGACCTGCAGCCGCAGCGCCTCGTCGTGCTCGGCCTTGGTCGCAAAACCCTCCTCGAGCATGCGCTTGAGCACGTACTCCTGTCGCTGGCGCGCCGCCTTGGGGTTGACGAACGGCGAGTAGCGGCTCGGCGCCTGCGGCAGGCCGGCGATCAGGCTCATCTCGGCCAGGTTGAGCTCGCTGACCGACTTGCGAAAGTAGTTCTCGGCCGCGGCCTGCACGCCGTAGGCGCCGTGCCCGAGGAAGACCTGGTTGAGGTAGATGTAGAGGATCTCCTCCTTGGTCAGCCGCTCCTCGAGCCGGCGCGCCAGGATCGCCTCGCCGACCTTGCGCTTGACCGATCGCTCGGTCGCCTTCTCGTATCCCTGCGCCGTGATGAGCAGGCTCTTGGCGAGCTGCTGGGTGATGGTCGAGGCGCCGCGCAGCTTGCCGCCGCGCACCACCTTGCCCAACACCGCCGACAGCATACCGAGGTAGTCGATGCCGTCGTGCTCGAAGAAGCTGCCGTCCTCGCTGGCGACAAAAGCCTGCACCAGCCGCTTGGGGATCCGGTCGTACGGCACCACGCGCCGCCGCTCGAGGCCGAACTCGCCGATCAACCGGCCGTCGGTGGAGAGCACGCGCGTCACCAGGCTCGGCCGGTACTGCTCCGGGCTCGAGAAGTCCGGCAGATCGCGCGAGAAGTAGGCAAAGGCGGCCACGCCCACCACCAGCAGCGCCAGCGCCCCGCTGATCGCGGCCACCGCCAGCCAGCGGGCAAACCGCGCCAGCGGCCGCGGCGCGGCCGGCTCGTTGACGAGGGTGACGTTGACGTGCTCGATCGACATTGGCCTCCGCGCCGTGCGCGGGCAAGCGCACAGGTCGGTCCGGTCATTTTATATGGGGCCGCAGCGCGAACCGCAAGCCGCGGGTCGCGCTGCAGGCGAGATCTCGGCTGTGCCGCGAGCGAGCCGTGATATAAAGGGCCGATGCCGCGCGAGTTTGACCCCAAGAGCTTGCTCGACGACGAGACCGGCCGCTGGTCGTTCGAAGAGACGTCCGTCTACCAGGTGTTCGCGACGCTGGTCGACGGCCGGCTCACCGGCGTGGTGACCACCCGTCCCGACGCCGATGCCGGGCGGCTCTTCCTGCGCGAGGGAGAGCCGGTCGGCGTGCAGCTCGCCGAGGTCTACGCACCGATCGGCCAGCTTCTGCTCGAGCTCGGGTACATCGACGCCGCCACCTTCGTCAAGGCGCAGGCCCTGATCGCGCACGAGCAGCGGCTGCCCGGTCAGGTCTTCATCGAGCTGAACGCCATCGACGCCAACTGCCTGCAGCAGGTGATCAACGTCCAGGCCAAGCGCCAGGTCAGGCGCTTCATCGAGGACTGCCGCGGCACCTTCACCTTTTCGCGGGGACCCGCCTTTTTGACCGGCTTCTCGACCACCACCATCGGCCCCGACCTGCTGATCTGGCTGTCGCTCGAGCGCAGCTTTACCGAGGAGCCGGCCGAACGCTACCTGGCGAGCCTGGCCGGCAAGCACGTCAAGCTCGCCGCCGGCCTCAGCGGCTTGGTGACCGAGCTCGGCTTCGGCCCGCCCGAAGAGCGCTTTTTGGCGCGCCTCGGCGAGTGGCACAGCGTCGACGAGCTGGACAAGTTCGGCACGCTGCCGAGACCGCAGATCGGGCTGCTGCTCAAGTTCCTCGACATGCGGCAGCGGCTGCAACTGCGGCCGGCTCCGGAGGCGATCGCCGCCATCGCCGGGGTTCCGGTCACCAGCATCGCGCCCGGCCGCGGCCAGGGCGGCACCGCGGTGGCCAAGGCCAGGCCGGCCGGCAAGGCCAAGCGGGAGAAGACCGAGCGCGTCTCGATCTCGGTGGCCGGCTGGACCGAACCGGTGCCAGCGCGCGAGGAGCGCACCGAGCTGACCGAGCTGCCGTCGATCGTTGTCGATTACGACGCGCTCGGCGTCGACGCGGCGAGCAGCAAGCAAGAGGGCAAAAAGAAAGGCAAGTAGCCGCCGCGCCCGCGCAGATCGCGCGCGCCAAAAGCCCGTCGCCGTCGATAGAACCCATGATGGCGATGACTTTGACCGTCTGATGCGAAGGTCTCCGATGCCGACGATACGCCCCGCGGACATTAGCGCCATGATGCAGCAACTCGCCGCCGATGGCCGCCTGGATCGGGCGGACGTCGACAAGCTGGTCGACGCGACGATGCAGGACAAGGTGCTGTCCCTGGGCGAAAAGGCCGAGCTGGCAGCCCTGATCGCGCAGTTCTCCGACAAGTTCGACTGCGTTGAGACCCGGCAACGGCTGGAGGCGTTTTTGGGGCTCGGCGACGGCGAGGTGCGCGCCCTGGCCCATCAGCTCGAGCGCGATGACGGTGTCATCGACGGCTCGGACGCCGACCAGCTCGCCGCGCTGGTCGATCGCGACGGCCGCTTCAAGAGCGAGGCCAGGTTTTCCCTGCGCGGGCTGATGATCGGCGCCAAGATGACCGACGAGGCGCGGTCCAAGATCGGCGCCGTCGCCGCGCGCGCCGACGAGGCGCCGCCGGTCCTGGTCGAGCGCACCAGCACGCCCGCCCTGGCCATCCCCGACAACAAGCCAGCCGGGGTCACCGACAGCCTGCGCTTCGACGAGCCGGGAGCCGTCGGCGACGTGCGGGTCGAGCTCGACCTCGAACACACCTACCGCGGCGACCTGCGGGTCAGCCTGATCGCGCCCGATGGCACCGAGGTCACGCTTCACGACAAGAGGGGCGGCAGCGCCGAAGACCTGATCGGGGTCTACCCGATCGACCTGGCCCCGGCGCAGTCGCTCGACGCCTTCAAGGGCATGCCGATCGCCGGCGAGTGGAAGCTCAAGCTGGTGGACACCGCCGGCGTCGACGTCGGCACGCTCAACGGCTGGCGGCTGGCGTTTGCGCCCGCCGCCGCGCCGCCGCCGGGCGGCGACGCGATCGAGCTCGGAAAGACCGCCGCCGAGCGGCCGGTGTTCCTGTCGCGGGACGGCTTCTTCGTCGAGGACAAGGCGACCACCAAGCCGGCCGGCAACGCCGAGCTCGGCAGCGGCCTGTTCCGCATGGCCGAGCTGGTCGACGACAAGCGCGGCAATCCGCTGGCCGACGCCGGCCTGGCGCTGGCGACGCGGCAGCGCGTGCTGCAGAACCTGCGAGATGCCCTGGGCCTGGTGCCCGCCGGAGGGGCGGCGCCGTCCGACCTCAAGCCGATGCAGGCGCTGCAACTGCGCGCCAGCGCGCTGACCGTGCTGCTGGCGCTGTGCGAGTCCGCCGGCAAAAGCGGCGACGAGCTGGCGCTCAAGCAGCAGGCGTTTGACGCCTACACCAAGGCGCTGCGCGCCGAGACCAACCCGGTGCTGCGCGATTCGTTGATCTTCAACCTGCACGCCATCGCCAGCCGGCTGACTCCGGACATGCGGCGCGTCAGCAACGAGCTGACCAACGAAATCGCGCCGCTGTCGCCGCCCTACGACGACTGGTTCAAGGACGGCAACCACACGCTCAACGTCTTCTGGGCCAGCGGCCAGGGCAGCGAGGGCTTCTACGCGGGCACCTGCGAGATGCTCAAGGCAGAGGGTTTCGTGGCCGAGGGGACCGAGCGCAGCAGCGGGCCCAACGTCTACACCAAGACCTTCACCAACCGACACGGCCAGGATCTCAAGGTCCGTATCACCACCCACGTCAACCGCGACGATATCTTCGCCAAGATGAGCGATCCTAGCTTTCACATCGTCGGCTACGACGGCCACTCGGACATCGGCCGCGCCATCCCGTCCGCGCTGCGGAACGCGCCCGACGGCGTCGGCAAAAAGCTGATCTTCTACGGCCTGTGCGCCGGCAAGGACAACCTGCACCGGGTGCGCGAGAGGTATCCCGACGCCCAGGTCCTCACCACCTTCACCTCGAGCTACTTCGGCACCGAGAAGCTGCCCGACGGCAGCAGGCGCATGAGCGAGTCCGAGAACTTCAACACGCTGCTGGAACTGATCGACGGCGCGGTCGAGCGGTATCCGTGGACCACCATCAACGCCAACATCCGCGACAACGCCGTCATGTACCCGCATTCGCACGTGATGCCGGGCGGGACCAACTACCTCTCGCCCGTCCACACCATGCTCCGGCGCCGCGTGCTCGACAGCGACCACGACGGCCAGGCCGACTGCCTCGACAGGCTGTGCAGCTTTGACACCTTCAAGGTGGACGAGGACACGCGCCGCGAGTTCACGCCGATCGACCCGGGCCGGCCCGCCGCCGCGCTCGACGGCAGCCGGGTGCACCTGGCGGCGATGGCCCTCAACACCGCCACCGGTTACAACACGGTGACCCAGGCCTGGAAGAAGGGCAACATCATCGGGTCCGGATACTTCGAGCCGAAGCCAGGCGAGAAGGCGATCGTCAAGTTCGAGCGCGACACCGTCGACGGCCAGCCGGTGCTCCACCTGCGCGTCAACTCGCGCTACGCGCACATGTCGACCGAGTCGCTGCGCGCCGTCGCGCACTACCAGTTCATCCTGGACAGCGGGCGCGGCGGCAACCCGGCCGACCCGGTCGATCGCAAGCTGATGGCTCTGACCTTTGCCTGCTTCAGCATCCTGTACGACGAGTCGATGTGGGGCCGCGACGACAAAATCTGGAAGGGCCTGCTGGCCGCCAACCGACTGCCGGATGATCTCCCCTTTGCGCCGCTGGCGGCCTTGGTCGAGCCGGAGGAGCACGACTACTCGGGCAACATGACCCACGTTCGCAAGTGGAAGGAGTCGATCCCGGCCGCCGCGCTGGAGGCGCTCAAGCGCGCCGACGTCGGGGTGCCGTGAGAGGTCTTATCTTGAGCGCCGCGCCCTCGTGACCATGGCCGCGCTGTATCTGTAAAGCCAGCCAGGGCAATCGAGTTCTCCGGCACAATGGGTATCGGAGTCGATTTTCATACCATCGGGAATCGGTCGTCGGAGTCGGTTGTCGACGGCGATGCCCGAGCCCGATACAGAACTCCGACCCCGAGTTCCGAGCACCGAGGCCAGAACTCGATCGATCTATAGGGCTGGCCAGGCGGTGGAGTCTCCGGTATCCTTTTTTCCGGCGCGGTAGCTCGCGATCGCCACGCTGAGACCATTAGAAAAAAAAAGAAAGGATAAGGAACGACCGTGTCCAGGCAACCCGCCACCGCAGGTCGCTACCGACTGCTGACCCGCCTGGCGCAGGGTGACCTGGGCGACGACTACCTGGCTCGCGTCAGCGAGGCCCGCCGCGAGGATGAGCGCTGGGTCGTCCGCATCGTGCCGCGCGAGGTGGCGGCGCAGTTCCAGTCGTTCGAGTTGCTGCTGGAGCAGGCCAAAGCGGCAATGGCGATCCAGCACGACTCGCTGGTCAACGTGATCGAGGCCGGCGAATGCGAGGCCGGGTACTTCATCGCATTCGATTACGCGATCGGTCTCACGGTCGAGGAATTTGCGCTCTTGATGGCAACGGCCAAGGAGCGCGTGCCGGCGCGCGTCGTCGCGGGGATCGTCCGGTACGCCGCGATCGGGCTCGCGCTCGCGCACGAGGCCAGGGCCGCCGACAACACCCCGCTCGGACTGCCGCACGGAGCCGTCAACCCCCGCAACCTGGTGCTGACGGCCGACGGCAGCGTCAAGGTGGCCGGGCTCGGCACCGCCTACGCCGCCAGGTGCCTGCTCAGGGCGCAGCAGCGCGACGCCAACTTTCTGGCCCGCTACCTGACACCCGAGCAGGCGCGCGGAGAACCGCCCAGCGCCGGGGCCGATCAATTCAGCCTGGGTGTGGTCGGCTGGGAGCTGCTTGCGGGCCGCCCGCTGTTCGACGCCCCGACGCTGCGCGAGATCGGCACGCAGATCAAAACCAAGACAGTGCCGCGGCTGGTCGTGGTCGCCTACGGGACACCGACTGGGCTCAGCGTCGTCATCGAGCGCATGCTCGAGCGGGCGCCGCAGCAGCGATTTGCCAGTTGCGGCGCGGTGGCCGAATCGCTGGCCATGTTCTTGCGCGAGAGCGGGGGCAGCGCGCACGAGGAGATCGCCGCCTTGGTCCGGCGCCTGGCCGGGCCGCGCATCGAGACCAGCCCGGTACTGGCAGAGGCCAAGCCCGGCGGACCGCGCGCCGCCGCCGCGGTGCGGCCGGTGACGGTCCGGGTGGCCGTCGCTCCGATTTCGGGCGGCGCACCGCAGAAGATCGCGCCCACCGCCGCTTCGATCGAGCCGGAGGCGCCGCAGCCGATGCCGGCCGAGGAGCCACCGCCCGCGCTCGAGCCGGAGGAGCTGCAGCCGGTGCCGGCCGAGGAGCCACCGCCCGCGCTCGAGCCGGAGGCGCTGCAGCCGGTGCCGGCC
>JAFGSX010000239.1 GCA_016934455.1 Deltaproteobacteria bacterium
GACCACACTCTCTGGTGCTGGGGCGACAACGAACATGGGCAACTTGGCATTGGACCGCAGAGCAATATGTATGTGCCGACCCTGGTCGCGGGCGCGTCGTGGACGAGCGTCGCGGCCGGAATGAACCACACCTGCGCCGCCAAGACCGACCACACGCTCTGGTGCTGGGGCGACAATGCTCTTGGCCAGCTCGGCAACGGAACCTACGCGGACAGCCCTGTCCCGGTGCTGGTTTCGACGAACTGATGGCGGTGCCCGCTCGTTGATCCCGTGCTCGGCGGGTCCTTCTGTCGACTAATTCAAGCGATCACGGCCTCTCAGTTCACCCGCGCGTTGGGATCGGCCACCGGTCGGATGCTGGAGAGAATGCCGGCCAGCTTGAAGTAGTAGCCGCCGTCCTTGCCCTTGGCGCGCTTGAGGTCGGGCGTCAGATCGAAGATCGGCTGGAACTTGGGGTTGGCCTTGAGAAATGACTCCGCCGGCTTGAGCTCGAGCGCACCGGCCGTGGTCGACCGCGACACCGGATCGCGCAGCGTCACCGTCATCTCGGCCGCGATCTGCAGATCCTTGCCGGTGAGCTGAGCCGGCTTGACCTTGGCCTTGCCCTCGGCGATGTCGGCCACCACCTCGAGCTTGCCGAGGTCGATCGCCGGCACGGTCAGCGCCCCGCTCATGAACGGGATCTTGATCTCGCCCGGGCCGAGCACCGCGCCCTGCCCGGTGAGCGCGATCTTGCCCTGGATCTCCTTGGCGGTCTTGCCGATCTTGAGGTCGGCGTCGCCGCCGACGGTGCCACCCCACGGCACGCCGAGCTTCGCGGCCAGGGCCGGGATCTTGCCCAGCGCGAAGTCCTCGGCCTCGGCCTCCAGCTCGGCGAGCCGGTTGTCGTCGATCAGCGCGCTCCCCGACAGGTTGCCTTCGTAGGCGTCGATGTCGAAGGCGACGCGCCGCTTGCCGATGATCAGGGGCAGCAGCTTGAGCCGCACCCGCGCGCGGTCGATCTCCCAGGTCGGCGCCGGGTCGGGGTCGGTGCTGGCGAGCCGGATCGACAGCCGCTCGAGCGCGACACCGCTCAGCCGATAGACGTCGAGCCCCGCCACCTTGACCTCGGACGGCACACCGTAGCGGCCGGGCGCCGGGCCGGCATTGGCCACCGCCTGCTGCAGCAGCGCCAGAACCTTGGGCTTGAGCGCCGACATCGGAAAGGTCAAGTAGATCGACACCGCGAAACAGACGACGAAGAACAGCGCGTAGCTGAGGACGATCAGCCAGCGCGGTCGGCTCTTCTCAGTCATGGTCGACCTCCCTCACGCCGCTCAGCCGGGGCCGCCCGCCGGAGCGGCGGGAGGCGTAGGTCTATAGGTGGCGACCTTCATCGATACGTCGAGCAACTCGGGGTTGTCGAAACGGGTCTTCACCTTGAGCTTGAGCACCTTGACCATGCCCTTGTTGGCGGGATCCTCGACCTTCTCGAGAAAAGCACCCAGCTTGTCGATCGAGAGCTGCCGCAGATCGACGTCGACGCTGATCTCGTCGATGCCGCTCTCCTTGAGCGGAGTCCGGCGCTCGCTCAGGTCGCTCATCGGCAGACCGAGCTCCTGCTTGACCTTGGACAGCAGCGTGAATAGCTGCACGTCGTTGCGCGCCAGCACTTCCTGGACGCGCGTCCGCTCCTGCTCTGCCTCGTGGTACTGGCTCTCCAGGCCTAGGATCTGCTGTAGCTGTCCCTGGCGTTCGCCCAGGCGCCGCTGCGCCTTGTCGAGCCGCGCCTGCACGAACAGCGTGCCGCCGACGAAGACGAAGACGATCGCGACCGCCACCGTCACGACCACCAGCCGACGCTCGCGGCTCGACATGCGGCCGACGGCGGCCATCATCCGGTTCAACAGCGATTGCTTGGGGGCCATCGCAGCACCTCCTAGTGGGTCGTACCACCGCCAGACGGCGGAGCGGTCTGCGGCGCGATCGGGCGGGACGGATTGAACGGTCCGGTCGGCGGCTTGAATCCAGTCGTCGGCAGCCCGGGCGGCCGTTGCATGCCCAGCGGCGGCGGCACGTTGCGCGGCATCGGGGCCGCGGCCGCCGGTTGCACCGCGTGCGGGGCCGCGCCGGGCTCCAGCGGGGTCTTGCCTGGGGCAGCGGTCGCCGGCGCCGGGGTACCGCTGCCCGCCGCGCCGTCGGTCGGTTGCCCGCTGCAGGACAGGTCGATGGTGACGCCAAAACTCACCTTGTCGCCGGACTGCCGGGCCGACCCTTTCTGCACGTTGGTGAAGCAGCGGCCCTTCTGCAGCCCCTCGACGATCTTGTCGACCGCCTCGTAGCTGTCGGTGGTGCCCTTCACCCGGATGCGCTCGAGCGAGATCTCGAGCTCATCCACCTTGACCATGGTGCCCTTGGGCGTCGCCCGCGCCAGCTCGAGGTAGGCGTCGATGACGGTGCGCTTGGGCATGCCGGCTCCGCCCGGACCCAGCTTGATCTGCTCCTGCATCATGGCCAGGCAGCGCTCGGCGCTCTTCATCTCGCGCCCCAGGATCTTCTGACAGGCCTCCTGTTGCCGCTTCACCAGCGCCGTCTCCTGCCGCGAGATCGAGAAGTGCGAGGCATAGCCGTTGAGACCGAGCAGCAGCGCGACCACCATCAGGCCGGCGGCGATCTGCGCGACGTGCCCCTCGAGAAACTCGAAGTCGCCGCGGTAGGCAAAATCTCCCTGGCGAAAATCGAGCCGCTCGCTCTTGCTCGAGACATAGCCGCACAGCGCGTAGGCCAGCGCCTTGGCCGCGTGCAGCATGTCCGGCGGCTGACCGCCGGGCGGCGCGTTGAGCACCGGAGCCAGCGCCCCGCGGATCTCGTTGGCCCAGCGCACGTCGACGTTGAGCTGCGCTGCCAGGTACAGGTCGAGGTTGGGCACCCGCCCACCGCCGCCGCACAGGAAGATGCGCGCCACGCGCACCCGCCGCTGCGCCAGCGCCGCCTGGATGCTCTGGCGGATCTCGCGCACGATCGGCTGCAGCGCCGCGGTCAGACAGGCAGAGATGCGCTGCTGCTCGGGATAAGCGGCCGGGCTGCCGGCCACCTCGATGAAGGCCTCGCGCCGTTTGCCGGTCTCGGCCTCGGCCATCGACAGCCCGAACTCCTTGGCCAGCGCCCGCGTCAGATCGATGCCGCCGCGCAGGATGGTCCGCGCCGCCACCGCCTGCTCGGCCGCGACGATGCAGATCGCGGTGCGTTCGCGTCCGATGTCGACGATGGCGGTGGCCGACGGATAGGCGGTGGGTCCGCGCTCGATGACCGTGCCGCCGGGCGTGGCCACCACCGGCTCGTGCGTGTCGCTGTGCGCCAGCAACTGCCGGTGCAGCTCGCCGAGCGCCAGCGCATCGAACTCGACCTGCCTGGGGTCGATGCCGACGCTCTTGAGCAGCGCCAGGTAGTCGGCGACGTCCCTCTTGCGGGCCACCCCCACCAGCACGTCGGTCTGGCCGCCGATGTGGCCCGAGAGCACCTGGCTGGCCAGAACCACGTCATCGAGGTCAAACGGGATCTGCGACTCGACCTCGAACGGCAGCGTCGCCTCGATCCGCTTGGCGTCGTCGAACGGCAGCCGCACCAGCCGCGTCGACGCGAATTCCCCCGGCAGACCGGTGACGAACAGATCGCCGTGCAGCGCGCCGCGCTCGCGCAGCTTGAGCAGCGCCTGTCTCGCGCGCCCGAAGAAGGTCTCGGCGGCGGGCCCGTCTCCGCCGGCGGGGGATTTTTCGGGATCGAAGGCCGCCTCCGGCAGCGGCTCCTCGTCGAAGGCGGTCACGCTGTAGCCGCGCATGGTGGTGACGAGATGCACCACCTTCACGCTCTCGGCCCCGATGTCGATACCCACGATCTTCTGCGCCATCGGACTATCCTTCCTGAGGGTCCGTCGGCCGGACCCTCCCCCGCCGGAGTGAATCCGGCGGGGCCCCCTCCCAGGCAGCACCCTACCCCTTCAAGAGGGTCCGTCGGCCGGACCCTCCCCCGCCCTCCCCCGCCTCAATCTTCGCGCCAGTAGTACATCTCCTCGCTGGCGCGAAACACGCGCACCACCGTGGTGATGGTGCGCTCGACGTCTCCGACGCGCGCCATCGCCTTGACCGTGAACACCATGCTCTGCTCGCCCACCATGTTCTGGCAGCGCGTCGTATCGACGGCCAGGCCCTGCGACTGTAAAAACGCGATAAAGCCCTGCGCGTTGACAGCGCCGTAGCCGCCGAGCACGCCCAGTTGTCGGTACTCCTGCCAGCGCTGCAAGGTCTGCATCAGCCACATGCCGTCGTTGAGCAGCGGCTCCATCGGGTTCGCGGCACAGGCGTGAAACAGCCCGATCAACACCGTCGGGTTGGTCGCGCTCTTGATGTTGACCTTGCCCTCCGAGTAGATGGTCAGCGCGCTGGCAAAGGTGTCGTACATCTCGTCGTCGAAACCGCGCACCAGGTGCAGCTCCTGCAGCGAATCGAAGAAGGCGTTCTTGGTCTGGTAGGGGGTATCGAGGGTGTCGTAGTTGACGTCCTCGGGGCCTCCCTCGTCGCGCCCGAACCGCTCGTTCGGCGCCTTGGCGTCGACCATGTTCTGGTCGCGGTCGATCCAGTCGCGCAGCGCAGCGATGGCCTCGAAGCGGTCCGTGCGCTGTCCCGACGAGTCCTCCTCCTCGAACAGAAAGTCGTAGCGGGCGGGCAAGAACAGCGCCAGTAGCTGGTCGCGCTTGGCGCCGGCATCCGGCCCGAACTGGGCCTCCCAGCGGCGCAGCGAGATCTTGCTATCCTCGTCGACGATCTCGACCTTGAAGCTGCCGCCCATGTCGCAGAACGCCGCCTTGTCCTCGAACAGCGACCAGGTGCGCTCGTCGACGTCGATCGGCTGCGAGCTCGCCTCGCTGGCCTCCTGCGCCCGGCCGCGGCGGTCCGCCATCGCCTCGCGCGCGGACTCCATGTCGAAGCCGAGCGCCTCGCCGACCTGGCCCTGGGTGACGCCGCACAGCATCTCGGAGTCGAGCGGGATCAGCTTCCACACCACGAACTCGCCAAACGGCAGCAGGCCGGCCTGCTGCGCCATGTCCAGCGCCGGCTGCAACTGGTCCTGAAAGAAGAGCAGCAGCCGCGCCAGGTCGATGCCGCTGCGCGCCAGGTAATGCGCCCGCAGCGCGTCGCGCTCGCGCGCGGCCACCATGTACTTGACGTGCTGGTTGTAGACAAAGTCCGCCACCACCGCGGACAGCAGCGCCAGCGACAGCAGCACGACCAGCAGCGCCACGCCGCGCGACCGCTGCGACCGCCCGTGCCCCGCTGTCCCGCGCCACCGCATCGCCACCTCGTCGCCCCGTCCGTTCCCGGCCTAGTTGGTCGACAGCTTGACCGGCACCCGCAGCACGATCTCGGCCTGCGTCTCGAAGACCTGGTCCCGGCCGTTCTCGCCCACGATCGCAAGCCGCACCCGCACCCGCGGTGGCAGCTTGTTGCTGTTCTCGAGCGAATCGCTGTCCCACTCCTCCTGCCACTCCTTGTCGGTCTCGTTCCAGTAGTCGAAGGTCAGGTTGCGCACGTTGCCGCACAGCACGTCGGTGTGGGCATCCTCCTCCAGCAGATCGTCGCCGGTGCGCTCGTCGATGCGCGGCTTCTCCTTGCGCAGCAGCGCGTTCTGGGCGGGCTCGTCGGGGTCGGTGTCAACCCAGTAGGTCAGCACGTTCTGGTCCGACTCGCGCGCGTCGCGCACCCTCCGCACGTGACTGAAGCTGGTGAAGATCAGGCGGTCGCCGACGCCCTCGCTGTCCTCTCGAAAGAGCGTCTTGGTGCGGCGTTCCTCGCGGTTGTAGTGGTCGGACAGGTAGGCCATCGACAGCTCGTACGCCATGCGGTTGAGCGCGATGCGCACCTCGTCGTAGCGGTCCGAGATCAGCTCGATCTGCTCCTTGGCGTTGATCGAATTGCCGATGGCGCCGTAGAGAGTGGCCCCGATCAGCGACAGCAGACCCATCGCGATCAGCACCTCCATCATGGTGAAGCCGCGCCCGATCCGATGGCCGGCGCGGCACGTCGCCGCGCGCCCTATCATCGGTTGCCCCGCGGCGCCGCGCTCGGCGCCCGCCGCTTGTTGCTGTTGTCGGTCTGCTGGCCGGGCGACTGCCCGGTCGGCGGCCAGCCCAGGTTGTTCTTGCCGGTGCTGCTGGTCGGCAGCAGGCTGCTGCCCGTCGTCGACAGGCCGGCGTTGAGCATGCCGGCCGCCAGCGCCTCGCGGCTGACGACGTGGGTCACCACCGACACGTGGCGTTCGTACTTGCCATCCATCCACAGCACCCGCACCTCGAGCTCGCGCACCGCGTTCTCGAGCACGCTGCCGACGTTCTGCAGCATCGGCGCCAGCGTCGCCAGCGACAGCCCGCCCGAGCCCTCGACCGCCTGATTGGCCTGCTCGCCGCCGGCGCTGGTGGGGATCGGCACCTCGAGCTTGCGCACGCGCGCCGCCCACCTGAAATCGGGAAACCCCTCCTCCGAGAAGTCGCCCTCGAGCAGCTTGACAAAATCGCCGAATCCCTCCTCGGCCAGCGTCTGTTGCACGTCGAGGATCTTGCCGCGCAGCAGCAGCGTGGCGACCGTGTAGCACTTGGTGTCGTTGGTCTTCTCGATGGCGTGGCCCTCGATCTCGGCGATCACCCCCACCGCCAGCGCCATGATGGCGACCGCCACCATCACCTCGAGCAGCGTGAATCCGCGACCGCGATGTCGCTCCGTCGTCATCCGCGCGGTATCTCCGGTTCCACGTCCCTGATGCGCACCCGAGCGGTCAGCGGGTTGACGTCCACCGTCAGCACCCGGTCGCCCTCCTCGTCGTCGGTGAGCATGATCAGCGCGCGCTCGGTGTAGCCGGTGGCAAAGAAGTAGAGCTCGGCCGAGCCGCTGGTAAAGGCCTCCTTCTGATGCGCGATCCAGATCTTGAAGAAGCGCACATCGCCGGACAGCTTTTGCGCCTTGCCCAGATCGTCTTCGACCGGCAGGAACATCGCCCGCCGGCGCAGCCGCGTCTTGAGCGCCTCCTCCAGATCCTGGTCGACGCCGATGCCCGAGGTGAGCGAGCTGCCCAGGGCATTTTGCCCCAGCATCGAGCCGAACATGGCGTCGAGGCCGCCGCTCCCGCTGCCCATCCCGAGCAGCGCCAGCGCCTCGGCCGAGGCGCCGCTGCCGTTCTGCAGCGCGTCGACCCGCATCTTGACGCCCTGGGTCGCCGCCTCCTGGCGCTCTTCGAGCGTCTCGCCGCCGTGGCCCTGCAGATCGGCCTTGATCTTCTCCGACGGGAGCACGAACGACTCCTCGGTGCGCTCGAGCCAGAACAGGCCCTTGTCGATGTCGAAGACGATGCGGTGGACCTTGCCGGTGATGGCGGCGCGGGCGTACGCCTCGCGGGTCAAACCGGAGACCATGGCGGTGATCGAGCGCAGCCTGGCGCCGCTCAACGAGTTGATGCTCGGGATGGCGATGGCCGCGGTCAGCGTCAGCAGCGCGAGCACGATCCCCAGCTCGATCAGGGTGAAGCCGGCCGCGTATTTTGCCGCCCGCGCCATGGCTCAGTTCGAGGCCTCCTCCTCCCAGTTGCCGACGTCGTCGCCGCCGCCCTCCTGGCCGTCCGAGCCAAAGCTCTTGACGTCGAACTTGTTGGGATTGTGGGTGCCC
>JAFGSX010000240.1 GCA_016934455.1 Deltaproteobacteria bacterium
GCCTGTCGCGCGCCGGCCGAGACCTCGGCCGCGCCGCTCTGGCTGCTCCTCCTGGGCTGGCTGGTCAGCCGCCGCCGGCGCATCGCGAGCTAGCCGCTAGCGCGGCCAAGGCGAGGGAGCCGCAGCCCGCAACGGATCGTGGCGACCGGGCCGAGATCGGATAGACTGCGCGCCACATTACCGAGGGCGCCATGTCGATCTACTCACAGCAACCCTGGCTCAAGCACTACGACCCCGAGGTGCCGCTCCGCCTCGAGCAGCGATCGCGCTGCCTCGGCGAGCTGTTGCCAGAGACCGCGCGCCGCTTTCCACAGCTCGACGCCATCACCCTGGCGGTCAGCGCCGCGGGCCGGGTCTTCACCTCGTCGCTGTCGTTTCAACGGCTCAACGATCTGGTCGAGCGCTGCGCGGCGTCGCTGCAGCGGCTGGGCGTCGAGCGCGGCGATCGGGTGGCCCTGTACCTGCCCAACTGCCCGCAGTTCGCGATCGGCTACTGCGCTGCGCTGCGCATCGGCGCCATCGCGGTGCCGTTCAACCCGCTCTACGCGGCGCGCGAGGTCGAGCACCAGCTCGCGGACTGCGGCGCCACGGTAATGATCGCGCTCAGCCCTTACTACGACCTGGTCAAGCAGGTGCAGCCGCGCACCGCGCTCCGGCGCGTCGTCGTCACCCGCATCAAGGACTACTTCGGGCCGCTGCTCTGGTCGCTGTACACGCTGACCAAGGAGCGCCGCGAGGCGCGCGCCCACCTCGCGGCAGGCGATCTGCGCTGGGACGAGCTGCTGCGGCCGGGCGCGCCGACGCCGGTCGCGGTCGACGAGAACGACACCGCGGTGCTGCTCTACACCGGCGGCACCACCGGCGTCTCCAAGGGCGTCGAGCTGACCCACCGCAACCTGGTGGTCAATGCCGAGCAGAACCGCGCCTGGGCCAGGCTGCAGCCGGGAGTCGAGAAGGCGCTGACCGCCCTTCCGCTGTTCCACGCCTTTGGCCTGACCTGTGGGCTAAACCTCGGGCTGCTGCTGGGGGGCACCGTGATCCTGGTGCCCAATCCACGCGACTTCGAGGGGCTGTGCCGGATCATCCACCGCCTGCGGCCGACCGCGTTCCCGGCGGTGCCGACGCTGCTGGTCGCGATCGGCAACCTGCCGCGGCTCGCCCGCTACGACCTGCGCTCGATTCGCCTCTGCCCGTGCGCGGGCAGCCCGCTGGCGCCCGCCGTGCAGCGCGCCTTCACCGAGCGCACCGGGGTGCCGGTGATCGAGGGTTACGGGTTGACCGAGGCCGCGCCCACCACCCACGGCAATCCGGTCGGCGCCTGCCGGCCCGGGACCATCGGCCTGCCCTATCCGGGCACCGCCGCCCGCATCGTCGATCTCGAGACCGGCACCCGCGAGCTCGAGCTGGGCGCCGACGGCGAGTGGACCGAGCCGGGCGAGCTGCTGGTGCGCGGACCGCAGGTGATGAAGGGCTACTGGAACCGGCCGCAGGAGACCGCGCAGGTTCTGCGCGACGGCTGGCTGCACACCGGCGACATCGCGCAGATGCACCGCGACGGCTATTTTCGCATCGTCGATCGCAAGAAGGACATGATCATCCGCAGCGGCCACAACATCTACCCGGCCGAGGTGGAGGCGGTTCTGCTCGAGCACCCGGCGGTGCTGGAGGCGCTGGTGGTCGGCCAGCCGGACGCGCTGCACGGCGAGCTGGTCAAGGCCTGCGTCGTGCTGCGGCCGGGAGCCGACCTCGACGCGGCGACCCTGACCGCTTTTTGCGGCGACAAGCTGGCCAGGTTCAAGGTGCCGTCGATCGTCGAATTCCGGGGCGAGCTGCCGAAGTCGGCGGTGGGCAAACCGCTGCGCCGGTCGCTGCGATCCGAGCCGGATCCGAGCGCGGCGGAGTCCGAACGACCGGCTGCGGGCGCGCCATGAGCGCGGCGCCCGGCGCGCCGACAGCGCTGGTCACCGGCGCCTGCGCCCTGGTCTCGGGCGCGACCGGATTTCTGGGCAGCCGGCTGGCGGCGGCCCTGGTGCGGCGAGGCTATCGCGTGCGCGCGCTGGCGCGTCCGACCAGCGACCTGTCCCGGCTCGCCGGGCTGGGGGTCGAGATCGCGGTCGGCGACGTCGGCGATCGCGCCGCGCTCGACCGCGCCGTCGCCGGCCAGGGCGTGGTCTTTCACACCGCCGGCAAGGTCAGCGACTGGGGGACCGAGGCGGAGTTCTTGGCCGTCAACCGCGACGGCACGACCAGCGTCGTCGCCGCCTGCCAGGCCGCGGGGGTGGCGCGCCTGATCCACGTCAGCTCGCTGACGGTGCTGGGCCTGCCGCGCGACGGCCGGCTGATCGACGAACAGGCCCCCTACGCGGCCTCGGCGCCCGATCCCTACACCCGGAGCAAGATCGCGGCCGAGCGGCTGGTGCGCGCCGCTCACGACCAGGGGGGATTGACGACTACGGTGATCCGGCCGGGCGTGATCTGGGGCGCCGGCGACGTCACCATCGTGCCGCGCATCGTCGACCTGCTGCGGCAGCGCCGGATGCCCTACCTCGACGGCGGCCACAACCTGCTCGGCCTGTCGCACGTCGACAATCTGGCTCTCGGCTGTGCCCTGGCCGCCGAGACCGTGGCCGCGGCCGGCCAGGTCTACCACGTCACGGACGGCGAGGAGACCACGTTGCGGCAGGCGCTCGACGCCATCGCCGACGCGTACCGCCTGCCGCGGCCGCACGCGAGCGCGCCATTCTGGGCCGTGCACGCAGTGGCGGCGCTGGCCGAGCTGGCGGCGCGGCTGAGGCGGGGCCAGCGGCCGCCGTCCATCACGCGCTACGGCGTGCGGCTGTTGAGCTGTCACTGCCGGTACGACGGGGGCAAGGCGCTGCGCGAGCTCGGATATCGGCCGTCCGTCACCTTTGCCGGGGGCGTGGCCGCGTTGGCGCCGGAGGACGCCTGATGTCGAACAAGGTCAAGATCGAGAGCCTGGGCGTCTACCTGCCCGATAAGACGCTCAGCATGGAGGAGATGCTGCGCTCGTGCCGGCGCCGGCCGCGCTGGGATCTCGAACGCATCACCGGCATCCGCGAGCGGCGGGTGGCGGTCGGCGAGTACGCGATCGACCTGGCGGTCAAGGCGGCGCAGCGCGCGCTCTCCATGTCGCGCTACGCCGCCGCCGACCTCGACGCCGTGGTCTGCACCAGCATCTCCAAGCACCACGCGCCGGACGAGTTCACCTTCGAGCCCGCCACCGCGGCGCTGGTGCGGCGGGCGATCGGTGCTCGCCGCGCGCTGGTCTTCGACGTCGTCAACGCCTGCGCCGGCATGCTCAACGGCATCTGGGTGGTGCAGGGGTTGATCCGGGCCGGCGTCGTCCGCTGCGGCCTGGTGGTCAGCGGCGAGCACAACATGCCGCTGGCCGAGACCGCGGCGCGCCAGATCCGCCACAGCTTCGATGGCCAGATCGCAGCCCTCACCCTGGGCGACTGCGGGGCGGCCGTGATCATCGACCGCTCCGACGACGAGCGCTGCGGTTTCCACTGGTTCGATCTGGTCACCGGCGCCAAGCACGACCAGTACTGCTACTCCAAGCCATCGCCGCGCGGCCCGGGCGGCATGCTGATCACCAAGGCGCGCGATTTTCAGAAAATGGGCAACGTACATTTTCCGTCCTACACGAAGCAGGCGCTCGACGCGACCGGCTGGACCTTCGACGACGTGCAGCACGTGGTCCCGCACCAGGTCTCGGTGCGCGCCATCGCGCAGTCGACCAAGGCGCTCAAACGCTATCTGAGCTGCGACCTGCCGGACAACGTCCTGTGCTGCGCCGAGCGCTACGCCAACACGACGACGACCAGCCACTTCGTCGTGCTGCACGAATTCATCTTGCAAAACAAGATCCAGTCCGGCCACAACCTGCTCTTCGTCAGCGGTGCCTCGGGCACCGTCATCACCCACGCCACGCTCACCCTCGACGATCTGCCGGATCGCTACCGCGCCCGCTTTGGCACCGGAGCGGCGGCCGCCGCTGCGGCACCGGCCGCGCACGCGATCGTCAGCGGCGGCGAACCCGGGGGCACACCCGCCGTCGACGCCAGCCCGGCTTCGGCGTCTGGACCGTCCCTGCATCGGCGCTGCCGCATCGAGAGTCTGGGGGTGAGCCCGCCGCGCAGTGGCTGGCCGGCCTGGAGCGCGCTCAAGCACGTGCTGGCCGCCGGCCACGCCTGCCTCGACCGCTCGCGCTACCGCCGCGCCGACGTGCGCGTCCTGATCAACTGCGGCGTGCACCGCGACGGCCACGTCTGCGAGCCGGCGATCGCCGCCTACATCGCGCACGGGCTCGACCTCAACATCGAGTTCCAGGGCCGTCGCACCACCGCCTTCGACCTGCTCAACGGCGGTTGCGGCATGCTCAACGCGATCCAGGTCGTCGCCGCGCTGCTGCGCTGCGGCGAGGCCCAGATCGGCATGGTGGTCGCGAGCGAGATCGACAGCGACCGGCGACCGGATCCAGCTTTTTCCTACGCGCCGAGCGGGGCCGCGCTGCTGCTCGACTGCGCGCCGCGCGACGGCGTCGGCTTTGGCGCCTTTGCCTTCGACACCGACGAGCGAGAGGTCGATCGCTGCCGTTCGGTCGTCAGCCTCAAGCACAAGCGCGGCCGGCTACTGCTGCGGCGCGACCCGGGGTTGGAAGAGCTCTACCTGGCGGGTCTCGGCCGCGCCGCGGCGCGGGCGCTCGCCGGCGACGGGCTGAGCCCGGAGCAGATCGACGTGGTAGTGCCACCGCAGATCTCGAAAAAATTCGTATCCGGATTGCCGGCCGCGATCGGGATCGGCTCCGACCGCATCGTCGACCTGACCGATCGGTTGCCCGACACGCTGACCACGTCGACGCTGCTGGCGCTGCAGGGCGAGCTGGGCGGCGCGCGCTGCGCGCCGGGCAAGAAGGGCTTGCTGTTGGCCTGCGGATCGGGCATCACGGCTGGCGCGGCGGTATATCACTTCTAGGAGGCGTGCGACCGTGCCCGTTGCCAACGCCATGCTCCAAGCCCTCGACCGGTGCGCGCTGATCCTGGTCACCGGCAAGGGCGGCACCGGCAAGAGCACGCTGGCCGCGGCGCTGTCGCTGCTGGCCATTCGGCGGCGCGGCCGCGCGCTGGCGGTCGAGTTCAGCGCACAGCCGCGGCTGCCGGCGCTGCTCGACGGCAGCGCGGCGCGGACGCTCAACATCGACGCCGAGCAGGTGGTCGGCAACGCGCTGCAGCGACTGCTGCGGCTGCCCGCCATCGTCACCCGCGTGCTCAACAACCGCGTGGTGCGGATGTTCGCGCGTACGTCGCCGGCGGCGCGCGAAATGATCGCGCTCGACGAACTGCGCGATCAGGTCGAGCGTAACGCCTCCGAGCGCTGTCCGGTGATCGTCGACCTGCAGGCCTCGGGCCACGCCCTCTCTTTTCTCGACACGCCGCGAGCGGTGCGCGATCTGCTGCGGGTCGGCCCGGTGGCGCAGGTGGCCGAGCGCGCCGAGAGACTGTTGCTCGACCGCGCGCGCTGCGAGATGGTGGTCGTGACCTTGCCCGAAGAGCTGCCCGTCAACGAGACCCTCGAGCTGTGCCAGCGCGCACAGCGACTCGGGCTGGCCTGCTGCGCCGTCGTCGTCAACCAGGTGCCGGCGTCGCTGCTGGAGCCCGGGGATGGGCCGCTGCTCGATGCGCTGCACGCGCAGGACGGCGGCGCGGTCGGGCGCTTCGCGGCGCCGGCCCGCGACCACACCGATCAGCTCGCCCTGGTGCGCGCCCAGATCGAGCGGTTGCGCAGCGCCGTCAAAGCGCCGATCATCGAGGTGCCCCGGTGCGAGCAGGCCGATCCCAGGCGCTGCATCGACACCCTGGTGCAAGCGCTGACCGGATGAAGCAACCCGACCTGGCCCAGCTTATAGACGACGCGCCGCTGACGGTTTGCCTCGGCCCGGGAGGCGTCGGCAAGACCACGCTGGCGGCGGTGCTGGCGCTGCGCCAGGCAGCGGCCGGCCAGCGCGCGCTGGTGCTCACCATCGATCCGGCGCGGCGCCTTGCCGATGCCCTCGGCGTCGCCGGCCTGACCAATGACCCGGCGCCGGTCACCTCGCTGGCCAAGATGCACCCGGATGGCACCCTGAGCGCGCTGATGCTCGATCCGACGGCGACCTTCGACCATCTGATCGGCATGCTGGTGGTCGACCCGGAGCGCCGCGCCACCCTGCTCGGCAACCGGTTCTACCAGCACCTGTCGCGCAGCCTGGCCGGCACGCTCGAGTACATGGCGGTCGAGCGGCTGCACGCGCTGGTCAAGGGAGCGCAGTTCGACCGCATCGTCCTCGACACGCCGCCGACCACCAACGCGCTCGACTTTCTCGAGACCCCGGATCGGGTGGCGCTGTTCTTCAGCGACAGGGTGGTGCGCTGGTTCATGCCGGCCAGCGCCAGGGGCGATGGCCGCTGGACCTCGCGCCTGTTCAACCGCGCCGGCTCGACCGCGCTGCTGCTGGTGGGACGGGTGGCGGGCGAGGAGTTCGCGCAGGAGACGGCCGCCTTCTTCGGCGCCTTCGCCGATCTGCTGTCGAGCTTTCGCCTGCGCGGGGTCGAGATCGGCAAGTTGCTGCGCGACCGCCAGACCGTTTTCCTGGTGGTGTGCGCGCCCGATCACAACCGGCTGGCCGAGGCCATGGCCATCGACCAGCGGTTGCGGGAGGCCGGCTGCCGCGCGGCCGGCTTCATCGTCAACCGGGTGGACCAAGCCTTCGTGCCCGAGCCGGGCGAGCTGGAGCACGCGGTCGAGCGGGCCACCGCCCTGCTCGGCGGCGCCGGGGAGCGGGCGCGCGCCCGCGCCTTTGTCGAAAGGCTCGAGAGCGTGCGGCGCGCCCACGAGTCGGCAGCCGCGCAGCACGCGCTGGTCGTCGACGAGCTGCGCGCCTATGCCAAGCCGCGGCCGGTCTTCACCGCGCCACTGGTGCCGGCCGGTCAGAGCGCGCGCGCCGCCCTGCTGGCGCTCTACCTCGGGCTGTTTGCCGATGCCGCCGACGGCGCGGCGCCGATCGAGGCGATCGAGCCGGTGCCGGCAACCGAATGGTTCGCCCGCCCCGGCCGCCGGGTCACCGACGCGCAGTGACGGCGGCGGTCAATTGATGGGAAGGCAAATACCCTGCATGATGCAGAAATTGTTGCAGCACTGGTGCTCTTCGCTGTCGCACGTCATGCCAACGCAGCACGCCTCATCGATCTCCCCGCACGTCTCGACGCAGTGGTTTGACCAGTCGCATTCGAACGGATAGTTGCAGGTGTCGTACAAGCAACACATTTGGTCGAGATTGCCGCAGGTCACGCTGAAAGTGCAGATTTCGGATTCGACCGCGCACTCGAGACCGAGGCCGCAGAGCGGGTCCTCGGAGCAACACGCCGCGCCCAGGTTGCCGCAGCAGTCTCCTGTCACGGCATCGCAGTACTGAGGGCAGATGAAGACTAAGCCGACCTCGCGACCGTTGTCGCACTCGTATCGGTCGTTTCCGTAGCAAGTGTACCCGTCGATCTTGGTCCACTTCTCTGGATCGCTCGCGGCACACCATTCACATGGGTTGCGTGGATTGTGCTCGCCCAGGGCGCGGCACTGCTGGTCGATGAAGCAACCCGGGCACCCGGAGCCGGTGTCGCGCGTCCCGCTGTCGGGTTGCGTGGCGTCGGGCCATTGCGTGTCGGGCTGCCGCGTGTCGGGCAGCGTGGCGTCGGGCCATTGCGTGTCGGGCTGCCGCGTGTCGGGCAATCGCGTGTCGGGCAATCGCGTGTCGGGCCGTGTGCAATCGGGCGCTGCGCGGTCTGAGACACAGGTGTCCGGCCAGGCCGTGTCGCCGGCGGCGCGGTCTGACCCGGCGCGGTCGTGAGCAGCGCTGTCCAACGCGCCAGCGTCGGGTGCAACGCTGTCGGCAACGCTGCTGTCGGTTGCCATGGCATCGCCGCAAAAATGATCGCCCTCGCCGAGGTCGGGAGGCCGGGCATCGGGCAGCGGCGCGTCCCGGCCGGCGCGATCCACCGTTGCCCCGGCGTCGTTCCAGGCATCAGCCGCGCCGGCGTCGCCGACGCTGTTCGCGGGCACGCAGATCGCAGCCTGCAGATCGCAGCGAAAGTCGGCCGGGCAATCGTCATCGCGATGGCACATCGTCGTGAACGTCGGCCAACATCCGGGCAATGAGTGCAGCGCGGTCAGCCCGGCGATGCTCACCGCCGCACAGCGCCAGGGCCGGCAAATCGATCCTGTTGTCACAATCGACATGATAGCAGATGTGCCCAAGGCGCCGGAGCGATCTGCGCTCTTTTTCGCGCGCCCACACCCCCGTCGTCCAGAATTGGAGCCCGCTGGCGCGAGGCGCTCCGAGTGCCGCGCTTGACAGACGGCATCGCGACCGGCTAGGTAGCCCCTTTTACACCCCCCTTGGGATCAGGCGATCCCGGGGCTCAAGAGGTGGAGCATGTACGCGATCTTCGAGGCGGGCGGCAAGCAGCACCGGGTCAGCCCGGGCGACAAGCTGCGGATCGAGAAAATCGAAAACGCGATCGGCCACCAGGTGACCTTCGACCGCGTGCTGATGGTCGGCGGCGAGGGCGACGCCAGGGTCGGCCAGCCGCTGCTCGCCGGCGCCACGGTCGAGGCCGAGGTGACGCGGCAGGCGCTGGGCGACAAGGTGATCGTCTTCAAGCGCCGGCGGCGCAAGGGCTTTCACAAGAAGCGCGGCCACCGGCAGCCGTACACCGAGGTCAAGATCACGGCGATCAAGGGATAGGACATCTCCATGGCGCACAAAAAAGGACAAGGTTCGTCGCGCAACGGCCGCGACTCGAACCCGAAATATCGCGGGGTGAAGAGCGGCGACGGCAGGCCGGTCAGGGCGGGCAATATCCTGGTCCGCCAGGTCGGCACTCGGATTCATCCGGGCCGCAACGTCGGCGTGGGCAGGGACTGGACTCTGTTCGCGCTGGTCGACGGTGTGGTGCACTACCAGCGGGCTGGCCGCGATCGGATACGGGCGGTGGTGACGCCCGCGACTGCTCACTAGGTGGAGTTCCCCTGCGGGGATTTCCAAGGGTCATCGGCCGCCCCCTCGCCCTTCCCGGCAGCCCCAGTTGTGACTCCGCCGGATGGCAATGCTGCCGCGACTCGATGACTTCGGTCATGGAGCACAGTTAACAGGCGTCTCCGATGTGGTTCGTGGACGAGGTCGTGTTGCACGTGCGCGCCGGCGACGGCGGCAACGGCTGCGTCTCGTTCCGGCGCGAGGCGCACGTGCCGCGCGGCGGCCCGGACGGCGGCGACGGCGGCCGCGGCGGCGACGTCGTGTTCCTGGTCGACCCGCAGCTCGGCACGCTGCTCGACCTGTACTACGTGCCGCACCAGCGCGCCGGCAGCGGCCGCCCGGGATCGGGCGCCCAGTGCAGCGGTCGCGCCGGCGAGGACAAGGTGGTCAAGGTGCCGCCCGGCACCGTGGTCGTCGACGACGAGAGCGATCAGGTGCTGGCCGACCTGGTCGAGCCCGGCCTGCGCTGGGTAGCGGCCAGGGGCGGCAAAGGCGGCTGGGGCAACCAGCACTTCGCCACACCGACCCGGCAGGCGCCCGATTTTGCCAAGCCCGGCCTGCCCGGCGAGCAGCGCCGGCTGCGGCTGCAGCTCAAGCTGATCGCCGACATCGGCCTGGTCGGGCTGCCCAATGCCGGCAAGTCGACGCTGATCGCGCGCATCTCGGCGGCGCGGCCCAAGATCGCGGACTATCCGTTCACCACGCTGGCGCCCAACCTGGGCGTGGTCAAGGTGGACGAGGATCTCAGCTTCGCCGTGGCCGACATCCCGGGCCTGATCGAGGGCTCGTCGCAGGGCGCCGGACTGGGCCACCGCTTCCTTCGCCACGTCGAGCGGGTCGGGCTGCTGGTCCACCTGGTCGAGGCCAGCCCGCTGGTCGAACGCGACCCGGTGACCGACTACCGCACCGTGCGCGCCGAGCTGGCCGCCTACAGCGACCGGCTCGAGGAGATCGAGGAGGTGGTAGTGCTCAGCAAGCGCGACCTCGACGAGGGCGGTGTGCTGGCCGAGCACCTGGCCGCGGCCGTGCGCGCGGAGGGCCGCGCCTTCTTCGCCATCAGCGCGGTCACCGGCGACGGCGTCAGGGAGCTGGTCAACCATCTCGGCGAGCGCATCGCGCGCAAGCGCGCCAGCGGCACGCTGCTGTCGGCGGCAGCGCTCGACGACGACGTCGAGTAGCCCACCGCTCAGTTGAGTCGATTTTCGGTGGGGCCCCAGCCGGACAATTGGGCTGTGGAAGATGTGACCTCCCCGTCACGCCGGGACGACGTTCCCGGCTGGGGGGCCGGAGCAATGCTTCTGGCTGTTCCCTTATCGGAACAGACAGAAGCGTTGCGCAGATCTGCGGGGCCCCAGCCGAGAATCGACTCAATTGAGAAAGGGATCCCGATTCGTTACTTTACGCTGTCGAGATAGTCGTCGGTCGTCTTTAGCAGGTACTGCGACAGGTCGCGCGGCCTGGGATTGCGCGGGTCGGTCCAGTCGTAGAAGCCCTTGCCGGTCTGCGCGCCGTGCTCGCCGTTCTTGACCATGCGCACCAGGATCTGCGGCGGGTACATGCGCGGATCGTTGGTGGCCTGGTACATCTCGACCGAGATCCGCAGCGCGGTCGGCAGCGTGATGAAGTCGGCCATCTTGTAGGTGCCCTGCGGGTGGCCGAGCGAGGTGTTCATGCCGATGTCGCCGTCCTCGACCTTGATCTTGCCCTGCTCGAGCAAGCGAAAGGCGTCGAGAAGTTGCGGCACCAGCAGCCGGTTGACCCAGAACCCGGGCAGGTTGGGCGCCACAAACGGCGCCTTCTTCATCTCGAGCAGGGCCTGGCGCGCGAACTCGATGGTCTCGGCGCTGGTCAGCTTGCCCGGGACCACCTCGACGCCGGCCATCATCGGCACCGGGTTCATGCCGTGGGTGATGATGGAGCGCTCGGGCCGCCCGGCGGCCGCGGCCATGACGTCGATGTCGAGAGACGAGGTGTTGGACCAGAAGTAGACCTCGGCCGGCAACTGCGGCACGATCTCGCGCAGCTCGCGGCACTTGAGCGCCAGGTCCTCGAAGATCGCCTCGAGCAGCACCGCGCAGCCCCTGGCCGCATCGATGAACGCGGCCTTGGTGGCGTGCGGCGTGATGCGGGCCGCGGTCCTGGCCCCGATCTCGGGATCCTCGAGCTTGAACTTCTTGGCGGTCTTCTGCGCCAGGGTCCGGCAGAACTCGATGGTGCCGTCGAGCGACGCCCGATTGCTGTCGTGGCAATGCACCTCGTGCCCGGCCATCGCGCACTGCGCGATCCAGCCGCGCCCCATGACGCCGGTTCCGAGAATGGCGATCTTCATGGTTCCTCCTGGTGGTCGAGACGCAAAAAAAAGCACGGGCCCGGTCTGGCCGGACCCGTGCTCGGTGATACCGCACCAACGGATCGCTTGGACTACTGGGCCGGGGTCGCCGCTTCCTCGGCGGGCGGCGGGGTCTCGGTCGCCGGGGTCTCCTCGGCCGGTGGCGGGGTCTCGGTGGTGGTGGCGGCCGGCTGCTCATCCGGCTTGGTCTCGGCCTTGCTGCTCGAGCAACCGATCAGGGCGGCCATTGCGAAAGAGATCGCGAGTGCCAACAACTTCTTCATCTTGATCCTCCGGGTCGGGACCTGCGAGGTCCTTTGTTGGTTCGGGCGCCTCGACAGGGGCGGCCCATTGCCTGTGTCGCGCGAATGAAAACTAGGGATGCGGTAAAATGTCAAGCCCCACGCCACAGCCCCCCCTGCTCCGCGGGCGGGCCATCCTGCTGGCGCTACATGACCGCGGTCGGCGGCGCCGGCTCGTCGGCCGCTCCCGCCTTCTTGAGCGGTATGTAGACCAGGTAGGCGGCCAGGATGATCAGCACCAGGATCGCCAGCCAGCCGGCGATGCCGGCAAAGCCCGGCACCTGCGGGAATGCGACCTCGACGCCCGGCGCCGCGGTCGCGGCCAGGTAGGCCACCACCCCGGCCACGATCAACCCCATCAGCGCCTCGCCCGCGATCAGCCCGGAGGCGGCCAGCACGCCGGCGTTCTCGACCCGCGCCTTCTGCGCCGCGTTGTAATTGCGACGCCCGGTCAGCTTGTCCACCAGGCCGCGGATCAGGCCGCCCACGAAGATGGCAAAGGTGGTCTCGAGCGGCAGGTACATGCCGACCGAGAACAGCATCGGGCTCTTCACCCGGATCAGGATCAGCGAGATGCCCATGGCGATGCCGACGATGACCAGCGGCCACGCCATCTCGCCGCCGACGATGCCCTGCGACAGCGCGGCCATCAGGCCGGCCTGTGGCGCCGGCAGGTTCTTGCCGCCGAAGCCGCCCGCCGCCGGGTTGCTCGCCAGGTCCGAGGTGTGCAGCAGGTAGAGCGGAAAGAACATGACCAGGCCGGCGACGATGACACCTATGATGTCGCCCACCTGCATCTTGGAGGGGGTACCGCCCAGGATGTGGCCGACCTTGAGGTCCTGCAGCATCTCGCCGGCGACCGCCGACGACACGCACACCACCGCGGCCACGCCCAGCACCGCGGCCACTCCCTCCTTGCCGGAGACGCCGACGATGACCATGGTCAGCGCGGCCACGATGGTGGTCGCCAGCGTCAGGCCCGAGATCGGGTTGTTGGAGGAGCCGATCA
>JAFGSX010000241.1 GCA_016934455.1 Deltaproteobacteria bacterium
AGCACGCGCTGGTCGTCGAGGACTCGCCGACCATGCGGCAGCTCATCGTCTTCGCCCTGTCGCGGATACGGAACCTGCAGGTTACCGAGGCCGAGGACGGCGTCGACGGGCTCAAGAAGCTGTCGCAGCAGAAATTCGACATCCTGATCACCGACATCAACATGCCGATGATGGACGGGCTCAAGCTGGTGTCGATGGTGCGGCGGGACGAAGTTCACAAGGAGATCCCGATCGTCATCATCACCACCGAGGGGGCGCAGGAGGACCGCCAGCGCGCTCTGAGCCTGGGCGCCAACGCCTACATAACCAAGCCGATCCAGGCGCCGCAGGTCATCACCAAGGTCAAGGATCTGCTGCAGGTTCCCTGATCCGGGGCCCCTACGGAGGCGGCGCCGGTGGCCGATCGCCCGCGGCAGCACGCGGTCGCTCCAATTTGCCTGGCTGGGGAATAATAGGGTACATACGGTCTACAGCCTCCCAATGCGGCGGGAGACGAGGTGACGTCATGGTGAGCGGTCTGGCGTTTCAGAAGGATCAGATAATCACACAATTGAGAGCCATGGCCGATGCCAGGCTCGAGGCGAAGCGGGAGCAACACCAGAAGGTCGAGCTCAACCGGGACGACATTGTCGAGATGATGCATCGGGCCTCGCCCAGGGGCCCGATGTCGCGCGAGATGGCGAGCGGCTTCAACTACCTGCGCGTCCACTACGCCGACCGGATGAGCAAGGATGCCGCCTTTGGGCTCGACCAGTATCTGAGCAACTGGATCAGCGCCGCGATCCAGGAGCAGACCAAGCGCGACAAGGACAAGGCGCGCGAGAAAAAAGCGCAGAGCCAGATCGAGCGCATCGAGCAGCACCACGAGTACTTGCGCGAGTGGCGAGCCGAGGTCGAGCAGCGCATGCGCGCGCTCGAGATCGACGACAAGCAGCGGGTCGTCATCTCGCAGTTCTTCAATCTGCGCCACGACGTCTAAGCCCACACCTGCTGGTGAACCGTGAAATGCATGACCGCCGCGCAGATGCGCGACCTCGACCGCCGCACCATCGAGGAGCTTGGTCTGCCCGGCAGGGTGCTGATGGAGCTGGCCGGCCGCGGGGTGGCCGACGCCGCGGTCGAACTGCTGCCGCCGGCGGGTCGCTTTCTGGTGGTGGCGGGGCCGGGCAACAACGGCGGCGACGGCTACGTGGCGGCGCGCCATCTGCTGGGGCGGGGGCGGCAGGGCCGCGTCCTGTTGCTGGGCGATGCGGGCCGGCTCGCCGGTGACGCCGCCGCAAACCGCGAGATCTATCTCAAGCTCGGCGGCGAGGAGCTGATCGACGACGGAAGCTCTCCGCTGGCTTCGCTGCTCGACGTCGAGCTGGTGATCGACGCCATCTTCGGCACCGGGCTGCAGCGGCCGGTCGAGGGCCGGCGCCGCGCCGTGATCGAGGCGATCAACGCCGGTCGGCGGCCGGTGTTGGCGGTCGACCTGCCGTCCGGCATCGACTCCGACACCGGGCGCGTCTGCGGGGTGGCGGTGCGCGCGACTCGCACCGTCACCTTCGGTTGCCTCAAACGCGGCCTGGTGATCGGCGACGGCGCGGAGTGCGCGGGCGCGATCGCAGTGGTCGACATCGGCATCCCGCCGCTCTTTGTCGACGAGGTCGGTGCGCGGTGCGAGCGTGTCGACGAGGCTGGCGCGCGGGCGATCGCTCCGGCCATAGCGGCGAGCGACCACAAGGGGACCCGCGGCCATCTGCTGATAGTCGCCGGCTCGGCGGCCAAGGCGGGGGCGGCCTGGCTGGCGGCCCGCGGTGCGTTGCGCGCCGGGGCAGGGCTGGTCACCATCGTCACCTCGCCCGGGGCGCGCAGCCGCATGGGCGCGCTGCTGCCCGAGGTGATGGCCGAGACCTTCTCCGGTGGCCTCGAGCAGCTTACCGCGGCCGACCTGGCGTCGTTGCGCGCGCTGGCCAACAGCAAGAGCGCGCTCGCGATCGGGCCTGGCCTCGAGCACGGCGATGAGACAGCGCAGGTCGTCGCCGACCTGCTGGCCCGGCTCGAGGTGCCGGCGGTGGTCGACGCCGAGGGGCTCAACCTGCTGGCGGGCAAGCTCGAGGCGTTTGCGCAGGCCGGCGCCGAGCTGGTGTTGACACCGCATCCGGGCGAGATGGCGCGCCTGCTGCAGACGACGACGGGCGAGGTCCAGGCCGACCGGCTGGCGGCGGCCGCGGGCTGCGCGCGAGCCAGTCGTCAGGTGGTGCTGCTCAAGGGCGCCCGCACCGTCATCGCGCATCCCGACGGGCGGCTCGCGGTGATCCCGATCGCGTGCGGGGCGCTGGGCACGGCCGGCTCGGGCGACGTGCTGGGCGGCGTGATCGGGGCGTTGCTGGCGCGCCGGCTCGAGCCGTTTGAGGCCGCGCTGCTGGGGTCTTACGCGCACGCGGTCGCCGGACTGTCGGCGGCGCAGCAGGCCTCCAGCGGTGCCGCGCTGGCGACCGAGATCGCCGACGCCACCGGGGTGGTGCTCGACGAGCTGTCCAGCAAGGCCTCGTGAACACCGTCGCCGTCACGTCCCGCTCGAGTAGCCATACGCGGCGCCTGGCGGCGGCGCTGGCGGCGGCCGCGCGGCCCGGGGACCTGGTGGCGCTGATCGGCCCGCTCGGGTGCGGCAAGACCTGCTTCGTCGCCGGGCTGGTCGCGGCCTTGCCGGGCGGCGAGGGCGTCCGCGTCTCGTCGCCCACGTTCACAACGGTCAATACCTACCCGACGACGCCAACGCTCTACCACGTCGACCTGTACCGGCTGGCGACCGGCGCCGACCTCGATCTGATCGGCTACGAGGAGTACTACGAGGGCGACGGCCTGTGCGCGGTCGAGTGGTTCGACCGTGCGCCTCAGGCAGCGCCTGGTGATTATCTGGAGCTGCGCTTCTCGATGCGCCGCGGCACGCGGCGCCGGCTGGAGGCGATCGCCCACGGCGATCGCGGCCGGCGCTTGCTCGATGCGCTGGCGGGCACCGCCATGCCGGCAGCGACGAAGGCGTCTTCTCGACGACACCGTTGACCTGGGCGCTCCAGAAAAGTCTTGCGCCCACGAGACCGCCGCGCTATATCGGCGCCGCTGTTGCGGGGTGGAGCAGTTGGTAGCTCATCGGGCTCATAACCCGAAGGTCCCTGGTTCGAGTCCAGGCCCCGCTACCAGAAATAAAACGCGGGGTTACGTGAATAGCGTAACCCCGCGTTTTTATTTGTGGGACCATGAGGCCATTTAAAGGCCAAGAGCCGCCGGAGACCTTGCGCTTCCACCACCTGCGGCTGCTCATCGAACAAGGGGTTCTGTTGAGCCTGCGGCGGCGCGAGTCATAGCGCTGCTCACCGCAGTTGATCCTGCGTGGCGGGGGGCCGGCGAAAGGCTTTTTTTCGAGCCTGCGAGGACAAAAAGACTTACGCCGATCAGCGGGTCCCCGCCAAAAATAGGCTCAAGCAAAGTGAGCAGCGCAATCAGGGCTTTCGCGGCATGTGGATAGTAGCAAGGGCTGATAGCGGCCGAGATGGCGGTACGCGATGGTGAAGCGATGATGTCGTCGACGACCACGGTCGAGGGCGTAGTCGAGCGGATCACCTACGCCAACGAGGAGACCGCCTGGAGCGTGGTCAAGGTCGACGTGCCTGGTCGCGGCGAGGACGTCACCGTGGTCGGCAACCTGCTGGGCGTGCAACCGGGCGAGAGCCTGCGGCTGCGCGGCCGCTGGACCAACGACCGCAAGTACGGCGAGCAGTTCAAGGCCGACTCCTACCTGACGGTCAAGCCGGCGACGCTGGTCGGCATCGAGAAATACCTGGGCTCGGGGCTGGTGCGCGGCATCGGCAAGATCATGGCCAGGCGGCTGGTCGAGCACTTTGGCCTTGAAACCCTGGACCTCATCGACGGCGCGCCCGAGCGCCTGCGCGAGGTCGAGGGCATCGGCCCC
>JAFGSX010000242.1 GCA_016934455.1 Deltaproteobacteria bacterium
CACGTGCACGTGCAGGTCGATTGCATTCGGCTCGGGCATCCCCACTCCGATCGCGGACCCCTATCCTGGCCAAGCGCACCGCCAGATGCAACCCGATCTCGTGCCACCCAAATGCAACGTCCGTTGATTTGGCCTGCGAGGCGCGGCATGATGCGCACCGCTCTGCTGTTGGCGAGGGGGCGGCCGACGCCCTCTGGACCTTGCTGCCGGGGTGAAGCCGGTCGAGACTCGCTCTCGACCGGCGAGGGGGCGGCCGACGCCCCCTGGACCATTAACGGGAGGAGAAGGATCGCGCCATGCTCGACGGAATGAGGAAACACGCGAACTCGTTCATCACCAGTCTCCTGTTCGCGATCATCATCATCGTGTTTGTGTTCAGCTTTGGCCCTGGCTCCGCCCGCTACTGCGGCAGCCCGCTGCCGATCGTCGCCTCGGTCAATGGCCGCGCCATCTCGACCGCTCAGTTCCAGCAGCAGTACGCGCGCGTCTTCGAGCGAATGCAATCGATGCGGCCCAACTACACGATCGAGACCGCCCGCGCCGAGAACCTCAAGCAGACCGTGCTCGAGCAGCTCATCAGCCGCGAGCTGCTGGCGCAGGAGGCCGAGCGCCGGGGCCTGGTCATCAGCGACGGCGAGCTGGCGCAGACCATCGTCAAAACCCAACTCTTCCACCAAAACGGGGCGTTCGACCGCGACCTGTACCGGCGCTACGCCAACAGCCTCAACCTGAGCGAGGCGGCGTTCGAGGAGGAATACCGGCGCGACCTCTCTTCCGATCGTCTTCGATCGGTGGTGCTCGACGCGGTTACCGTCAGCAACGCCGAGATCAGGCAGGTCTGGGAACGGCGCAACGACCGGGTCGATGTCTGGTTCGTCAAGCTCGATCCGTTTTTCTACAAGCGCGAGATCAAGGTCGAGGACGACGAGGCCAAGGAGTTCGCGACCAAGGAACGCGCCAAGATAGAGGACTTTTACAACCAGCGGGCGACCCGCTACAACCAGCCCGAAAAGGTGCGGGCGCGGCACATCCTGGTCAAGGTCGACGAGAATGCGCCCGAACCCGAGGTCAAGGCCGCGCGCGAGAAGATCGACCGCGCCAAGGAGCGCATCGGCAAGGGCGAGGACTTCGCGGCGGTGGCCAAGGAGATGAGCGACGACGGCAGCGCCGCCCAGGGCGGCGACCTCGGGCTGCAGCCGCGGGGAGCCTGGGTCAAGCCGTTCGAGGACGCCGCCTTCGCGCTGGAGCCGGGCGGCGTCTCCGACGTCGTGCGCAGCAAGTTCGGCTTTCACGTCATCAAGGTCGAGACCAAGGCCGCGGCGGTGACGCGCACGCTCGACGAGGTGGCCACCGACATCGCGCGGGAGATCTTGGTCGACGAGAGGGCCAAGGACAGGGCGCGCCAGGCCGCCGCTCAATGGCAGCCGAAGCTCGCCGCCGCTGCCGATCCCGAGGGCCTCAATCCCAAGACCGAGCCGGCGACCCCGGACCCGTTTGCCCCCAAGGTCGACAGCACCGGCCTGTTCGAGCGCGGCTCGCGCTACGTCCCCAAGATCGGAGTGGCGCCCGAGCTGACCGCCGCCGCCTTCGCGCTGACCAAGGAAGCGGCCATGCCGGAGTCGCCGGTGGCGTCCGGCGACCGGTTCTACGTGATCAAGCTCAAGGAGCGGCAGACCCCCGATCCGGAGACCTACGAGACGGACCGCGAGCGCCTGCGCAGCGAGTTGATCTCGCGGCGGCAGATGAGCGCCCTCGACGAATTCGTCAAGGAGCTGCGCGGCAAGGCCAAGGTCGCTTTCAACACCGATCTCGACAGACAGGGCCCCGGAGTGCCGATGCCGGACGACAGTTGGTAAGCGCGGCGTGGGCGGCGCCGGCACCGAGACCGAGATCAAGCTCCAGCTCGACGACGAATCCGCCTGGCAGCGGCTGTGCCAGGCGCTCGGCCCCCCCGCCTCCGAGGTGGTGCAGCGCAACCATTTCTTCGACACCCCCGACGGAGAGCTCGCTCGCCTGAAACTGGCGCTGCGGGTGCGCGACGAGGGCGATCGCGCCTGGGTCACGGTCAAGGGTCCCAAGCAGCGCTGTGGCGACGCCGTGCGGCGGTTCGAAGACGAGGCCGCGGTGGAGGTCGAGGCGTGGCGCGCCATCGCGCGCGGCGAGCGCGGGCTCGATCGGCTCGCCGCGGCGCCGCTGGCGGCGCTGGTCGGGCGCGTGGCCCTGGAGCGGCTGGTCGAGGTGGTGAGGTTCGAGAACCTGCGCCGCAGCTACCCGCTGGCGGTGGCCGGACGCGACCTGGTGCTCGAGATCGATCGGACGGTCTTCGCCGACGGCGCGGTCGACTGCGAGATCGAGGTCGAGATCGACGACGCCGGCGACGCCGAGCTGGTGACCGCGGTCACGACCGCAGTGCGCGATCTGCTGGAGCGGGTCGGGCTCCGCTACCGGATCCAGCCCCGGGGCAAGTTGACGCGGGCGTTGCAGCGACGGAACTCGCGGCCGTGACGGGTCACCGCCGCCGCCGGATCTGCTCGTTTGCGCGCGGCGCCACCGCCCGGCCGCTCCGGCGCTGCTCGCGCGCCCATGCCGCCAGCGCGCGCACCTCGGCCTCGGCCGCCCTGCCCAGCGGCGAGAATCCCCAGGCGGGCTCGAACGGCGGCGCGGCGGCGCGATCGGTGCCGGTCGGGATCAGCCAGAACAGCGCGCCGACCACGCGCGGGGTCGCGCGCAGGGCGTCCGCCAGGGCGCAATAGGCGCGCCGCTGAGCCTGCTCGTCGACGGGCAGCGCGGCGCCGGTGGGCCATTCCCACGGCCGCCGCGCGTTGTCGGTGGTCGCCTTGTAGCCGGCCTCGATCAGCAGCAGCGGGCGGTCGAATCGGACCGCCAGCCGGTCTAGCTGCCCCATCATCGCCACCGCGCCCGCCGCCAGCTCGGCCGCGGTCGGCCGCGCGCTGGTGGCCAGCGGAAAGAAACCATTGACCGATATCAGGTCGAGCTGGCTCCAAAAGCGGACCTGGGCTGCCTCGTCCCAGTTGGCGCTGTAGGTCAACAGGCCGTGAAAACGGCCGCGCAGGTCCGCGATGAGAGAGGCAAAGCGCCGCTCCTGCTCGGGATCGGCGGTCAACGCCTTGAGCTCGACGCCGAGAGAGAAGGCATCCGCACAGGCCGCCTCGGCGTCGTCTGCCAGCGGCCCGACATAGTCGCGGTAGCGGGCGAAGAACGCGTCTGCGCTCGCGCCAGCGCGCACGATGTCGCCACGCCAGGCACCGCCCTCGACCCATATGTGCGGCACGATCAGCGTGCGCAGGCCGAGCTGCCGGGCGCGCTCGACCAGTCGCCGCAGCGTCTCGCGGTCGGGCCGCAGCCGGTGCTCGAGGGCGTTGCTGCCCAGGTCAGGCAGCCGGGCCGCGACCACCAGCGCCACGCCGTTGCTCCCGAGATCCGCCACCCGGCGCAGCGTCGAATGGACCGCTGCGCTGACGAAACCGGCGCCCTCGACCTCCTCGGCCAGGTTGAAGCCGACCGCCGGCACTTCGAGCCGTCGCCCCTGGCAGGCGTCGCGCCGCGGCCGCTGTTCGCGGGCCTCGAGCGGGGTACAGCCGAGCGCCACCAGCGGCAGCAGGACGCGCGCGGGCACGGCCATCGCTGTGCTGATCACCGCAATCGATCTTGAATGGCGAGACGCCGGATCGAGCAGCGCGATCACCCGTCCTCCGGACGCGGAACCCGGATGCGCATCTCGCGGATGATCGAAGCCTTGAGCCGCTCGACCAGCTTCTCGATCTGGAGCCGGGAGCGCTCGCTCTCGAAGATGAACCGGATGCCCATGCCGCGCCGGGTCTTGCGCTTGGAGACCCAGGCCACCACGCCCTTGACCTTGA
>JAFGSX010000243.1 GCA_016934455.1 Deltaproteobacteria bacterium
CGATTGGGGCGAGCCGACCCCACCCGATCGGCAGCCGCCCGATCGGCAGCCGCCCGAGCCAGCGCGGCGACTGGCAGCACCGAGGCGCGCCGAGCCGCCGCCTGAGTCGGCAGCACGGACTCCCCTGGCAGCGCCGCCCAGGTCTGCCCCGAGCCCGATCTTTGCCCGGCCCGCCGCGCCACCAGCGCCGCCGATCGAGCACCCGCTGACCGCCTACTTCGCCGCCACCCGCGACGCGCTCTCCGGCGATCTGCGCGCGCGCCTGCTCGACGGCGCGCAGCGGGTTTGATCGCGTTGATCGACCGTGTCGAGCCCGGGGCGGGTCGGCATGAGCCCCGGCTGGGATCAGCGGCCGGTGAATGACGGTTTTCGCCTTTCGGCGAGCGCCTGCATGGCCTCGAACAGGTCTGCCGAGGGGACGATGTTGGCGCTCACGGAGGCCACGTAGCGCAACCCCTCCTCGATCGATCTGCCAATGCCGTGGTTGAGCACCAGCTTCGAGGCTTGCACGGCCAGGGGAGCGTTGCTCGCCATGCGCAGGGCCATGGCCTCGGCCGCCTCCAGCAGGCTCGCGCAGTCGCCGTGGACCTGGCTGACCAGCCCCATCGCCTTTGCCGCCGCGGCATCGAAGTCCTCGGCGGTAAAGGCGAGCTGGCGGGCCGCTCCCTGGCCGACGATTAGGGGCAGCCGCTGCAGAACACCCAGGTCGGCCACGAAACCGACCGCCGCCTCGCGCAGGGAAAAGACCGCGTCCGCCGCGCAGATGCGCACGTCGCAGGCGGTGGCCAGATCGAGCCCGGCGCCAACGCAGTGGCCGTGCACTGCCGCGATCACGGGTTTGCGACACTGCTCCACGCAGGAGAGGGCTTGCTGCAGCCCGGCGATCCGCTGCAGCAGGCGCCACTTCACCCCGCCTCCTTGCTCGGGTTGCGCGATCTCGGGTACCTCGGGCACCATGGCCATGACGTCGAGGCCGGCGCTGAAGCAAGCCCCCTTGCCGGCCACGATGACCGCGCGGATCGCGTCGTCCCGATCGAGGTCGGCGAAGATGGCCGGGCTCTCGCGCCAGGCCGGCGGGTGCATGGCGTTGCGCTTGTGCGGCCGGTTCAGAAAGACCCAGGCCAGCGGCGGCTTCTTCTCTACCAGGTAGAACTCCGGCTCTGTCATGGGCTCGCTCCTTGCGCGGTCAGGCCAGGTCGGTGCGCAGCGGCGAGACTAGCGCACGGCGCCGTTGTCGAGCCACAGTCAACCCAGGTCGTTCAGCGCCGGTCCAGGCAGCAGCGGAAGCCGGCATTGAGCAGGGTCCAGCCGGCGTTGTAGGTGCACATCAGGCGCGCGGCTGCCGACGCGCAGTTGAAGGCGCCGCCGCGCACCTCGTAGCCGCGCGGGTCGATGGTCGAGGGCACCACCTCCCACACGTTGCCGCTGACGTCGTAGGCGCCGTGGGAGCTGGTGCAGCTCGGGAAGCTGCCGGTGGGCATGACGTGATAGCAACGAACGCCGCTGGGCGGGCTCTGCAGCCCGCAACTGTAGCCGCAATCCGCGTATACGTTGCAGGACTCGAGCGGGATCTCCTGCTCGGCGCAGTAGTCGTCGCAGAAGGTGTCGACGCAGTTGCAGATCTCGGCGCTGAAGGCGCCGCTGAAGCCATAGAGGGAGTTTTCCGGGCCGCTGCACAGCTCCAACCACTCGTCCGGCAGGCACAGCCGTTTGCCCGCCGCGGCGCAGGCCTGGCCAAAGGTGACCAGCGCCTGCTCGCTCATCTGCTCGACGTGCCAGGGGATGACGTTGCGGCGGCTGCGCGCGACCGTCTCCAGCTCGCCCTGGATCTCGGACGTGGCGTCGTCGCGCGACGCCTCGTAGCGGTCCGCGCAGAAGACGCCGACCTCCACCATGTCGTCGGGGCAGGGGAGGAGAGGCCCGGCGTCTTCGACCAAGCGGTCGTGAGCCACCCGGTCCGGTGCCGAGGCAGCGTCGTCCGGATCGACGCAGCCGCCGCCCTCGTGGCCGGCGTCGGTCCGGTCTGTCGCGCCCGTGTTGCACAGCGCGCAGGCGGTCTGCCCGAGAAGACCGATCGCGATGGCCGCTGCCATTGCTTTCTCAGGTGTTCCGGCTCTTCGAGCCTCGCTCGCCCCGCGCCGCATCACCGCTCCGGTTGCTTAGGTCTCGCGTTTTTTGTCAGTTTAGCACACGCCGGACGCCTTCGCCGCCCGGGTGCGCGATTGCCATCTCGGCGGGCCGCCCCTATAACAGCGGTGATCCAGGACCAGCGGACGGCGCCGCCAGGACTGCCGTCGAGGTTCCGGCGCGACGAGCGCCTGCAAAAAGGAGCCCGCATGGGTCGGTTGCCTATTCTCTTGCTCCTCTTTTCCGTGAGCCAGCCGGCGCCAGACCCGGTGCTCATCGGCGCCGGCGACATCGCCGTCTGCGGCGAGCCCGGCGCGGCCAGTGTCGCGGACCGCATCGGAGTGCTGCTCCGGCAATACCCGCACGCCGTCCTCTTCACGGCCGGCGACAACTCGAACCAGGAAGGCAGCGCCCGGCAGTTCGAGCGCTGCTTCGGCTCGACCTGGGGCAGGTTCGAGGATCGGATTCGCCCGTCGCCCGGCAACCACGACTACAAGACCCACGGTGCGGCGGGCTACTTCGATTATTTTGGCGCGGCGGCCGGCGAGCGGGGCAAGGGTTACTACGGCTACGACCTCGGCGCCTGGCACGTCGTCGCTCTCAACAGCAACTGCAAGAAGCTGGGCGGCTGCCAGGTCGGCTCTGCCCAGGAGCGATGGCTGCACCGCGACCTCGAACAGAGCGACAAAAAATGCACGCTCGCCTACTTTCATCACCCGCTCTTCAGCTCCGGCGGCCACGGTCAACCAGGAGCCGGCTCCAGGGACGATCTGATCCGCCAGGACATCCGACCGCTGGTCGAGGCCCTCTACGCGTCCAACGTCGAGATCGTCGTCAATGGCCACGACCACGTGTACGAGCGGTTCGCCCCGCAGAATCCGCAGGGCCAGCTCGACCCGCAACGGGGGCTGCGCCACTTCGTGGTCGGCACCGGGGGCGCCGAGCTGCGCTCCTTTGGCAGGATCCAGGCCGCCAACAGCGAGGTGCGGATCGCAATGCGCCACGGCGTCATCAGGTTTGTCCTGAGCCAGGAGGGCTACGCCTGGCAATTCATCGCGGCCGACGACGGCTCGGTGCTCGACCAGGGAAGCGGGGTCTGCCACTGACCCGGGGCCGGCCCAGACCCGACCGCGGGCCGCCGCCGCGTCAGGTGTCCTCCCGAAACAGCCCCAGGTCGACCTGCTCGCCGCGCCGCTGCAACTCCGAGTAGAAGTGCGGCACGGCTCCGGTCGCCAGGAACCGGCCGCGGATCTGGCCGTTCTGGTTCGGACCGTCCGTGCAAAAGGTGAAGATCGGCTGCACGGTGATCAGATCGACCTCCATGCCGTTGACCACGGCGATCTCGGTCACGCGCGGCGCGCCGTCGGCAAAGCGCGATACCTGCACCACGACGTCGATCGCCCGCGCCAGCACCTCGCGCACGGCGCGCGCGCTCGCGTCGCCGGCGCCCAGCAGCATCATCGCCTCGATGCGGCCGGTGCACTCGCGCGCGCTGTGGCCGTGTACCAGCAGCAGGCTGCCGCCGAGCGGGCCGGCCATGGCCTGCAGGATCTCCAGCGCCTCGCCGCCGCGGCAGTCACCCGCGACCAGCCGGTCGGGCTCCAGCCGCAGCGCCCAGCGCACCAGCTCGCGCAGATCCGCATCGCGCGCGCCGGCCGCGAACGCCGTCTCCAGGCTCACCACGTTGGGCTGCGGCAGATCGAGCCGCGCGCACTGCTCGACGGTGACGATGCGCTCGCGCGGGCCGATCTCGCAGCCGATGGCGCGCAGCAGCTCGATCCCGCCCGCGCCGTGGCCGGCCGAGACCACGATGCTCTTGCGCAGTCGCACGCAGCCGCGCAGGAACTCGGCCATGGCCGAGGAGAGCACGCCGTCGGCCACCAGCAGCTCGAGGGTCGCGGTCGGCCGCGCCGGCCGGATCAGCACCAGCACCG
>JAFGSX010000244.1 GCA_016934455.1 Deltaproteobacteria bacterium
CCTCGGCTTCGGCCACGTCGAGATCGGCACCGTCACGCCGCGGCCACAGCCGGGCAATCCCCGGCCCAGGCTGCATCGGCTGGCGGCCGATCGGGCCCTGATCAACAGCCTGGGCTTTCCGAGCGCGGGCGCCGCGGCGGTGGCACGCCAGCTCCGGCGGCCGCGGCCTCCCGGGCTGATCGTCGGGGTCAACCTCGGCAAGAACAGGGAGACGCCCCTCGAGCGCGCCGCCGACGACTACCGGGAGCTGGTCGACGTCTTCGCTCCGCTCGCCGACTACCTGACCATCAACGTCAGCTCGCCCAACACCAGCGGCCTGCGCCAACTGCAGCTCGGCGAGCAGCTCGATCGACTGCTGGGGCAGGTCGACCGGAGCCGGCGCGAGCAGCAGCAGCGGCTCGGCCGCGCGGTGCCGCTTCTGCTCAAGCTGGCCCCCGATTTGACAGCGGACGAGATCGACAGCGCGGTCGACTGCGCGCAGAGACACGGCATCGACGGCGCCATCGCCACCAACACCACCGTCGAGCGCGCCGGCCTGGCGACACCGGAGGCGCCGGCGACCGGGGGCCTGAGCGGCCCGCCGCTGCGCGCGCGCAGCACCGCGGTGGTCCGTCAGATCTTCGACCGCGCGGGCGATCGGTTGCCTGTGATCGCGGTCGGCGGCGTCAGCAGCGCCGACGACGTCGTCGAGAAGCTCGGCGCCGGTGCCCGGCTGGTGCAGATCTACACCGGGCTCGTGTTCCGGGGGCCGGGGCTGGCGCGGAGCATCCTGGACCAGCTCGCGGCGGCCGATGCCGGGCCGTCTAGCAGCGCTTCTCGAGCCAGGCCGTGAGATCGGCCAGCGCCTTGTCCCGGATGTCCGGGATCTCGTTGAAGACCTCGTGGCGCGCGCCGGCGTAGCAGTAGATGGTGCGGTCCTGGCCGCGGTAGCGATCGAACAACGCGTTCTGGCCGGCGAACGAGCTGTCCTCGGATCCGTAGACGATCAGCAGCGGCAGCTCGAGCTGGCCCAGCTTGGCCGCGCCCTCGAGACAACCCCGGTACATCTCGGCGCCCAGCCGTACCGTGAGGTGCGGGGCAAACACCAGCGGATCGCTGGTGTAGGCCTCGACCACCGCCGGGTCGTGGCTGATGAAGTCGTTCTTGAACGGTGACTTGATGGCCATGGTCGGCACCAGCGACGACAGCAGGCCGGCAAAAAAGGTCAGCAGCCGGGGGGTGCCGGCCATGGTGGAGCCGGTGCCCGAGAGCACGAGACCGGCCAGCTCGCCGGCGTGCGCCGCGGCGTAGTGCATGGCGACGATGCTGCCCATGCTGTGGCCAAGCAGAAACAGCCTCTTGGCGTTGAGCTGGGGCGCGATCTGCTCGCGGTAGAGCTGGTGCAGATCGTCGACGAAGTCGCTCAGCCGTTCGACGTGACCGCGCTTGCCCTCGCTCTTGCCGTGGCCCTGATGGTCGATCGCGAAGACCTGAAAACCGAGCGGCAGCAGCGCGTCGTAGACGTTGCCGTAGCGACCGCTGTGCTCGGCGTAGCCGTGCACCACCAGCAGCGTCGCGCGCACCGCGCGGTCAGGCGTCAGCCGGCGCCAGAAAAGTCGCATCTCCTGGCGGTTGGTCAGAAAGCCGGTCTGTTCGGTGGTCATGGCGGCCCTCCGTGGGCTGGGTCGGCTCTTCATATCGCACCTGGTCCGGTCGCTCCAAGCCCTGCGCCGTCCGCCGCTTGTGGTCGGGGCGACTTGCGGCCACAATCCGCCGATGCGCGCTGCGCTCCGCGTCGGGCTGGCCAGCCTGCTCGGCGCCCTCTACGTCTCGCTGTTCTGGCTGCGGCCGCCGTCGTCGTGGCCGGCCTGGCTGGGCTGGTCGCGCCGCCACCTGATCGACCTGACCGCGCACCTGCTGCACGTCCCCTCGAACTGGGCGTGGGCGATCAACGGCCTGGTCCTGGGCGGCGTGCTGCCCGCCCTGCTGCTGCTGGCGCTGCGCCGACGCCTGGGCTTCACCCTGCTCGGCCCCGGCAACCGCGCCGGCTGGCGGCTGGCAGCCATCTCCTACCTCGGCGCGCTGATCCCGCTGCTGGCGCTGGCGGCTCGACCCGACTTTCGCCACTACTATCAGTCGCTGCTCGGCCGGGACCTGGGCGGCAATGCCGCGCGCTATCTGATCGTGGTCTGCGCCGAGCACGTCTGCATCCAGGCGGCGATCCTGCGGCTGGCCCTCGGCGCACCGGATCGACTGCCCGCGCTGCCCGCCGTCGCCGCCGGCGCCGGACCCGGCCAGCGCGTCCGCCGCTGGCTCGGGCTGGGCGCGGGGGGCTGGCGCACCGCTCTCGGCGTCGACGGTGTGGTGCTGGCGGCGCTGCTCGGCCAGGCGCTGATCTTCGGCTGGGTTCACCTGAGCAAGGACGTCGGCGAGCTGATCAGCTCGTTCCCGGGCGGGCTCGCGATCGGCTACCTCGCCTGGCGCAGCCGCTCGATCTGGCCGTGCGCGGTGCTGCACATCGCCAGCGGTGTCACCCTCATCGCGCTGGCCGTGCTGTTCGGGATGAAGATCGGCTAGCGTAGCCGGGGACGGCCCGCAGCGCTGGCGGTCGTCTCGCTGCGGTCTATTTGAATTTGTCGTCGCACGGGTCGTCGACGTCCGAGATCAGCACGTAGGCCAGGCGCGGGTTCTGGCGCTGGTCGTCGCCGGTGCACTGCTGGGTGCCGTTCTCGACCACGATCTCGATCTTGTTGTCGCCCGTGGTCACCTTGTTCTTGCCCAGCTTGAACACCTGCCACGCGACGCTCTCGTTTTTGCGGAGATCCTGGATCGCGACCTGGTCACCGTGCTCGAACTCGGGCCCCTGGATGAGGTGGAACATACAGCCGAGATCGCCCACCGCGTCCTGGATGGCGCCGCCGACCGCGTCGCCGAGGGCCTCGACCGCCTGATCGACCATGTTGCAGCTCTGCTCCGGCAGCATGACCACGTCGAGGTCGTTGATCTTGACCGTGGCCTTGTACTTGCCCGCCTTCCAGAGCAGGGCAAAGGTCGGCTGCTTGCCCTCGTCGTAGCATTCCTCGCAGGTGAAGTTGTAGACGTGCTGGTTGGTGCCGCTGGCCGGCACCGCGTCGACCGCCTCTTTCTGAAAGATCTGGCGCAGCTCGGGACAGCAGCCGCCCAGCGACAGCAGCACCCCGGTCAGCAGCGCGGCGCTCAGGGCTCGATTCCGGTATCTCATGACCTCACCTCCGTGATCGTGGTACGGGTCAGTCCGTATAGCGCTTCTTCATCAGAAACGAGACCATGTCGGCGGTGCAGTGCTCGCAGTAGCCAAAGCGCTGGCGCATGGTCTCGAGCGTGCCCTGCAACCGCTGGAGTGACTTGGCGTCGAGGCCGGCGGTCTCGCCGTGGATCACGCGCAGCAGGTTCTCCTTGGCGCGCTGCACCTGCTTGCGCCGCTGGTTGAAAAAATCGTCCTGCAGCTTGCGCAGGTAGCCGGGGAAGATCTCGCCGTACGGCGGCGCCTCGCCCGGGTGGTCGAGCGAGTAGGCGCCGATCTGCGAGATCACCGAATTGCGAAAATCGTCGCGCTGCTCGCCCGACGAGAGCAGGATCTCCTCGATCTCGGTCATCAGCGTGGCGTCCGGGTCCTGCAGCTCGCCGCTGACCGGATGGGGCACCTTCTCGCCCTTGACCCACGCCGACAGGTGCCGCACGTAGCGGCCAAACAGATCCTGGTAGCTGGACTCGGCCACCAGCCCCATGCTGATGCACACCTCCTCGTCGATGGCGTCGAGGTACTGCTTCTCCACCTCGTCGACAAAGGCAACCGCATCGCGAAAGCCGTGCTCGGTCTCTCGCCGCAGGTAGTCGTACAGCGTCTTCTCGCGGCAAAGCTGGCGCAGCTCGTCGAGCACCGCCAGCGGCGACAGGCACTTGTAGTGAGGGTTCTGCGCCGCGTTCATCAGCGCCCCGCGCACCTCGCGCGCGCTGGCGCCAAAGCGCCCCTCGTAGTCCGGCACGTCGCGCCTCTCGTCGAACAGGTCGGCGACGATGCTGCGCAGGTCGCGCGCCTCGCGCGTGGTCAGCCGCTCCGGCACCTGGGCCTGGTCGTAGAGCGCGAGCTTCTCGGCCGGCGTCAGGTCTCGCACTATGCGCTGGACGGCCTCCGGGTAGCGGTCGGCGTCGGGCGGTTCGAGACGGGTCAGCACAGCCCAGCGCGCGGCCAGCTCGAGCGCGTGGGGCGCGATGTGGCGATCGACGACGCTGGGCGGGATCTGGCGCTGGTAGATCTGCACCTCGTCGGAGTAGCGCCGCAGGTAGGGCACCGGGATCAGCTCGATGCGGCCTTTGAAGCTCTGCCAGTCGGGGTACTCCTTGAAGGCGTCCAGGTGCGCCTCGTTGGACGAGGCGATCAGCACGGTGTCGAGGAAGACGGTGGTGAACTCGAGCGAGGCGCTGGCGCTCTCGGTGGTCGACAGCAGGTACTTGAAGGCCTCGATCGGCCGCTTGAGCAGATCGTTGTACTCGACGATGCCGCGGTTGCCCTCGACCAGCGGCCCACCGGTGGAGATCAGCACCAGGTTCTGCAGCGCGATCGGCAGCGACGCCAGCGAGCGGTCGGCGGTCACCGGCCGGCTGTAGGCGTCGACGCTCATCTGCGGCTCGACCGAGACGATGCCGCGGCGGTAGCGCCGCGACAGCAGCAGCCGTTCGACCTGTACGTGGCGCAGCACCTCGGCAAAGTCTCCGTGGTGGGTGGCCAGCAGCGCATCGGCGATGGCGCGGCAACGCGAGCACAGGTCGCCGCGCTCGAGCACCTCTGGCAGCACGAAGTCCTCGGGCAGCGCGCCCCGCTGCTTGAGCTCGCGCACCAGGGCCGCCCGATCCGGCGGGGGAAACAGCAGCAGCGGGTGGTCCCTGACCTCGCACGGCACGCGCGCGTCGAGATCGGCGCTCTCGAGCAGCGCGTAGGAGCCGAGCGCCGAGGACGCCCCGTGCTTGGAGCCGAAGCCGATCGATCCCTTCTGCACCTTGGGCGACGGAAAGACCCAGTTGATGGTGTACAGCGCCCCCTGCTCGGTGCGCGAGTAGACCTCGGCCGCGCGCGCCAGGCAGTGGATCAGGCTGGTCTTGGCACTGCCGTTGGGGCCGTGCAGCAGGATCAGGCGGTCGATGCGACCGGCGCGCAAGAAGTTGCGCAGCAACCGGTAGAGCGCCCCCTGCACCGCCTCCTGGCCGGCGACCCGCCCCAGCCCGTTGTCGAACGGAGCGTCGAACAGGCGGTAGCGCAGCCGATCGCCGTACGACCGCCGCAGGGTCTCGGTGCCGAAGTGCTCGAACACGTCGAACAGATACTGGGCCGCGCCGCGCAACTGCTGCCGCGGCCGCTCTCCCAACAGGCTCAGATAGTCGTCGACGGCGAGCAGCGATCGCGCCTGGGCGAACTCGCCGCGGATCCGGTTGACGATGCCGTCGAGCAGAGCACGCGTCTCCATCATCGCTCCACGGGGGCAAGAGAGCGCTGCGGTTGAAAAGGGATCGCGCCCGAGATCATCCCGGACGTCGAGCGCCAGCCGCACCGACGACGATCGTGCCCGGTCGTCGCAGATGGGTCAAGTTGCGAAACCGGCGTCGCGAGGACGCGCGCCGGGATGCAGGGCAAAACCGCGGGGGAGGCGTTACTTGGTCTCTTTGCCCAGGTTCTTTGCCGCCTCGATGTCCTTGTCGAGCTCGCCGTCCATCGCCTTGGCGTAGTCGGCGACGTTCTGGTCGGTGATCTCGAGGCGCGCCTTGGCCTCCTCGGGTGTGGCCGCGGGCGGCTCGGCCGGCACCGAGGCCGGCTGGGACACCGGCGGCGGCGGTGGAGTCGCGTCTGGTTTCTGCTCCTCCGGGCAGCCGACCAGCGCCAGCAACAGGCCTGCAGCACATCCAAGCAAAAGCTTCTTCATCGGTTGTCTCCTCGAACACACGCCTCGCGCTGGCGAGGTCCGTGTCGCGATGCGCTACTTGGTTGCTTCCTCGGGCGGCGCCTTGGCCGCGAGCGGCTCGTAATAGGCGGTGACCAGCTTGTGCCGCTCGTCCTCCTTGGCCTTGAGCTTGCCGACCAGCTCGGTCAGCGCCGCGTCGTTCTTGGCGGTGGCCAGCTTGGAGATGCGGTCCAGCCGGGCCTGGTTCCAGGTGGCCTTCTCGGCCTCCTTCTTCATCTCCTCGACCGCCGCCTTGGCCGCCTCGAGATCCTTGGCCTTGGCGACCTTGGCCGCCTTGACCTGCTTGACCTCGGCCTTGACTTCGGCCTTGGCCGCCGCCTTTGCCGCCTCCTTCGCCTTGGCTTTGGCCTCGGCTTTTGCCGCCGCTGCCTCGGCCTTTCCGGTCTTGGCCGACGCGACCGAAACCGCGCCCGGCCCCAGGAGCAACCCGATCACTGCGAGCGAGAACATTGTGCGAACCATCCGTCGTCCTCCTGTCTATGTCCTGTGCGCAGAGCCCCGTGGTGCGTCGTTTGCGCGACCGAGTGCGCGTCCGACGGCTCGAGTCCTCGCTCGACCGGGGATCGCGCACGCTTGAGTTGCGTCATGTTTATGTGGATTCGCCCACTGGGTCAACTGGAAGATGGCTGGCCCGGGAGTTCGGCCGGTCAGCGCGCCACCGACGCCAGATGGACCGTGTTGCGGGTGCCGGCCTTGCCCAGGTACATGGCGCCGTCGGCCAGCGCGCACAGCTCCCGCGGATCGGCGCCGTGGTCGGGAAAACAGGCCACGCCGATGCAGATGGTCAGCCTGACGTTGCTCCCCTCGCGCGCCAGAAAGGTGTGCTGCTCGACCGTGCGCCGGATGCGCTCGGCCACGCGCAGCCCGCCCTCGGCGCTGGCGTGCTCGAGCAGGAGCACGAACTCGTCGCCGCCGAAGCGCGCGACCACGTCTCCCTCGCGCACGCAGCGAGAGAACACGCGCCCCAGCTCGACCAGCACCTTGGAGCCGACCAGGTGGCCGTGGTGGTCGTTGACCTCCTTGAACCGATCGATGTCGGCAAACAACACCGCCACCGGCGTGCTGTTGTATTCGCCGTTCTTGATGCTGAAGCTCAACGCCTCTTCCAGGTAGCGCGCGTTGAACAGGCCGGTCAGCGCATCGCGCAGCGCCTCGTCCCGGGCGCGGGCGTAGGTCCTGGCATTGATCAACGCATTGAGGGCGTGGCGCAGCAGGAACTCGGCTTCGCCGAGATCCTCGCGCCCGGGCTCGGCGTAGCCGACGGGGCGGCAGATCCAGGCGCTCACGTTCTGCTCGGCCGTGCCGAATCGGGCCACCATGCCGCGTCCGAACCTGGACCCCACCGCGCTGGCGTCGCACGCGACGGCGCTGCCGGGGACCGCCTGCTGCATCAGAGCCACCGCCTTGTCGGCCTCGTGAACCTCGAGGTTGCGGATGCACAGCGCGCTGCCCACGCTGACCGTGCCGGCGGCGCCCAGCAGGTGCGTCAGCAACGCCTGCAGCGTGGTCTCGGCGAGCTGGTCGGGCGATTCCGACGCCAGCACCCGCTGTCCGGCCAGCGCCAGCTCGAGGCTGCGCTGCAGCGACCGGTTCTGCTCGAGCAGCCGGCGCTTCTCGAGCGCCCGCGCCACGGTCAGCTTGAGCACCTCGGGCTCGACCGGGCGCAGCAGGTAGTCGAAGACACCGGCCCGCATCGCGCGGACCGCGGTATCGACATCCATGCTGCGGGTGACGACGACGATCTCGAGCCGCGGCTTGCCGATGCGCAGGCGCTCGATGAGCGCCAGACCGGCCGCGCTGTCGGGCGCGATCTCGGCCACCAGCACCTCGAGCTGGTCGAGATCGGGTTCGTCGATCAGGTCCTGGCCGCGCTCGTAGTCGTGCACGCCGTGCCCGTCCTGGCGCAGCACCTCGCCGATGAACATCCGCATGAACGGGTTGCCGTCGAGCACGGCGATGCTGCCGGGCCGGTCTTTCCAGTTCTCTCGCATCCAGAAAATTGTGGTCGAGCACGGCGATCCGCGTCAAGTCATAGCAGCGAGTGTGGCGCGACCCCAGCGCGCTCTCGACGCGTCAGAGCGGGATCTTCGCCCCCGGATCGCTCGGCCCGGGGGAGGCCGCGTCGGGCGCTGTCTGCGACCCGTCGGCCGGGGTGCTGGACGGGCTGCTGGCGGGCGGGGTTTCGGCCGCGGCCGGTTCCAGCGTGAACGCATAGCGGTCCTTGAGCTGCCACGACCAGAGCAATCCAAAACAGCCCAGGCCGAACGTGCAGGCGCCGCAGGCGACCGCGGCGATCCCGCGCGGCCAGGAAAACTCGTCCTGCTGCAGGGTGGCCTGCTTGATCCGGTAGCCGGGCTTCTGCAGTACGATCTCGTAGC
>JAFGSX010000245.1 GCA_016934455.1 Deltaproteobacteria bacterium
CGATGGCCCTGCTGTACGAGGTGATCCGGCAGAAGAGGCGCCACCTCGTCCTGGCCGGCAAGACCGCGGTCCACGACTCCGATGTCCTGATCGGCGCCGGCTGCGTCGACCGCATCGAGGTCGCATACGCCTTTGGCCACGAGCTGCGAGGGCTCTCCCCGGCCTCGCGGCGGATGGTCGAGGGCGGCCGCTGCAAGGTCGTGGCCGAGATCAGCAATGCCGCCTACCAGTGGCGGTTCCTGGCCGGCATGATGGGCATCCCCTTCATCCCGAGCCGCAACATGCTGGGGACCGACACCGGCAAACACAGCTCCAGCAAGGTGGTCCGGGATCCCTTCAGCGGCAAGCCGGTCAACCTGATCCCGGCCGCCTACCCGGACGTGGTGTTCATCCACGTTCACCGCTGCGACATCTACGGCAACGCGCAGATCGACGGCATCGTCGTCGAGGACCTCGAGCTGGCCCGGTGCGCGCGCCGGCTGATCGTGACCAGCGAGGAGATCGTCGACAACGAGGTGATCCGGCGCGAGCCGTGGAAGACCAAGATCCCGTTCTTCGTGGTGGACGCGGTGGTCGAGGTTCCCTTCGGCTCCCACCCGTGCGAGATGCCCAACCTCTACTACTTCGACGAGGAGCACATCGGCGAGTGGCTCCGGCTCTCCAAGACCGAGGACGGGGTCGCCCAGTATCTGCAGAAGTACGTCTACGGCTGCGAGACATTCGAGGATTACCTCGCGCTCTGCGGCGGCACCCGCAAGATGAACATGCTCAAGCGGCGCGAGTTCTACCGCGAGCCGCTGGTTGCCCCCTCGAAATGACCGGTTCGGAGCGAGCGGGCGAAAGGAGATATCAGCAGATGTCAGACCAAGCGCGCGCCGAGGAGAAGTACAATCTCAGGGAATACCTGGCCTTCGTCGGGGCCTCCCTGCTCGAGGACAAAAAGTCGGCCTTCGTCGGCACCGGGCTGCCCGTCATCGCGTCCATGCTGGCCCAAAAGACGCACGCGCCCAACCTGCTCATCATCTTCGAAGCGGGCTCGATCGGGCCCCTGCTGCGCGAGCTGCCGATCTCGGTGGGGGACTCCCGGACGGCCTACAAGACGGTCTCGGCCTCGAGCATGCACGACGTGATGTCCCTGTCGCAGGCGGGGTACGTCGACTTCGGTTTTCTGGGCGCCGCCCAGATGGACGTGTACGGCAACATCAACACCACCTGCATCGGCGAGCACGACCGCCCGAAGACGCGCTTGCCCGGCAGCGGCGGCGCCAACGACTGCGGCTCGTTCTCGCAGCGCCTCATCATCATCATCGCCAACCAGTCCAAGCGAACCTTCGTGCCCAAGGTCGATTTTCTGACCACGCCCGGCTACCTGGACGGCCCGGGCGGCCGCGAGCGCGCCGGCCTGGCCAAGGGGTCGGGGCCGTACCGGGTCATCACCCAGCTCGGGATCTTCGGCTTCGACGAGGCGACCAAAAGGCTCAAGCTGATCTCGCTGCATCCCGGCGTCACCGTCGACCAGGTCAAGGAGAACAGCGGCTTCGAGATCATCGTCCCGCAGCAGATCGAGACCACGCCGGAGCCCACGGCCAGGCATCTCCAGATGCTCCGCCAGGAGATCGATCCGACGGGGATGGTGCTGCGCAAGTAAGTAGACGGGGCTCACCAGTCCATCGCGTCCGGCGTGGGACCGGCGGACGACTTTTTCTGAGCTGGAAAAAAAAGTCGTGTACCGAAACAATCTGATTCGACCCCATCGCGGGGCCCCGCCGAAAGTCGATTCTTCAGCGGCGAGCGCGACTACTTGCGGAGATCGCGGCGGGTCGAGCGCGGCAGGCGGTCCAGGATCGGCAGAAGCTGGAACGCCTCCTTGTGCGGCAGCCAGAGCGTGCCCTCGACCGCGGCGTCGGTCAGCGAGCCGTCGTTGACCCAGTCGGTGAAGACCCTGGGGTCCTCGGCGACCACGGTGAAATCGACCCGGCCCGGCACCGTCTCGAGCACCGAGAGGTGCGAGTCTGCGACTCTGAGCGCGAAATCGCCGCCGCCGGTGTTCACCCCCACCACGCTGGCGCGGCCGACCAGGTCCTTCTGCGCGCGCGGGCTCTTCTCGACGTCGCCAGCCATCTGCTTGAGCGCCGCCATCGCCTCCTGCAGGGCCTTCTTGCCGTCCGGCGTGACCTTGACCGCGGGCGGCGTGGGGCTGGCGAAATTGAGCTCGGAGGCGCGCAGCGGCTGCTTGTTGCGCAGGTTGGCCGGAACCTCGGACATCGGCACCCAGAAGATGTCGCGGATGCAGCCCACCGGGTTGTCCTCGAACACCAGCTTGAGCTCGACGCCCTTGACGAAGATGCCCGGCCGGACGAGGCCGGTCGTGGTGAGCAGCCGCGAAGGCAAAAAACCGGCGATCTTGGCGTCGGTCGCCACGTCGACGTAGCCGCGCGCGAAGGGCGCGTCGCCGATGAAGCTCGACGACGGGAAGATCGTGATCGGAGCGGTCTGCGCCAGGATGCCCCGCTGCGGCAGCTCGATCTCCTGCATCTCGGCGAAGTTGCAGTTGGGGCAGTGCCAGGTGTTGGCCGGAACCGCCACGTTGCCGCACCTGGGGCACTTGGCGCCGATCAGCCGGCCCTCGCGCAGCGCCATGAAAAAGCGCGAATGCTCGCCGTAGGTCTGCTTGTACAGGGTGGTCATCTGGGTGGCGAACTGCAG
>JAFGSX010000246.1 GCA_016934455.1 Deltaproteobacteria bacterium
ACCGTGAAATGCCCGTCATCCAGACTATCGCCCAAGTACTTCGGTATGACGTTGGCCAGCACCAGCTTGCCCTCGGACAGCTCGGCCTTGAGGCGTTTCAGCGTGTCCCAGGATGGTCTGCGCTGATGGAGGACGGTGTGCAGTCCGTATTTCTCGAGCGCCCTGCGCGCGCCGAAGACCGTGGTGCCAGCCCGCTCGTTCTGGCTCTGGCCAAAGTTCTCACGCGCTTCCTCGATCAAGTCATTCGCCCGGTGGCGCTTGATATCTCGCTTGCCAAAGGCGCACGCGATCATGGCCACCGAGGTCGGGCCGCAGTTGCCGTTTTTCGATCCGGCGTCCTCGTCGCTGTTGTAGTCGCCATTGTACTGGCAGATGAACCAATCCCTGCGGGTGGAGTGCGGCGACGGGCCCGCCTTTTCGAGAACCCTGGCGGTGCGGTCGTCGATGCGACCGGTCACGTCGAGATCGCTGCGGCGCTGGAACTGAGCGACGGCGGCCGCGGTGGCGGCGCTGTAGCGGCCGTCGACCCGGCCCACGTCATAGCCCAGGCGATCCAGCTTGCGCTCGGCCTGGCGCACGGCCTTGCCCTCGTCGCCGGGCGCCAGCTCGCGGCGCTTTCCCCCGCTCACCACCTGGCTCTGGTAGGCCTGCTGCAGGTTCTGCCACACGGCGCGGCTCAACGCGCCCTTGCCGTCTGGCAGCTCCGGGTCGTCGGCGCGGAAGGCCTTGACCGCGCTTGCCGTCTTTTTGGTGAACACGCCGTCGACCTTGCCGGTCCGATATCCCAGCGCGGCCAAACGCCGCTCGGCCATCAGCACGTCGTTGCCCGCCTGCCCGCGCCGGGCCGGTTGCTCGAACGCATCCTCCAGAAACAGCGTGTTGTCGCGCAGCGCGCGCGCGGTGCCCGCGTTGACCTGGCCGGTGACGTGCAGGTCGCGCGCGGCCTGAAACGCCTGCACCGCCCGCTTCGTGTCGCGGTCGAAGGTGCCCGAGATCGGGCCGGAGTAGACACCTGCCCGGCGCAGCGAGCGCTGCAGCGCCTCGACCGCTGGCCCGCGATCGCCGAGCACCAGCCGGTCTCCAGCGGCCGCCGCGCGCTGCAAGCGGTCGAGATCCTTGCCGATCAGATCGGCCTTCGGCGGCAGCACGCGGTAGACGAGGGCGCCCATGGCTACATCTCCCTACATGTCAGTATATCGGCGCTGGAGCGCAGGTGTCGCTCGGCCGTTCGTCCGTCGGAAGAGTGGCGGATGCCCGGCCGCGCCCAAAAACCGCCGCGTCGGCGCTCGACCGGGCGTTGCAACCCATTTGACTACTCATTCATCGTCATCCGGGCGACCTCTGGCGCCGTACCAATTTTCATGTCGGCGAGCACCTTAGCGCGGCCCGGAGATCGCCGCTGCCGGCATTCGAGACGACCAGCCCGTTTCTCTTTCTGAGCGGCGCCAACAAAAGGGCGGGCGACGTGCTGCTCCCGGTCGGGCTGCCGGCCCTTACTGACCTTTCGGTCCCGCAATGAATCAATGGCTCCGGGTCCTGTCGCCGGCTTTCACCGTCCCCCTGCGGGGACTTCCAAGGGTCGTCTCGAGGGGCCTCGACGGGGGCCCCAGCCGGCGCCACCCCTCGCACCAGCGATCCGATACGGACCGAAAGGTCAGCAGATGAACTACCGGGGCAATCGTCGGTCGTTGACGACGAACCGGGAGCACGCCTAGGGTTCCGAGTAACCCGAGGCGGAGCGCGGACGTGCAACTGAGAATGGCCTGGCGCAACATCTGGCGCCAAAAGCGACGCACGCTGATCACCGTCGTCACGCTGACCCTGGGCGTGGCCGGCATCGTCTACATGCACAGCTTCGGCGGCGGCATGTGGACGGCGGTGATCCGCATCATGACCCAGACCACGCTCGGCAACCTGCAGATCCACGGCAACGGCTACCAGGCCGAGCCGCTGGTGCACAAGGTGGTGCCGGACCCGGTCGCGGTCGAGGCAGCGCTGTCAAAGGCTCTGCCCGGGGCCCGGCCGCTGCAGCGCGTGCTCGGCTTTGGCCTGATCGCGGCCGGCGAGATCTCGACCCCGGCCATGATCGTCGGGCTGCAGCCCGAGCGCGAGCGCGCCACCACGCAGTTGCTGGCCGTGGTGGAGGGCCGCGACCTGGGGGCCGAAGCCGCCGGCGAGGTGGTGATCGGCAAGGACCTGGCCGCGCAGCTCGAGGTCAAGCTCGGCCAGGAGCTGGTGCTGCTGGGCGAGGCGTCCGACGGCTCGCTGGCCAACGGCCTGTTCAAGGTGGTCGGCATCGCCGACGCCGGCTCGGCCGACATGAACGCCGGCAGCGTGTTCCTGCACCTGGCCGACGCCCAGGAGTTCTTCGCGCTCGGCAGCGGCGTGCACCAGATCCTGGTCAGCATCCCGGGCCAGGGCGAGGACGTGTCGCAGCCGGTCGCGCTGCTGCGCGAGGCGCTCGACCTGCACACGCTCGAGGTGCTCGGGTGGACCGAGATCTCGCCCGAGCTGGAGGGCGTGGTGCGCGGCAAGCGGCAGGGTTTTTACATCTTCAACGTGCTGGTCTTCGTCATCGTCGGCCTCGCCATCCTCAACACCATGGCGATGTCGACCTTCGAGCGCACGCGCGAGTTCGGCGTGATGGCGTCGCTGGGCACGCGCCGCCGCCGCATCCTCGGCCTGATGCTGCTCGAGTCGCTGCTGCAGTGCGGTGTGGCGCTGGTGGTCGGACTGGCGCTCGGGATCGCGCTGCTCTACAGCGTGGGCACGGTCGACGTGAGCGCGGTCGGCGACGTCGGTGTGGCCGGATTCCGCTTTCCCAAGGTGCTGGTGCTCGCCCCCAGCGTCTCGGCCATCGTCAGCGCCAGCGTCACCGCGCTGATCACCGCGCTGGCCGGCGGCCTGTGGCCGGCGTGGCGGGCCTCGCGGCTGCGGCCGGTCGAAGCGGTGAGGAGGGTGTGATGGCGCAGCTCCTCCGCATCGCCTGGCGCTCGATCTGGCGCTCGCGTCGCCGCACCCTGATCAACATGAGCGCGGTGGCGTTCGGTCTGACCTTTTTGCTGTTCGGCATCGGCCTGCTCGAGGCCATCACGAACCAGGCCAGCAACGACCTCGGCAACACCGGCAGCGGCCACCTCGAGATCTTCGCCCGCGACTACCGGGTGCGGCGCGACGTGCGGCGCGCGATCGCCGATCCCGACGCGGTGGTGGCCAAGCTGACCGCTGCGGCGCCGCCGGGCGCGCGTGTGGGCTGGCGCGTGGTGGTGCAGGGGCTGGTCTCGGGCGCCTGGGGCAGCCGCGGCGCGCGCGTCTACGGCGTCGACCCGGCGGTCGAGGCGAAGCTGAGCAACTTCATCGCTACGCCGGGCGCGGGCCAGCCGCTGGCGGCCGACGACCAGCGCGGCATCGTCATCGGCGCCGGACTGGCCCGGCGTCTGAAGCTGAACGTCGGCGACAAGGTGCGGGTGATGGCGCAGCGCGCCGACGGTGAGGTGGGCGCCGAGCTGTTCCGCGTGCGAGGGATCTTCAGCGCGATCTCACCTGCGGTCGAGGATGGCCAGGTCTACGTGGCCGCCGCCGCGGCCCAGCGCCTGCTCGGGCAGGGCAACGTCGCGCACCAGGTGCTGGCCCAGCTTCCGAGCGCCGAGCAGTCCGCGCCGCTGGCGGCCGCGATCAAGAGCGAGCTGGGCGACGGCTACGAGGTGCTCTCGTTTGCCGAGCTGTTTCCGGCGCTGCAGATGATGCAGCAGATCATGGACAAGGCGATGTTCATCGCCATCTTCGTCATCTACTTCCTGGTCGGGCTGGGCGTGCTCAACACCGTGCTGATGTCGGTGCTCGAGCGCACCCGCGAGTTCGGCGTGATGCTGGCGGTCGGTACGCGGCGGCAGCGGCTGGTGGCGCAGGTGGTGGCCGAGTCGCTCTGGATCGCGACCATCGCGGTCGCGATCGGGCTCGCCTGCGGTGGCGCCGTCTGCTGGCT
>JAFGSX010000247.1 GCA_016934455.1 Deltaproteobacteria bacterium
GCCGCACCGGCCAGTACCACGTCTTCTACGACAAGCTGTTCGAGGAGCTGGGTTTCGAGAACGTGGTGCTGTTCGTCGGCTCGGGCGAGAACAGCTATCGCGAGGTGGGCCCGACCTTCGGCCGCGACATGTGGCGCGCCGTGGTGCTGTCCGACTACTTCACCGACGTTCGCCACGCCGTCAAGCTGCTGGCGCGAGACGCCGACGCCGGGCTGCGCGTCTTCGATCGGTGCTGGCGCGAGGTGGTCGACGGCGTGGTCAGGGGTGGCGCGGCGCTGGACGAGGCGCTCGCGCGCGCGGCGCGGGCGCTGGCCGCGATCTCGAGAAAGCGCTCGATCGACGAGGTGAAGAAGGTGCTGGTGGTGGGCGAGATCTACGTCCGCCGCGACACCTTCTCGGTGCAGGAGCTGTGCGACCACCTGCTGGAGCAGGGCATCCTGCCCAAGCTGGCCGGTGTGACCGAGTGGATCCATTACTGCGACTGGTCGCAGCGCTTTTTGCTCGAGCGCGAGCGCGAGCGCGATGGTCTGGTGCAGGCGGCACGCCGCGGCTGGCTGCGCGAGCGCGCCTGGCTCGGCGTCGAGGAGTGGTGGAAGCACCGGGTCGAGCGTCAGGTGCGCGATGCGCTGCGGCCGACCGGTCTGATCGCGGATGCGCCCGAGGACATGGACGAGACGCTGGAGTTCGGCGGCAGGACCTTCGTCGACCCCGAGCTCGAGAGCGAGGCCACCATCTCGCCCGCGGTCGCGGCCGCGGCCATGCACGACGGCTACTCGGGCATCGCCATCATCGCGCCCTTCGGCTGCCTGCCCGGGCGCCTGATCGAGGGCGTCTACGCGCCGTGGGCCAAGGCCCGGGGCTACCCAGTGGTCGCGCTCGAGAACGACGGCCAGCCCTATCCGCCCAACGTGATCGCCCGGCTCGAGGTCTTTGCCCAGAACGTGCAGCGCTTCGAGCACCACCCCCAGTGATCGCGCGGCCGTTTGCCGATCGCGCGTGAGTTGACACCCGATCCAACCCTGGCGACGATGGCACCATGCCAGTTGCTGCCAACGGCGATGTGCGTCCGCGCCGCAATTTTTTGATCGACGCGGCGCTGCTGGCCCTGGCCGCGGCCGCCGCTGGTACCGCCTACGCGGCCGCGCGCCTGCTGGCGCCGCTGCGGGCCCGGCGCCAGCTTGTCCACATCGGTCAGCGCGGTGACTTTGTGCCCGGAAGCTGGCGGTTGCTGCCCGATGAGCCGATCTACATCGTGGTCGAGGAGCGCGGCGTGGCCGCCATCAGCGCCCGCTGCAGCCATCTCGGTTGCACGGTTCGTCGCCGCGGCGAAGGCTTTATCTGCCCCTGCCACGGCAGCACGTTCGACAGCGTCGGCTCGGCGCTGACGCCGCCGGCGGTGCGCCCCCTCGACTGGCTTCAGGTGCGCGTCGTCGGCGATGCCCTTTTCGTCGATCCGACGACAGTGGTGGCGACCAACACCTTTGTCGCGCCCTGGGGCCAACGTGGGTGAGCCGACGCACAGCGGCGGCCGCCGCAGCCTGCTGCTGCACCTGCACCCGGCGCGCGTGTGCGCGGCATCGCTGCGGCCGAGGGCGACCCTGGGCCTGGGCATCGCCGCGATCGTCTTGCTGGCGCTGCTGCTGGTAAGCGGCCTGCTGCTGATGCCGCACTACACGCCGACGCCGGAGCGCGCCCACGACGACGTGCGCGACATCGTGGCGGTGGTGCCCTTCGGTGACCTGACGCGGCGGCTGCACCGGCTGGCCACCCACGCGTTGCTGATCGTGGTCGGGCTGCACCTGCTGCGCGTCTACCTGAGCGCCGCCTACCGCGGCCGACGCCTGGTCAACTGGCTGGTCGGGCTGGGCCTGCTGGCGACGGTGCTGCTGTTCGCCTTCACCGGCTACCTGCTGCCGTGGGACCAGACCGCGTACTGGGCCTGCACCGTGGGCGCGGACATGGTCGCGCTGTGGCCCGGCATCGGTCCCTGGCTCAAGCGGCTCTTTCTGGGCGGCGACGTGGTCGGCGCGCGATCGCTGCTGCGCTTCTACGTCCTGCACGTGGCGCTGCTGCCGACGCTGATCGGCGGGCTGCTGGTCTACCACCTGTGGCGGTTGCGCAAGGACGGCGGGCTCGCCCGCAACGGCGGGGACGGGCCATGAGCAAGCGCCGGCGCCGCAAGTCTGGAGCATCGGCGACACCGTCGGTCACATCGCCGCCTGCGCCCCCGCAACCTCAGCTCGAGGTCACCAAGCCAGCGGCAGTCGCGCCACCGGCGTTGGCTTCGGCGGAGGCGTTCGACCCGGTTCCGTCGCAGGTCGAGATCACCAAGCCGTCGCCGGTCCTGCCGCGGCTGGTCGATGCCTGGCCCCACCTGGTCCTGCGCGAGGCGACGCTGGCCATCGCGCTCTGCGCGCTGGTGATCGCGATCGCATTTGCGGTCGACGCGCCGCTGGCCGGGTTGGCCTCGCCGACCCAGCCCGACAATCCAGAAAAGGCGCCCTGGTACTTCGTCGGCATGCAGGAGATGGTCAGTTACTCTGCCCGGTCGGGCGCGGTGCTGTTCCCGCTGGCGCTGGTGGCAGGGCTGCTGTTGCTGCCGCTGATCGACCGCCGCGGCGAGAGAACCGGTCGCTGGTTCGCCGATTCGGGTTGGCCGATCGCGTTGGTCTCGGCTCTGGTCGGCGCCGCGGTCGCCGGTCTCGGGCTGGCGCTCTGGGAGAGCGCAGCGATCGGAGCGCGGGTGCTCGATCCGGCGACGCTGGTGTTGATCGCCGGCGCGTTGGCGGCGGCTGCCGGGCTGGCCGTCCGTCGCCGCTGGAGCGCGGGCGGGGTGGCGCTGGTGGCGGTGCTGATCGGCGCCTACCTCGTCTTCACCGTGGTCGGTGTCTGGTGCCGCGGTCCGTCGTGGCAGTTCTTCTGGCCGTGGCAGCCGTGGACCGGTGGAGGCGCGCCGTGAGCCGCGGCTGGCAGATCGCGCTGGCCGCGGCCAGCGCCGCGCTGGTGCTGGTCGTGGTCGCCGCGATCGCGCGCGAGGCGCGTGCTCCCTGGCGGCAGCGGCAGGAGGTGCTGCGCAGCCGCGGGGTCGACGCGCCCGGAACCGTGGTCGAGGTCCAGACGGCGTTTGGCGTCGAGCGCTGCCTGACCTGCCACTTCGATCTGGCGGCGGGCACCGCCGACCGCCATCCGGGCGGCCTGCGCGATCATCCGCCGTTCGTGGTCGGCTGCGTCGGCTGCCACGGCGGCGATGGCCGCGCGCTCGATCCGCAGCGCGCTCACTTCCCCCGGGGACGCCACCGGTTGGAGGACAGGGCCTGGCGCGCTGCGCGCTGCGCGCTGTGCCACGTGCCCGGCACGGTCGACGATGGCGGTGTGGTCGCGCGCGGACTGCTGTGGTACGAGGATCTGGGTTGCGTGACCTGCCACCGCAGCTCCGGCTCGACCCAGGCCGCCGACCGCCAGGGCGGCTACGGCCCCGATCTCGACGACAGCGGCCGGCTCGAGCCGGCCACCTTGTCCCGGCTGCTGCGCGATCCGCTCGGGTACTTCGGGCCTGATACCAAGATGCCGGCCTTTGCGGCACCGCTCGAGCAGCGCACCGACGTGGCCACCCCCCTGATCTCATTTCTGTTGACCCTGCGCGGCGATCTGCGCCGGCCCCTGGCGCTGGGCGACGCGCGGCAACCCTGCGCCGGCTGCCACTGGCCCGAGCCGGCGCGCGGCCTGCAGCGGCACCGCTGCTCCTACATCGACCTGCGGCGCGACGAGCTGCGCTGCGCCCGCTGCCATGCGGCGGCAGCGGCCGCTGCGGTGGGGGCGGCGAGCCAGCCGCAGTCGAAGCCGCGGCCGGTCGACTGCCTGTACATCGGCCGCCTGCGCAGCACCTGTGGTGTCTGCCATCGCGTCGACAGCGGCACCGGCGGGGTGGCCGATGCGCGTTGACCGCCGCGCGTTCCTGGCGCAGCTCTCGGCGCTCTCGGCCGGGCTGGCGACCGGAGCTCTGGCGCCCGGCTGTCGGCGGCGACCTCCGGCGGCGATGCCGACTTTTGCCGCCGAGCAGCGCACCGCGCTCGATGCTCTGTGCGCGCACCTGCTGCCCTCCGACGACGGGCCCGGCGCCGACGAGGCGGGCTGTTCGGATTTCATCGCCCGCGAGCTGGCCAAACCCGAGTTCAACCTGCTGCGGGCGGTCGCCGAGAGCGGGCTGCAAGCGCTCGATGCGGCCGCGCAGCGGATCGCCGCCGCGCGCTTCGCCGATCTCACGACCGCGCAGCGCGAGCAGGTGCTGGCCGAGGTGCGCGCGCTGCGCCGGCGCGGCCTCGACGGCGACCGGTTCGTGCACCTGATGCTGGTGCTGGTGATAGAGGGATTTCTGAGCGATCCCCGGCACGGCGGCAACCGCAACGGCGTGGGCTGGCAGTACGTCGGCTTCAAGCCCGTGCGCTGGGCGCCCGGCGATGACCGGGCGTGGAGAAATTAGACGTGTCCGGGCCGAGCTGCGACGTGCTGGTGATCGGTTCGGGCGCGGGTGGCGCGACCGCGGCGCTGGCTCTGGCGCAGCAGGGCGTCGACGTGATCGTGGTCGAGAAGGGTCCTTTTTACACGCTGGCCGATTTCGAGCGCGACGAGCTGGCGGTCTGCCGCCGAAATTTCTTCGTGCCCTTCGTCAGCGACGAGCCCAACCTGATGCGCTACCAGGCGAGTGCCGAGTATCGCAAGACCAACGACGGCTGGACCGCCTGCTGCGTCGGCGGCGGCACCGTGCACATGAGCGGTTTCTTCTACCGCATGCACGAGGACGACTTTCGCCTGCGCACGGCGCTGGGTGCCGTCGCGGACAGCGAGATCCAGGACTGGCCGATCGGATATCGAGACCTGGAGCCCTACTACGATCGCGCCGAGGTGCTGCTCGGAGTCTCGGGTCGCGCCGGCGAAAATCCCTTCGACGTGCCGCGGCGTCACGACTATCCGCTGCCGCCGCTGCTCGAGCATCCGATCGCGCGCCGCCTCGACGCGGTCGCCGGCAAGCTCGGCTGGCACACCTTCGCCACGCCGCGAGCAATCCTGTCGCGCGCCTACGACGGCCGGCCGCGCTGCACCTACAGCGGTCTGTGCGGCAACTACGGCTGCGAGACCGGCGCCAAGTCGAGCGCGCTGTCGGCGCTGTTGCCCAAGGCGATCGCCACCGGTCGCTGCCGCGTGTTCGCCAACCGCTGCGCGATCGAGGTGACGGTCGACAACCGGGGTCGGGCCAGCGGGGCGGTGCTGATCGATCGGGGGGGGCGGCGCGACGCGGTCACCGCGCGCGCGGTCTGCGTCGCCGCGGGAGCGATCCAGAGCGCGCGGTTGCTGCTCAACTCGCGATCAGGACGATTCCCGCGCGGCCTGGCCAACAACGGCGATCGCGTCGGCCGCCATCTCTGCTTCAACACTCTGGCTCTGGTCGAGGCCGAGCTGCTGCGCACCGGCGGTGGCGCCGAGATCGAGGGCTTCGATGACCGGCTGCCCTGGCTCGGCCGATCGGTGCAGGATTTCTACTGGTACGAGAAAGGCGGCGCGCGGATCAAGGGCGGCACCGTGCGCTTCGACCTGGTGCACCCCAATCCGATCTACAATGCCGAACAGGTGGCGGTGCGACAGGGCAAGCTGACCTGGGGGCCGGCGCTCAAGCAGGGGCTGCGCCGCCGCTTTCTCGAAGGCAAGACGCTCGAGGCCGAGATCTTCGGCGAGTTTTTGCCCAATGCCGAGACCCGGGTCGAGGTCGACGACGCCGTGCGCGACGTCTGGGGCGCGCCGGTGGCTCGGGTGACCCTGGTGCACCACCCGCGCAACCTCGAGGTGGCCGACTTTCTCGCCGATCGCGCGCGCGAGCTGTTCAACGCGATGGGCTCCGAACAGGTCGACACTATCTTGCGCGGCGCCACCTACGTGCTGCAGAACGGCACCTGCTGCTTTGGCCGCGACCCGGCCCGCTCCGTGCTCGACCCGAGCTGCCGCTGCCACGAGGTCGACAACCTGTATGTCGTCGACGGCAGTTGCCTGCCCAGCTCGGGTGGGGTGCCGATCACGTTGACCATTCACGCCAACGCGCTGCGGGTGGGGGACCTGCTCGCCGGCCGGATGCGACGGCGCGAGCTGTAGCGCGCCAGCGGGGCACAGCGTGCTCTCCGACGGCACAGACCTCTACGAAGATCCCGCGCTGTACGAGCTGGAGCACGCCAACTACCGCGGCGATCTGGCGTTTTATCGCCTGGTCGCGGCGCAGGCTCGACCGCCGGCGATCCTGGAGCTGGGGTGTGGCCTCGGCCGCGTCGCCTTCGAGCTGGCCGCGGCCGGCTACAGCGTGACCGGGCTCGAGCTGGCGCCGGAGATGCTGGCAAAGTGCGAACGCCGGCGGCTGCAATTGCCGCGCGACGTGCGCCAGCGCGTCCAGCTCCAGCTCGGCGACGCCCGCCATCATCGCGACCCGCCGGCGCGATACGGCGCGGTGATCGCGCCGTTCAACCTGCTGCAGCATCAGGACGCGACCGGGCTGGCCGAGCTGCTGCGGGCCGCACGCGCGAGCCTGGTCGAAGAGGGTCGGTTCGCCTGCGACCTGTTCGCGCCGCTGGCCGTCGACGCGGAGCTGGATGACGCCGATTTCACCGGCCTCGAGAACCGGCCGCTGTCGCGCGACGGCGGCACGCTGCTGGTCGATCGCCGCGAGTGCTACGATCGCGCATCCGCCGTGCTGACGACGCTGATTCGCCACCGCAGGCTGCGGGCCGACGGCAGCCTGGCCGGCAGCGAACAGCGCACGGTGTGCCGACGGCAGTGGACGCACGACCAGTTGTCTCGGGCGCTGGCGGCGGCCGGTTTTGTCGCGATCGATTGCTACGGCGATGTCGACCTGACGCCGTACCATCCGGCCGCGCCGCGGATCATGCTCGTCGCCAGGCGGGGCTGATCACGGGCGCCGTTGGCGCCGCCAGATCTCCGCAAAGCGATCGAGCGCGCTCGCCACGTCGTGGCCGAGCGTGCCGATCGGGTAATTGCCTTGCTCATCGGCGTTGCCGAACGGTCGGCCGCACAGCAGCTCGAGCGCCTCCTCGATCGTCGACACGGCGTAGATCGAGAACTTGTGCTGGCGGCACGCCTCGACGATCTCCTCGCGCAGCATCAGCTCCTCGACGTTGCTCTGGGGAATGACCGCGGCGTGGCTACCGTCTAGGCCGCGGCTCTTGCACACCGCAAAAAAACCCTCGAGCTTGTCGTTGGTGCCGCCGACCGCCTGCACCGTGCCCCACTGGTCGATCGAGCCGGTGATGGCAAAGCGCTGGCCGATGCCAAAGCCGCCCAGCGAGGAGAGCAGGGCGCATGCCTCGGCCAGCGACGCGCTGTCGCCGTCGATCGGGATGTAGCTCTGCTCGATGCAGATGCGGCCGCTGAAATGGAGAGCGCGGGTGGCTCCAAAGCGGTTGCTGATCAGGCCGGCCAGGATCAGCACGCCCTTGGTGTGGATCGGGCCGCCCAGCTCGGTTTCGCGCTCGAGGTCCATCACGCCGTCGCCGCCGAAGCCGGTGGTGGCCGTGACCCGCGCCGGGTGGCCGAACGAGTAGCTGCCGAGATCGACCACGGTCAGGCCGTTGATCTGACCGACCCGCTCGCCGGACAGCTCGATGCGCACGATGTCGTTCTCGATCTCCTCGCGCAGCCTGAACTCGAGAAACGCCTCGCGCTCGGTCCGGGCGTCGAGCGCGGCGCGCACGTCTCCGGCCTCGACATGGGTCGCGCTGCGGCGCGCGGCATAGAAGCTGGCCTCGCGCAGCAGGTCGGCGATCTCGCCGAACAGCGTCGACAGCTTGTCGCGCCTCGATGCCAGCCGGGCCGCGTGCTCCACCGCGCGCGCCACCCCCGTCGGCGCCAGCGGCAGCAGCTTCTCCTCGTGCGCCAGGCCGCATATGAAGCGGGCGTACCCCTGCAGGTTGGCCTCGTTGCGTTGCACCTCGGTGTCGAAGTCGACCTTGACCTTGAAGAGCTTGCCAAAATCGGGGTCGTTGCGGGACAGCAGGTAGTAGACGTCGGGCGTGCCGACCACCACCACCTTGGTGCGCAGCGGGATCGGCTCCGGCCTCAGCGAGGCCATCGAGACCATGCGGCCGGCCTCGCCCGGGTCCTCGATCTCGACCTTGCGGTTCTTGAGCGCGCGCTTGAGTCCCTCCCAGGCGTTGCCGTCGCGCAGCAGCTCGATCGCGTCGACCAGCAGGTAGCCGCCGTTGGCGCGGTGCAGCGCTCCCGGCTTGATGCGCGTGAAATCGGTGAGCGTCTCGCTGCCGCGCATGCGGTACTCGACGCGGCCGAGCAGATTAAACGGCGTCGGGTGGGTCTCCTCGATCACCGGGGCGCCGGTCAGCTTGCTGTTGTCGACGAAGACATTGACCTTGTAACGCATCGCCGGCGGCAGGTCGTCCTCGCTCATCCAGATCTGCATGAGCTGCGCCGGAGATTCCTCCTCGCTCGACTCGTCGGGCGGCGCCTCGGGCGTCGGCTTGAAGGCATCGAGGCAGTCGAGGATATCCTCCTGTACCTTGGCAAAATGCTCGGGCAGGCCGGTGACTTCGCCGAACCTGGCCTTCAGCTCGGCCAGCTCGGGCTCGATGGCGGCCTTGACCACCTCGCGGTCGAGCTTTTCGATCATCTCCTCGGTCTCGCGCTCGAGCCGGCGGATGACGCGCACCGAGCCGTCGAGCATCTCCTCGAGCACGGCGCTCTCGGCCTCGATCTGCTCGCGCTCGGCGGCCGGCAGCGCGTTGAACTCCTCCTCGGTCAGCGGCGCGCCTTCGCGCAGCGGCCCGAGCGTGATGCCGGTCGGTGTGCGCCGCAGCGAGAAGCTGCGTTTCTCGGCCTCGGTCTCGACGTCGGCCAGCGCGGCATCGGTCTTGGCCTCGTGCTCGGCCGCGATCACCTCCCGCCGCCGGTGGTAGGATTCGGTCTCAAACGCCTTCAGGATGGTCGTCTCCAGCCGCTCGATGAATCCATCGACCGCCTTTTTCAGCTTGTTGGCGGTGCCGGGAGCCAACCGGATCGCGCGCGGCCGGTCGCGCTCTTCAAAGTTGTACAGCAGCACCCAATCATCGGGCACCGCCTCGGTGGCCGCCCTCTTGGTGAGCACGGTGCGCACGGTCGACATGCGGCCGGTGCCGGGCAGCCCGACCACGAACAGGTTGAAACCGCGCTCGGCGATGCCGAGCCCGACTTCGAGCGCGCGCAGGGCGCGCTCCTGCCCCAGCGCGCCGGGTCGGGCGACCGCGCTGCCCTGGTCTCCCAGGTCGAGCGTGGTTGAATCCAGAGTCCAGCGCAGGGCATCGAATGGGAGCGGTTGCAGCATGCTGTCCTCGTCGTCGGGATGAGCGCCCGCTAGCGATCGAGCGGGTCATCGGCGGCCCGCGCCCGGGCGGCTTCGCGCGCGCGCAGGTGGCGACGCACGTAGCGCATCAGGTTGTCGGCGTAGCTCTCGAAGCGCGGGCACATGATGCCGGTGCCGTCGAGCAGCTCGAGCGTGTTGGGGCAGTTGTAGATCGCCAGATGGTTGAGGTACTCGAGCGCCTGCGCGGGTTGACGCGCCATCTTCTCGAGCCCGGGCACGCTGAGCAGCAGCTTGGTCACTCGGTAGTTGAGGTGCCAGCGCGGCATCCGCTTGCCGCTCCGTGTGGCGAACAGCTCGTGGATCCGTCGCGACGACAGCGGATTGGGATCGACGATGTGAAACGTCCGTCCGATGGCGCGAGGATCGATCGAGATCCGGTGGCAGGCGTTGACCACGAAATCGACTGGCACCAGGTTGAGCGGCGCCACCGCCTCCCCCGGCAGCGGCACCGCGACCGGCGAGGCCATCACCAGGATGCCGATGTGATAGACGCCGTCGAATCGGTCTATCTCGCCCGTGTGCGAGTCGCCGACCACGATCGAGGGCCTGAAGACCGTGATCGGCAGCTCGGACGCCGCCGCCGCGACCAGTTGCTCGGCCTGAAACTTGGTGCGCTCGTAGTGGTTGCGGAACCGCTGGCCGCAGTCGAGCTCGTCCTCCTCGATCACGCCGGTGCGGTCGCCGGATACGTAGCAGGTCGAGAAGTGGTTGAGGCGTCGGAGCCGGCGGCAGCCGCGCGCCAGCTCCAACACCTGGCGCGTGCCGTCGACGTTGACGCGCTTGGCTTCTCCGGCTGGCACGCCCAGGTAGAAGATGGCGGCCAGGTGGTAGATGTCGGTCACCGTGGCGGTCAGGGCGCGGTACTCGTCGCCGGTGAGGCCGAGATCCATCGCGACGATGTCGCCCTCCAGGACCGTCGCGCGCGCGGCTTGTGCCGGCGGCAGTCGGCCGAGCAGAGCACGGGCGCGCGCCAGGAACTTCTCCTGCGTCAGCAACACAAGCCGGGCATCGGTCTCGCTGGCCAGTATCTTCTCGACCAGCCGCCGGCCGATGAATCCGGGGTAGCCGGTCACCAGAACGCGGCGACGGCGGGGCTGTCGTCTCGCTGCGCGCAGGGTCACCATCACGCCTCGTGTGCGCCGCGGCGGCGCTCTGGACCACTAGGTTCCGGTAGCACGCAACGGTCGACGAAACAAGGCCAGCACAGACCAGCGCTGGCCGCACCGGGGCGAGGCGCCGGCGCCAGCGCTGCAGTCGCAGAGACGGCGTTGCGTTTTTTTTACGGTGTACTAGAGTGCGACCACGGTATCGACGAAAAGATCGAGGGATTGCGATGAGAGCACTGTACGCGCTTGGGACACTGGCCCTGTTCTCGCTCCTGTCGGCGGCTCCGGTGCGCGCCCAGGAGGCTCCTGCTGGCACCGAGGCGGCCCAACCTGCAGAGGCGACGCCGCCAGCCGAAGCGACGCCGCCGGACGAGGCGACGCCGCCGGACGAGGCGACGCCGGCGGCCGAGTCGCAGCCGGCCGTGGAGCAGCCGACAGAAGAGCAGCCGACCGAAGAGCAGCCGACCGAGGAGCAGCCGACCGAGGAGCAACCGGTCGAGGCGCAACCCGAGGTCCAGCCCGAGGTGACGCCAGCAGAGAGCGCGCCGGCGCCGGTCGAACAGCCGCCGACCGCGGAGGTTGAGAAGGACTGGACCTGGATGACGGTTGCAGGGTGGTCGCTGCTCGGAGTCGGGACCGTGGCCACGGTGGTGGGCGCGGTCGTCCTCAGCAATCCTGGCGACAACCTGCAGATGCCGCTCGGCCTGGGCGCCTTTGGTGCCGGCGCGCTGGTGGGAGTCGCGGGAGCGGTTCTGCTGTACCTCGACTCGTCGGAATGACGGCGGTCAGAAGCGCCAGCGGTCAAAAACAACAAAATGATAGAGCGGCATCAGCCGCACGATGGCGTCTGCGATCCGCTGCTTGCTGAGGCGCAGCGCCTCGGCGCCTTTCCAGCCCACCCCGATGTCGAAGCGGGCGTTTTTTTTCGCGACCAGGCGGTTGCCGAGCGTTGACCAGAACAGGCGTTCGGCCGCAGGCGCCGGATCGGGCAGGCCCTCGTGGTCCCAGCCCTCGAAGTTGCGCAGCGCTCCCAGGTGCTGGGCATGCCGCGCCAGCTCGGGGCTGCGCTCGACGATCACCTGGCCGAGCTCGACCTTGCGCGGGCACTCCTCGCTGATCTGCACCCGCACGTGCACCGCGTTGCGGCTGATCCCGACCGCGAAATAGGGCTCCTTCTTGTACTGCCGCGGCGTCGGCCCGAGCGCGATCCAGGTCTCGTCCGGTGGATTCTTCTTCTGTCTGGCGTGTACCGCGGCGTGGCAGTGCAGCTCCTCGCCGGTGCGCACCGCCAGCTCGTCGATCAGGGCGCGCCCCAGGTCGGCGAGCGTCGGCGCGACCCGGTCCCGGATCGCAGCCAGCCGGTCGTCGAGGGAGGGGATGGTGAAGACCGCGAGATCATCGCGCGACAGGAGACTGGTCATGGTTGCCTTCTATACCGCGAGGCCAGTCGCGGGACCAACATTCTTGTTGCGCCGGTTCAGCCCACCACCAGCAGCCGCAGCTCGGTGCGGCCGACCCTGATCACGTCGCCGGTGCGGAGGTCGGCGTCGGCGACGATCGCGTCGTTGACGTGGGTGCCGTTGGTGCTCATCAGGTCGACGATCGACACGCCCTGCTGGTCGTGAAAGACCATGGCGTGGTTGCGCGAGATGCCCGCATCGGCAAAATCGATGTCGGGCATTCGCTTGCGCACGCCGAGGCGGTGGGGCGAGCTGCCGCGGTCGCTGCGGGCAGCGATGTGGCGCTCGGCGATGGCCAGCAACTCGTCGCCCAGCAGCCGGTCGCCGCCGGCGGCCATCTGCACGGTGTGCTGGATCTCGTTGCCGGCGCGCCCGATGACGACGTAGCTGCCCAGAGGTAATTTGTGGCGCTCGCCCCTTTCGGCACCCGTGGTCACCTCGAGCAAGTACTCCATGGCGGTTGCGACCTCCGCGCGAATCTCGAGCGAAGATACACCAGAACCAGCACCGCGGGCGAGGCTGTTGCTACGGCTGGCGGACCTCGCTATTGTCGCGGCAAACAGCCGGGCCATCGGGTCCGTGCCAGCGAGCGGATGCAGGCATGAGCAAGACCATCCTCGTCGTCGAGGACGACGAGAACGTCCAGAGGTTTCTGACCGACCTGCTGGAGGACGAGGGATTCGACGTCGTCTGTGAAAAAGACGGCGAGTGGGCGCTGCGCGCACTGGCGCGTCGCGACTTCGATTTCGTCATTCTCGACGTGCTGCTGCCGGGCATCAGCGGCTTTCAGGTGGCCGAGCGAATCCGCCAGGGCGAGCGCCGCCCGCAGGTGCCGATCCTTATGATCAGCGGCATCTATCGCGGAGGCCGCCACCGCAAGGACTCGATCGAGCGCTACCGCGTCGTGGATTACCTCGACAAGCCGTTCGCCGGCAGCAAGGTGGTGGATGCCCTGCGCGCGACCTTCGGCAAGCAGTACCCGGATCGCGCGAGCCGGGAGAAGCAGCGCGCCGCGGCCGACGTGGTGCCGGCCGAGTCGCTCGCCGACCGTTTCAGCCACGCAGAGCAGAACGAGGTCGAGGCCTCGGCGCGCGAGCATTTTCAGGGCGGCAAGGTGGCGCGCGGGACGCTGCAGCAGACTCCGTTCGCGGTGACCCTGGCGCAGCTCTATCGCTGGCGAGCCACCGGCGCGCTGCTGCTGCGGCGCGGCAAGTTGAAGAAGATCGTCTACTTCAAGGAGGGCTATCCGACCTACGTCAAGTCCAACGTACTGGCCGAGTGTCTCGGCAAGGTGATGCTGCGCGAGCGCCTGATCACGGCGACCGAGTGCGAGGAGTCGATCCGGACCATGAAGTCCTCCCAGCGCCAGCAGGGCACGGTGCTGATCGAGATGGGCTGCATATCGCCTCACAACCTGGTCTACGCGCTCGAGCTGCAACTGCAGACCAAGCTGTTCGACATCTTCTCCTGGACCGATGGCGATTTTCAGTTCAACCCGCGCAGCGTACCGCCGTCCGAGATCATCGAGCTCGACATGACCCCGGCCACCATCATCTTCGAGGGCATCAAGCGCACCTGCGACGAGGATCGGCTGCTCTCGATGCTGCGGGAGCACATGGACAGCTACCTGGTGGTGCATCCCGATCCGCTGCAGCGGTTTCAGGAGATGGATCTGACGCCGGACGAGCGGCGCTTCGTCGCGCTGATCGACGGCAAGAAGACGCTGGCGCAGATCCTCGACAAGGACCTGCTGCCGCGCACCCGCGCCCTGGCTCTCGCCTCGGCGCTGGTCGCGGCGCAGATGGTGCAGCCACAGCCGCGCAGCGCGGCCAAGCGCGAGAAGCTCGAGCCGACCATGCCGCCGGTGCCGCCGCCGCTGTCGCAGCGGCTCAAGCCGGTGTCGCCCGAGGGCGGCCGGCTCGGCCCGCCGCCGCTGTCGATGCCGCCGCCGCTCTCTCCCAGGTTGGCCGCCGCCAGCGAGCCGCAGCGCGAGGCGAGCCTGCGCGAGCAGTTGGCGCGCAAGGCCAAGGAGATGCGCCGCATGAACTACTTCGAGGTGCTCGGTGTCTCGAAGACGGCGACGAGCGATGAGGTCCGCAAGGCGTACTACGCGCTGGCGCGCGACTACCACCCGGACAAGCATTTTGGCAATGCCTCGGCCGACGTGCGGGCGCTGGCGGACCAGATCTACTCGATGATCAACTCGGCCTGGGAGGTGCTGTCCAACGCGAAGGATCGTACCGCCTACGAGGCCGATCTGGCGAGCGGGCTCAAGCAGGGGCCGACCGACGAGGTGTCGCGCATCCTGGCCGCCGAATCCAAGTTTCAGGAGGGCGAGTCGCTGCTCAAGAAACGGGAGTACGGCCGGGCCGCCGAGGCCTTTCGCGACGCCCTCGGCCGCTACGACGAGGAGGGCGAGTTTCACGCCTACCTGGGCTGGGCTCTGTTCCAGTCCGATCCCAACAACCAGGCGGTGCAGCGCCAGGCCGAGGATCACATCGCGCGCGGGATCGATCTCAATCCCAAGGTCGACAAGGCGTATCTCTTTCTCGGCAACATCTACAAAGCAACCGGCCGGCCCCTGGAGGCCGAGGAGCAGTTCGAGAAGGCGATCAAGTGCAACCCCGACTGCACCGACGCCCTGCGCGAGCTCAAGCTGATCGAGCAGACGCGGGCGCGCGAGAAAAAGGGTCTGTTTACCGATCCACCGGCCTAGAGGTCAAACCAATTGCCGTTCTCGGACCAGCGCGCCGCCCTCGTCCACAAGCTCGAGCAGCTCGAAGGCGCCATCCTCTGGGACGCCTCGTATCATGCCAACTTTCTGGCGCCCGCCGACGAGTCGGCGCTGCGGTACGCTTTCGCGCTGGCACGGGTCACGGCGGTGCCGGTCGAAAACGACGTGGTCGAGATCGGTTACGCCACCGAGCGCTACCGCAACGCGCTGCTCGATCTGGTCAAGCCGACCTACGAGGCGGCCTCCTACCCCGACAACACGCTGCGCTACGTGATCCCGGAGGTGCGGCGGCTGGCCCGGCGCGAGCGCACCGCGCTGCTCGAGCTGTTCGGGCCGCGGTTGCCGGCGCTCGCGCTCGAGGACGCGCTCCGCCACCGCGCCTTTGGCCTGGCGCTGGGCGGAGGCGGCGGCGTCTCCTACGTGTTCCTGGGCGCGCTGGCGCTGCTCGACGAAGCCCGCCTGGTGCCCGACTTCATCGCCGGCACCAGCATGGGCTCGATCCTGGGCGCATTTAGGGCCCTCGGCCGGCGCTACGATCCGCCGATGGTGCGCCGGGTTCTGGACGGGCTCTCGTTCAACGAGCTGTTCCGGGTCTTCGACAACGAGAGCCGGTTCGGCATCCCGGCCACCTTCAAGCTGTTTTTGCGCTCCGGCATCACGCGCCATTTCGAGCGCGACGGCGTGCCGATGCGGCTGTGCGACCTGACCATTCCGTTCAGGGCCGTCGTCGGCGGCATCTCGGCGGCCAACCTCGGCGACCCGATGCGGTTCGCCCACTTGCTCGACGGCGGTCGGCTCGGCGTGCGCTTTCGCTGGCGCATCGATAGGGTCACCCGGGCCCTGGCCGAGATCGTCTCCAAGCCGCTGCGGACTATCGTGCTCGGCGGGGATGAGCTCACGCGCGAGTTCGACGTCGTCGATGCGCTGGGCTTCTCGGCAGCCGTGCCCGGCATCATCCACTACGACATCCTGCGCGAGGACGAGCGCATGATCGATCTCTGCCGCAGGTTGCTGGAGCGCGAGGGCGTGGCCCGGCTGATCGACGGCGGGGTGGTGGACAATCTGCCCGCGCGGGCAGTCCGCGACGCCGTCCAGGGGGGTGCCATCCGGCGCCGCGATCCGTTCGTGCTGGCGCTAGACGCCTTTGCCCCGCAACTCTCGATCAGCCGCAACCTGCTTTTTCTGCCGATCATGCGGCTGGGCGCCGAGACCTCCAAGATCGGCTACGAGACGGCGCACCACACCGTCACCTTTCGCGACGTGCCGTCGCCGCTGACCGTGGTGCCGACGCCGCAGCAGATCGACCGCGCCATCGCCACCGGCCGGGCGCAATTCGAGAAGCACCTGCCCTTTATCCGGAAGATGCTGTCTCCGATCGCCGCCGGCGAGGGCATCGTCGCAGGGTGACCGGTGGCGATCGCCGAGGGTCCCGCAGTGGCCGCAGCGCCGGCCGGCGGTGCTGCAGCGCAGCCAAAATTTTGACCTGTCTCCGGCTGGCCCGCATAGTGGACCCATGGCGCTGTGGTGGCAGGGCGGAGCCAGCGGGCGCCACACGGAGGCCAGCATGCTCGATCAGCACGAGCGACGGCGCCACGGCCGGGTTCCGATCGATCTGCAGCTCATCGCCGGCGATTACTGGAGCTCGCCCCGGGCCCACGTCGTCGACCTCAGCGTCTGGGGGTTGCGCTATTACACCGCGCTGGACGCGGCGCCGCCGCGCCAGCGCGAGGTCTACCTCGAGTTCATGCTGCCCGACGACGGCGAGCCGGTCTGCGCGCTGGGGCTGGTCACCGCCGAGCAGCGCGATCAGCTCTTCTGCTCGCGCTCGGTGCGATTTACCCAGCTCAGCCACCGCGACCAGCAGCGGCTGCGCGATTTCGTGCGCCGGCGTTTCCGGATAGCAGCGTAGGGCAGCGGCTCGTCGTTCGACCGCTCATCCAACAATATCGTCGAGAGTTCGACGCTTTGGTCGAAGCAGTGGCGCAATAGAGCTGCGACCGGGGCGGGCGCTGCGCGTCTAAAAAAGACTGTTTTGATTTTAAAGACAATCGGTTGGGCGATTCTGCGGCAGCGCGAAGGCCATCGTCCGCCGGCGACCGGAAGCACATCTTTTGGCACGCATCGTGCGGGGTAGAGAATGCCTGCTCTTTCATGGCGACGACATCAGGAGGTCATATGCGGTATTCGAATTCGGCTTGTCTTGTGGCGGCGACGTGCGCCCTGGTCGCGACGGTCCAAGGTTGCGACGGCTGCGATCCGGCTGTCCCGGGAAAAGGCGACGCGGCTGTCGGCGACGCACAGGGCGCCGACCGGCTCGGCACCGACACCACCGGCTCCAACCTGGACGGGAGCGCGGATCGCGTGCTGGCCGATGGCGCGGCGAGCGACGGCGATCCCCTGGTGCAGCCGCTGCCGGACTTCTGCTCGGGCACCGGCACCGTGGTCAGCATCGGCAGCGAGGGCATCTGCGCCGGCGACCTGGCAGCCGACACGTTCCGCTTCGCGCTCTGCGCCTGCCAGAGCATCTCGGTGCAGGGTCAGCTCGTGCTGGATGCCTACGACTCGAGCCTGGGCGCTTACGGCGGCAGCAACGTCGTCGACGACGGCCAGCTCGGTCTCAACCAGGGCGACCTGGTCTTCGACAGCCAGTTGTCGGTACGCGGATCGGTCTTCTCGGGCGGAGGCGGCGTGGTCTTCGGGCCGGGCTCGTCGGTCACCCAGAACCTCTACGCCTATGGCAACGTAGGCATGTACGGCACCGGCAGCCATGCCGAGATCAACCGCAACGCCTTTGTCAACGGCGACGTCGCAAACCGGATCACCATCGGCGGCGACCTGACGGTCCCGGCCTCGGCGACCGTCAGCGCCACGGTCAACGGCACCATCGTCCAGGCGCCGGTGCCGCAGATCCTGCCCTGTCCGTGCGCGGCCAACCAGATCCTTGACATCGCCGGGCTGACGACGTGGGCGGCCACCCACAACGACAACGACGCGTACGCTGTCGAGGACGCCGGCGGCGGCGGCGATGCCGGTTTTCGCCTCGACCCGGCGCTCTACGAGACCGGCGGTCCGGCCGTTCTGCGGTTGCCGTGCGGCCGCTTCTACCTCACCCGGATCGACCAGGGCGAATCGTCGCTGGACATCGTCGTGGCCGATCGCACGGTGCTGTTCGTCGGGGGCGATCTGCTGGCGCATCGCTTCAGCATCACCGTCGACAACGGCGGCGAGCTGGATCTGTTTGTCGCCGGCGACCTGGTCATCGGTGCGGCCGCCGACTTCGGCGCCCCGGACAAGCCGTCGTCGGTGCGCACCTACGTCGCCGGCAACCTCAGCTTTCAGGCCTCCTCGACCTTTGCCGGCAACGTCTACGCCCCAAACGCCGACATCGTGTTCGGCGCCAACGCCAGCCTCTACGGCTCGCTGATGGTGCGCAGCGTGACCTTCGAAGCCGCGGCCGACATCCACTTCGACACCGCCATCCGGCGGGCCGGCGAGAGCTGCGAAGAGCCGGTCACCGACGGCGGCGTGGTGACGACCGACGGGGGCGTGGTCACCGCGGACGGCGGCGGCGGTGATGCTGGCGCTGGCGGCTGCACCCTGTGCGGCTTCGAGTGCGGCTGGCTCGCCTGCCTGATCGAGCCCGGTCACAGCACCGGCGTCTGCGGCGAGTGCCGTACGGATCTGGATTGCTGCGCGCCGTTGCTGTGCGACACCGCGACCGGCAACTGCTTCTATCCGGGGGGCTGATCCGGTCTGGGCCCCGGGAGAGGCGTATCCGGCCTGGCTTGTTCGGGCAAGAGCCCGGCGACTGCGTACAGCGCGGCGCCGATCAGCAGGGTCGAGGTGAGACCGATCTCCGCGCCCAGCATGACCGCCAGCGCGGGCGCCACCACCGAGGCAAAGCCATTGACCCCGTAGGCCCACGGTACGCTTTCACCGCGCGCGCTGACGCGGGTCAGCGCGACGGCAAAGGGCGAACCCAGGACCAGGCCGATGCCGGTGCCGAGCGCGATCGCGACCCCGATCCGCGGCCCCAGCGGCAGCGCGTCCACCGCATAGAGAAGGGTGCTGGAGCCCACCGCGACCAGGCCGACGCCGGCAGCAGCGAACAGCATGGCATCGCGCATCGGCCGCAGTCGCCGTGCGAACCAGGGCGCCAGCCACTGGCTGGCAGCGCCGGATCCGACGAGCAGGCTGCCGAGGGTGACCGCGAACGCCAGCGACGGGTGGCCGACCACCCGGGTCAGCTTTTGCATCAGCGCGATCTCGACGAACATGAAGGCCAGGCCGATCGCGACGAAGCGAACGCTGGTCGACAGCGGCTGGCGGGCTAGCTGGCGGCGCGTGCGGCGCGCCAGCAGCAGCGGCAGCAGCACGCCCACCAGGCCGACGCCGGCCGCGATGAGCCCGGTGCCGACGGCAGCCACCTCGGCGACCGGGCGGTCCTCGAGCGCCATCCGGCCGTCGGTCGAGGTCACGAATTCGTGACGCCGGGTGTCGCCCAGCACACCCCTAAAATCCACGAGCGTCAGATCCGAAAAAGCCACCCGCTGCGCGAAGTACGGTCGGTCGTCGGTCGCCGGCCGGGTGAGCGCGCGCTGCTGCGGTGGCTTGACCAGCGACGGCTTGAGCGGTGACAGCTTGGCCAGGATCAACGCCTCGGTGATCGCGACCCGCTGCGCCGCCGCCATCGGCCTGCGGGCCGCGATCACGCCGCTGAAGAAGTGGTTGCTGCCCGGGTCGATAAAAGCCATGGCGCAGGCGTCGATCTGCTGGCGGCACGCCGGCGCCGCCGCAGCGATGGTCTCCACCACGCGCTTGAGCTGCGCGGTCGGCCGCGTGATCAGCAGCAGACCGCCGTCGTGGAGCCGATCGAACAGCAGCCGCATGGCCTCGACCGTCAGCACGTAGTCCTCGGCCAGGCTCATGGCGCCGGCGCCGTAGGCCGCGTTGCTGATGGTGTGCACCATCAGGATCGCCGCGTAGCGGCGGTCGCTCGCGGCGAGAAAGGCCCGCGCCTCGTCCTGGATCAGCGATACCCGCGGGTCGCGATGCAGGCGCGCGGTGGCAAAGCGCTGGTCTGCGCGCACCCAGCCCACGACCAGCGGATTGACCTCGACCGCGTCGACGTGGCCAGCGCCGGCGGCCAGCGCCCGCAGCACCTCCCAGCCGCCGCCCGATCCGACGACCAGCACGTCGCCGCCGCGCGCGGACTGCAGCGCGATGGTGTTGACGTCCGCGAACGGAGCAAGCGCGCTCAGGTCGGCGGGTATTTCCGGCACCCGGGTGACCGAGGTCCCGCCGTCGACCAGGATGCGCGCGCCGCGCTCGCTCTCGACCACGTCCACGCGCGAGGCGATGTCCCAGCCAGTGTAGAGGGTGAGTCCTGGATCGCGCAGCACCTGCTCGGCGGGCAGCTTGCCGATCTTCTTCTCGTCCGTGACCCGCCACGGCAGCACCCGTTGGGCCAGCGGCACCAGCACCGCGAGGGCGAGCGCGCAGCTCGCGCCGGCGACCAGCCACGACCGGCGCTCGCTGGCCAGCGCGAAGAGCACCGCTGCCAGCGCCGCCGCCACGCCGGCCGCGATCACCGCTCCCGGTGCGCCGAGCCAGCGGATGGCCAGCGGGGCCAGCGCCGCGCCGGCGCCGGCACCGATCAGATCCGCAGCGTAGACGGTGTGGGCACGCGGCCCGGCCTCGCTGAGCAGCGACGCGATCACGACGCCGGTGGCGAAGAACGGCGCCGCCAACAGCGCGATGCCGAGCGCGCCGATCGCCCACTGGGCGGGCTGGGTGGCCAGCCGGAACGGCTCGAACGGAAGCAACTGAAACAGCGCGTGCGCCAGCGGCAGGGCCAGCGCCAGGGTCAGCGCCCAGCGCGCCGGTCGCAGCCCCGCGGCGCCGCCCGCTCGCACGGACAGCCAGGAGCCGGCGGCGGCGGTGCCGAGCAGGGCCACCCCCACTACCAAAAAGGCAAAGTGGTACCAGAGCGTAAACGAGAGCACGCGGGTCAGCGTGACCTCGAACAGCAACGTGGCAGCAGTCACCAGCGCGACAGCACAGCGTCCGGTCAGCATGGCGACCGACCCTAGCGCACAATCGGCCGCGGTTCACGAGCGAACGCAGCGGCGCGAGTGATCTATGAGAAATCCGGTCGATTCGGATCGTATCGGCCTGGGGCCCCGCGACCGCGGCAAGTTTTTTTCTCGTCGCTGACGCGACGAAAAAAGCCTCGCCGCCGCCCCCCAGGCGTGGTCGAATCAACCGGATTTCGAAATGTTCATGCGAACGGACCGGGGCGACGGGAGCTGTCGATGAACCGAGGTCAACCCGTGATCGCGGTGACCAGCCTGCTGCTCGACCAGACCATGGATCGGCTCGGCGAGCTGGGCGAGGTGGTGCTCACCAGCGCTGCCGATCTGCGCCAGGGCCACCACCACCAGGACCAGGTGGACGCCGTGGTCAGCCTGCTCGCGGATCCGATCGACGCGGAGACGCTGCGCCAGCTCCCGGGCGCGCTGATCGTGGCCAACTACGCCGTCGGCGTGAACAACGTCGACCTGGCCGAGGCCGAGCGGCTGGGCATCTACGTCTCCAACACGCCCGACGTCTTGACCGAGACCACCGCCGACCTGGCGTTCGCGCTGCTGCTGGCCGCCGCCCGCCACATCGGCGCCGGCGAGCGCCTGGTGCGCAGCGGCCGCTTCTCGGGCTGGCAGCCGGATCTGCTGCTCGGCGTCGACGTGCACCACAAGACGCTGGGCGTGGTCGGTTACGGCCGTATCGGCCGTGCCGTGGCGCGGCGCGGCCGCGGTTTCGAGATGAGGGTGCTCTACTGCGACGAGGCGCCGCGCGAGCCGTGCGCCGCCGACGAGCGCCAGGTCGACCTGGAGACCCTGCTGCGCGAGAGCGATTTCGTGTCGCTGCACCTGCCGCTGACGGCCGAGAGCCGCCATCTGATCGATCGTCGGCGGCTGGCCCTGATGAAGCCGACCGCGGTACTGGTCAACACCGCGCGCGGCCCGGTGGTCGACGAGGCGGCGCTGGCCGAGGCGCTGGCCGGCAAGCGGCTGGCCGCGGCCGGTCTCGACGTGTACGAGCAGGAGCCGCAGGTACACCCCGATCTGCTGGCGCTCGACAACGTGGTGTTGGCCCCGCACCTCGGCAGCAGCAGCACCGAGACCCGGATCGCCATGGGCGAGACGGTGGCGCGCAATGTCGCCGCTGTTTTACGCGGCGATCCGCCGGTCAATCCGGCCAATGCTCCAGCAGATCCTCGCAACCGCGCGCGCCGCAGCGTGACCTGATGCCAAACTTGATGGATGCTTGAAGAGTTATCGCTATTTCTTTAATTTTTCAGAGAAAAGGTCGCCAAAAGTACCAAACCCTCCGCCGCTGGAGGTGGAGGCGACCAGGCCATCGGCGCTGGCCGGTCGGGTGCTCTGCTCGAGCGCCTCCTCGTCCGCGATCGCCAGCGAGATGCGGCGGCGCTGGGCGTCGATCTCGCGCACCCGGACCACCACCTGCTGCCCCTCGCGCACCGCGTCGCGGGTGCTGTTGAGGCGCTGGCCGCCGCCCATCTCCGAGATGTGCAGCAGCCCCTCTACGCCCTTGAACAGCTCGACAAAGGCTCCGAACTGCGCGATGCGCACCACCCGACCGCGCACCACCTGGTCGGCCTTGAGCCGGGCCAGGGCGTCGAGCCAGGGATCCTCCATCAGCGCCTTGAGGCTCAGGCCGATCTTGCGGTTGCGCTGATCCAGCTCCTTGATGGAGACGCGGATCTGCTGGCCCACCTGCAGCACCTGCGACGGATCCGAGACCCGCTCGTAGGAGAGCTCCGAGACGTGCAGCAACCCCTCGACGCCGCCGATGTCGACGAATGCGCCGTACTTCTGCAGCGACGTCACAGTGCCGTCGTAGACGGCGTCGAGCTCGAGCTTGTCCCACATCAGCGCCGCCTGCTGCGCCGCTTGCTGCTCGAGCAGGCGGCGGCGGCTGACCACCACGTCGCGGCCGTTGCCCCTGATCTGGGTGACCAGGAACTGGTAGCTGCGGCCGACGTGCTCTGCCGGCTGCTCGCAGTAGACGCGGTCGATCTGCGAGATCGGGCAAAAGGCGCGCTGGCCGAGCACGTGGACCGAGAAACCGCCCTTGATCGCCTCCTTGACGACGCCCTCGACCGGCTGCTGGCTGTCGAGGGCCTGGGCCAGCGCCGCCAGCGCCGCCTCCTTGTCGCCCGGCTGCTCGCTGTCGAGGCTGGCGCCGACCCGCGAGGTGCAGAGGATGGTGCCCTCGCGGATGGCCGTCACGTAGACGTCGATCTGCTGGCCGACCTCGACCGTGAGCTGGCCGTCCGAGGTCACCTGTGCCCGGTCGAGCATGCCCTCGGTGCGCCGCCCCAGGTCGAGGAACACGTACTCCTTGCCGATCGAGATGATCCGGGCCTTGACCTTGTCACCGGGCGCCACCGATTGCCTCGGTGTCATGTAGTCGTCGAGCATGGAGGCGAAGTCCTCGCTCTCGCCGCCATCGCCTCTCTGGTCGTCGTTGCTCATGCTGCGCTCTCCGGTCCGCTGCGCGCACTCTATCAACTCGCGCGCGTCCGGCAATCGATGGCTGCAACCCGGCCGCGGCGGTGTATATTGTCCGCATGGTGGGATGGCGAGGACGCGGCGCGGTCGCGCTGGGCGCAATCGGTGGCGCGGCCGTGGGCTGGCTGTTCGCGACCTACATCGGTTGCCACGGCGGCTGAGGCCTGCTCGGCAGCCCATGGGTCATGGGCCTGGTCGGCGCGCTGCTCGGCTTCAATATCGTGGATAGCGCGGCCAGCCGCGTTCCACGACAGTAGAAGCACCGTCACCCACCTGGCCGAGAGGGGACCATGCCTAGAACGCACAGCGCCACAGGTCGCGCCTGCTGGGCCTTGGCACTTGCAGTGGTCGTCGCCGCGCCGGCTCGCGGCGCGCAGCTCGTGGCCCTGGACATGAAGGCCACCGGCGGCGTGCCTCAGGGCACGGCCGACGCGCTGACGCCGATCCTGGTGACCGAGCTGGGACGGCGGCCCGGCATCAGCGTGGTGTCGCAGGCCGACGTCAAGGCGCTGCTCGAGCACAGCGCCGACCGGCAGTTGATGGAGTGCAGCGACGAGAGCTGCCTGGCCGCGATCGCCGGCAGCCTGGGCGCCGAATTGCTGCTGACGTCGACCATCAGCCGGGTCGGTCGCAAGTGGGTGGTGACGCTGAGCCTGCTCGAGGTGGCCAAGGCCAAGGTTTTCCGGCGCGCCACCGGCGAGACCCTGGGCAGCGACGAGGCTGCGGTCGAGGCAGTGGTCGGCGCGGTGCACAACCTGTTTCGCGACAGCCTGCCCGACGACATGAAAGGGCCGGCGTCGATGTCGCGGCTCGGCTTCAAGGCGGCGCTGGCGGGCTTTACCCAGGCGATCCGCGATCCCAAACAGGACGGCAAGGCGGGCCGCAGGCGGCTGATCCTCGACCTCGTCAACACCGAGCTGGACTACGACGCGGCGCCCAAGATCGACATGCTCGACACGGCCATCCGGCGCCAGGTCTACACCCTCGACAACGAGATGCTCGACGCCAGGGACGAGCCGGATTTCAGACGCCTGCTGCACGCCCGGCAGAGCTGGCTGGCGGTGCGCCAGGACCTCGAGCGGGTCAAGGAGATCAGGCAGCGCGCTCGCGAGCGCGGGGTGGTGCCGTCGGCGCAGCCGCTGCGCTTCGAGGAGCCGGATCCGCCCGACTGGCCTGACGCCAAGCTGGTGGCCGCCTACAAGCGCGACGTCGAGCCGGCGCGCAGGGTGGTGGCGCAGGCGCTCAAGTCCTACCGCGGCCGCGACCAGAAGGGCTTTGTCGCCTGGTGGAGCAAGGAGCACGTGTCGAGCGCCGAGCGCGCGTTTGTCGACGGGCACGACAGCGACGAGCGTTACGGTTACAGCTACCAGGTCGTGGCGTTGCACGCCATCCCGCCCTGGCTGCTCGAGCGGGCGATCGAGTCCCAGCAGAAGGGCGAGATGCTGGTCTACCTGCTGCGCTTCAAGAAGGGCGAGCCCGACGACGATCGCTATGTCTACCTGGTGCGGGAGCAGGGCAAGTGGCGCATCCGCTCGTGGTGACGCTCTCGTTGCCTGATCAAGCCTCGCCGCGGCGGTGCCTGCGCAAATACTCCAGCGCGTCGCCGTGATCACCTTCGCCGTGCAACAGGGCGTGATTGCTCCAGTTGTCCCCGTACAGCAACCACAGGCAGGTAGTGGCGCCGCCGTTGCTCTCCATGTTCTGCATCAGCGCCTGCAATTCACCCTCGTCTTGGCTGCCTTGCCAATGGCTGGGGTGCGAACCGCCTTCGGTTGACAGCGCGCGCAGATCGCGGTGGAACTCCTGGCTGGCGATGCGTGCGTAGTCGTTGAAATTCGGTGATCCAAAACCACCGCGACCGTCCGGGATGTTCTCGTTGCCGATGGCCACGTAGTTGTGGGTCGGGATCCAGTCGACCAGCTTTTGCGGGGGTTTTTCGGCCGCGGCAACGGCCTGGCACATCGACCTGTAAAACTGATGCGAATCAAAGTAACCACCCGAGTTGGGAGTGCCCGGAGCCATGGGCGGCAATCCGAGCTTGACGCTGTCGCCGCAGCGGTCGCGGATTTCGACCAGCGCCGCCACCAGGTTCTCGTTGCACCTGCGCTGGTATTCGGCGCGGCGCTCCGGTGAGGCACCATCGCCTAGCTTCGACTCATCATTGTGATTGGGTTCGTTGCCGACCTGGATCAGCTTCACGCCGAGCTGCTGGAGGTGAACGGCTGCGTCACCCATTTTTTCTATGTCGTCCCCGCTCCACTGGTCCATCGGACCGGGTTCCATCAACCGCACGGTCGGAGTGATGCCTGCGGCCATTAATTCTCTGATAGCAGCGTCGTTGGCTTCTGGACGATTGGGATCGACCAGCACCGTGCAGTAACCAACGCCGAGCTTCTGCATCTCGCTGATTAGCTGGGCACGCTGAGCAGGATCGGTGCTGCCCCAAGTATCGGAGGGCCAGTGCGCTCCGAGTCGGCCGTTGACGCTTGCCCCGGGCGCGACCTCAAAGGGTTGATAGACGCCACCGTTGGCGGGTGCGATCTGCGCCGGCGCGACCGCCGCTGGCTGAACGCCCGTCGGCGCCACAGCGGCCGGGTGCTTGGCCTTGTATTCCTCGCTCTGGTGGAACTTGTCGACCAGCGCGGCGCGGATCTGCTCATCGGTCTTGCCCTGGTCGCGCAAGCCCTGGGCGTAGTTGATCCAGCCGGCCTTGCCACCCGGATCGCTCGCCCGCCCCAGCTCCGACTGGTACACCGACTCGACGATGTCGCCGA
>JAFGSX010000248.1 GCA_016934455.1 Deltaproteobacteria bacterium
GCAATCCGCGTCGTTCTCGCACTCCGAATAGCAGTGCCCCTCGGCGCACATCTGGTAGTCGGGGCAGTCGAGGTCCGAGGCGCAGAACGGCACGCCCGGGTAGAGCGACGCCGGCTGCCAGGTCGGGCCGCGCTGCGGCGGGATGCAGGAGCCGTTGACGCAGACGTTGGCCCCGATGCAGCCGGGCAGCAAGCCGTCGGCCGCGCAGCGCACCAGCGAACCGTCGCCGCGCGTGAGGTCAGCGTTGCACGGCGTGTAGCAGACCGGGTTGTCCGGCCGCCGTCGCGTGAGCGAGCTCTCGGCCACGCAGATGTCGCCAAAGCAGGTGAGACCCAGGCTGCAAGTGCCCTCGATGCAATCGCAGCCCAGCGCGCCCTCCAGACACGCCACGCAGATCCCCTGCTCGCAGCGGCTGCCCGGATAGCAGGTGCGGTTCTGGAAGCAGGCGCCGCCGCTGTAGCCGGTGTTGTCGTCGCAGATGTCGCCGTTGATACAGGTGAGACCGGTGTTGCACTCGCCGTTGCTCCCGCAATCGCAGTAACGGGTGGCGGCGCTGCAGCCGGTCGGTTTGCACCAGCCGTCGTCGCAGGTCGTGCCCGCCTCGCTGCAGGTGCCGGAGTCGGTGCAGGCGCAGCCGCGGTCGCCCGGTGTGCACGGGGGGGGCGCGCAGCGGTTGCCCGTGCAGATCAGCGCCGTGCCGCTGGCCGAGAGGCCGCAGCTGAGGTCGCTCAGGCAGGCGCAGCCTTCGCTGCCCGGGTCGCACGCCTGCTCGTGACAAAAACCATCGCTCTCGCAGGTCAGCGTGGCGGCCAGGCAGAAGCCGCCCGGCAGGCAATCGCAGTTGGCGCTGCCGGGGGCACAGCGGATCTCCTCGCAGCGCTCGCCGTCGCGGCAGATCAGGCCGCTCGCGCAGCCGTAGTCGGGCTGGCACACGCAGTTGGCGCTGCCCGGCGTGCACGGCGTGTGGCGGCAGACGCCGTCGACGCAGGCGAGGGCTGTGCCCGAGGGATCGGGGTTGCAGGTGCGCTCGGGAAAACAGCCGCAGTCTAGGTCGCCGGGCGGGCAGTCCACGATATGGCAGTACTTGTTGCCGCTGATCTCGGTGCAGGCCAGGCCGTTGTCGCAGAGGTCGCCGTCGCCGCAGGCGCAGCCGAGCGTGCCCTCCGGGCAGTCCCGCTTGCGGCACAGTCCGGCCTCGCAGATCAGCCAGCTCCCGTCGACGTCTTGCTGGCAGGTGTAGTCCTGGTCGCAGGCGCAGCCCAGCTCGCCGATCTGGCAGGCCGGCCGGCGACAGACGTTGCCGCCGCAGTAGAGGCCGCTGTGGCAGGCCGCACCGGGCAGGCAGGCGCAGCCCTCGCTGCCGGGATCGCACGGCAGCGGTTGGCCGCTGTCGACGCCCGGCGTGGCCGCGTCTGTCCCCGGTGCCGGCTCCGGGCCACAACTGCAGTTGCAGTCCGCCACCGACAGCGCCAGCGCGATCCCGACTGCCAACCCGAGAGCATTGCGCCTCATTGTCAACCCCTTGTCGTTGATGAGATGGAAACCGCTCAAGGCGTATAGGTCTCGGCCGAGAAGCCGTCGACGCCGGCATGGCCGCCCGACGCCGCCTCACCGCCCAGGCCGAACGGACCGATCGTGTAGTCGATGTGGTTGATGGTCGGCGTCACCGACCCTCCCAGCACGATGCCGATCGCGGGACCGCCGGCGCCGCTGCCGCCCGGTCCGCCGTTGCCGCCGCGGCCGCCGTTGCCGCCGGCCGCACCGACCGATGCGATGCCCTGGACCGCGGCGTAGTCGCTGCCCTTGTTGGTGGTGCCCAGGCGTCCGCCGAGGCCGCCGGCCCCGCCGACCTGCCCCACCGAGCCGACCCCGCCCCGGCCGCCGCCGCGCGCGATCACCGAGGTGTTCTCGATGGTGACCTGGCTGTTGTAGATGTAGATGCCAAAACTGCCGCCGCCGACGCGAGCGCCCCGGCCGCCGCTGCCGCCGCAGCCGCCGCCGCCGCCGCCACCGCCGCCGCCGCCAAAGTACCAGTACGAGCCGCCGTGGCCGCCGCCGCCGCCGCCGCCGCCGCCGCCGCCGCCAGCGGTGCCCGCGGTGCCACTGCTTGCCCAGCGCGGGTTGTAATAGTTGTACGCGAAGACGCCGGTCGCGGCTGCCCCGGCCGTGCCGTCGCTGCCGTCGCCGCCGCTGCGACCCACGTACTGGCTCGCCGGATCGGTGTTGCCGAGGCCGTTGGGCACGCCGGGCCCGCCGGCCACCCCGTTCTCCGATGGGTAGCCGGTCTGCCCCGGGTCCCAGGCCGCTCCCACACCGCCCGGTCCGCCGCTCATGTTGCACGCAGAATTGCCGCCCGCGCCGCCGTCGGTGACCAGGATGTTGCTGGTGCGTCGTCCGGTCTCTCCGAGATGGCCGTCGGCGCCGCTGGCGGCCGGCTCCAGCCACTCCTGGCCGTTGGCGCCGTCGCGGCCCTTGAGCGCCTCGATGACGCAGTCGCGCACGATCAGGTTGGCGTTGCCGTAGCCGCGGATGCCGTAGGTGTTGGGCGCGTTGCTCAAGCCCTCGAAGGACTGCACGTGCAGGCGGGAGAGCAGCACCTCGCCGCTGGTGTTCTCGCTGAAGATGGCGACGTTGGAGAGGCTCTGGATGACCGAGAGATCAGTGCCGGCGTTCCAGTCGCTGTCGTAGCCGCCCAGCAGCGAGACGTCGCTCTTGAGGTGGATGGCGGTCTGCGACGGGTAGGTGCCGGCGGCCAGCTTGACGTCGAGGCCGAGGCCGTGGGCGCGGCCGACGGCCGTCTCGACCGCGCGGAGCGGGTCGGCGGCGCGCCCGGTGGCGTCGGCCGTGCCCCACGGCGCCGCGTAGATGGCGTCGGTGCAGCCCAGCGCCGGCCGGGCCTCGTCGATGGCGATGAAGCCATCGAGGCAGCCGTGACAGGCGGTGCCCGACGCGCTCTCCACGCAGTGCAGGTTGAGGCTCTGGCACACCGGCGCGATGCTGAGCTCGGAATCGGGCTGGCAGTTGCTGTGGATGGCAACGCACGCGGCGCCGGTCGCGTCCCAGCGAAAGCCGGCCTCGCAGTCGGGCAGGCAGACCGCGTCGACGCCGCGCGGTTCGTCGCAGTACTGGTGCGGGGCGCAGCTTGTCTCGCCGCAGGTGCGCGGCAGGCGGCAGGTCGTCGAGCTGGCGTCGCAGACCAGGCCGTTGTCGCACTGGCTGGCCTGGCAGGGGCAGCCGACCACGTCGGGGGCGCACTGGGCGCACAGGTCGCTGCTGGCGCAGTAGAGCCCGCTGTCGCACTGGCCCTCGTCGCACGGGCAGCCGGCGGTCCCGGCCGGGCAGGTGATCGGCACGCAGTTGCCGAGCACGCACTCGAGGCCGCTGTCGCAGGTGCCATTGTCGCACTGGCAGCCCTCGCTGCCCAGATCGCACGGCACGCAGAGATTGGCCACGCAGGAGAGGCCGCTGTCGCAGGTGCCGTTGGTGTAGCACAGGCAACTCTCTTGACCGCGGTTGCAGTCGACGCAGACCTGGTTGACGCACTCCAGGCCGCTGTTGCAGGTGCCGCTGCTCAGGCAGGCGCAGCCGGTGCTGCCCTCGGGGCAGGTCGAGCATCGGCCGTGGCTGCAGAGCGCGTCGCTGCCGTAGTAGTCGTCTGCTGCACACTGGTTGTTGGCCGCGCACGCCACGCAATCTCCGCTGCTGCACAGCCAGCCCTTGGTGGCGGCCTTGGCATCGCAGTCAGCCGTGGTCTGGCACTCGGGCGCCTCGCTGCCATCGGCCTGGCCGGAGTCGGCCTGGGCCGTGCCGGCGTCGGTCCCGGGCTGCGGTGTCTGCGGTGGACAGGCCGCCAACAGGGTGGCCAGGGCGAGCGAGGTGGAGAGCGTGGGGATCGTCGAGTTCATGATTCCTCCTCGTCACGGGCAGGTCGGGCCGCACTGGTCCGTCTCGATACCGGGATCGCCGGCGATGCCGCCGCTCGGCGCAGCGCCGCCGCCGCCACCCGTTCCGGCATTGCCGGTCTGGAACTGGCAACCGGTCAACGTCGGCGCCGACGTGCCTCCCTTGAAGAGCCCGATCGCGGGCCCGCCCTGACCGCCGGCGCCCGGGCCGCCGCGACCGCCGAAGTTGCCCCAGCCGCCGCTGCCGCCGCGCGAGCCGTCGTCCTGCTCACCGGAGGTGCCGTAGGGCGAGTCGCCGGCGCCACCGCCGTTGCCACCGTATTGCCCCGAGCCGCCGGCGCCGCCGTTGCCGCCGTTCTTGGCGATGAAGTTGCAGCTTGTGAACTTGGGGCTGGAGTTGGACAGCCAGGCGCCGAACGAGCCGCCGCCGCCACTACCGCCACCGCCGCCCTCGCCACCGCAGCCGCCC
>JAFGSX010000249.1 GCA_016934455.1 Deltaproteobacteria bacterium
CACGTCTACGCCGACGAGACCCGGCCGCTGCTGCAGGGCGGCCGGCTGACGACCTGGGAATGCCTGCAGCACGGCATCCCGTGCACCCTGATCACCGACAGCATGGCGGCGCTGGTCCTGCGCGAGGGCAAAGTGCAGATCGCGGTGGTGGGTGCCGATCGCATCGCCGTCAACGGCGACACCGCAAACAAGATCGGCACCTATGGCCTGGCGGTTCTGTGCAAGCACCACAACGTTCCGCTGTACGTGGTGGCGCCGACCAGCACCATCGATCTGACCCTGGGCAGCGGGCTGGAGATCCCGATCGAGCTGCGATCGGACGACGAGGTGCGCGGCGCGTTCGGCGTGCGCTGGGCGCCGGACCAGGTGGCGGTCTACAACCCGGCGTTCGACGTCACGCCGGCGAAGCTGATCGCCGGCATCGTCACCGAGCGCGGGCTGGTGCGGCCGCCCTATCGCACCGGGCTGCGCCTGGTGTGCAAGCGCTGAATCAGCGCTGCCGGACGCCGGCGCGCTCGCCCTTGATCTGGACCACCGTCAACAGCGCCCCGCCGTCGCGCTCGCTGACGAAGACCAGCGCCGCCGCCCCGCTTCGACCGCGCCGCAGCGACACCGCCTGATGTGTCGACGGCACGCTCGCCCGCAGCGTCGGTCGGGAGGCGAACGGCGGATCGCCGGCCACGCCGCGGTGGATCGTCAGCTCGTCGGCGGTGGCCAGCGCCACCAGATCGCCGCGGCCGTCGCCGTCGAAGTCGCCGCCGAGCAGCGGCGGGTGGCCGGCCAGGTTGGTGGCGCGGCTGAAGTCGATGGCGTGCGCTATCTCGAGCGGCGCCGACGCGCTGTGCTTGCCGTCGGCGAAGCGGTGCACCCGGTACTGGATCGGGATGCTGCCGGTGACCAGCGCCTTGCCCATCGCCACCAGGCTGACGTCGACCAGGGGCTCGACGATCTCGGGCCGGCCGTCGAGGTCGACGTCGTCGATTAGCAGCGGCGCGGCCAGGCCCTGGCGCTCGATCGTCGCCAGCGTCCGCGGCGCCCCGGCGAGCGGGCCGGCCAGCACGCGCCAGCTCGTGCGCATGCTGTTCGAGCCGCCGCGCTGGTATGTCACCACCGCGTCCAGCACGCCGTCACCGGTCAGATCGCAGAGCCGGGTGTCGATCAGCCCGTCGTTGCTGCGGCGCTGCTCGGCGCTGCGCAGCGGCAACACCAGGTGGCCGCTCCTGCCGTCGCGGCCGGTCCAGGTCAGCTCGTCCTCGATGGCCGTGGCCAGATCGACGCCGCCGTCGCCGTCGAGGTCGCCGGCGAACGGCCGCGCAAAGGCGACCATGGCCAGCAGCGAGAAGTCGCGGCGCGCGCGCGGGCCGCGAAAGGTCGTGCCCGACGTCAGATAGGCGCGCAGCGGCGCGTCCAGCGAACGGGGCGGCGCGCCCGGCGCGACCAGCGCGGCGCCGCCCAGGGTCGGCACCAGCAGTTGCCGCGGCGGCATGGCGGGCGGGCAGATCTCGACCAGCGGCAGGTCGCCGCGCTCGGCAAAGGGCAGCGCGCCCGGCACCGCAGGCAGATCGACCGGCGCGCCGGCCCATGGCAGATGTTCGAGCCGGCCCGGCCGCGCCAGGACGATACCGGCCGCCAGCGACGGGCAGACGCCGAAGAAGGCTGCGTCGTCCGGCACCTCGAACAGCCGCGGTGCCAGCTCCGGCGCGGCGCGCTCCAGGCCGGCGCCGTCGAGCACCGCCAGCCGCCGGCGACCGGCGCGGTCGATCACGACGACCGCGTCGAGATTGCCGTCGGCGGTGACGTCGGCGGCGTAGATCGCGCGCGGCAGACCGGCGATCGCGCTGCCGAGAGTGCGGGTGTCGGACGCCGCCAGCGCGGCGATCGCAGCGAGCGCAATCGGGGATGAGAGCATGTCAGCGGTAGCGATCGGCGTCGCGCCGTCTTCGCTCCTCGTCTTCCATCATCCGGCGGCGCTGGTCTTCCATCATCCGGCGGCGTTCGTCTTCCAGCATCATCCGGCGCTGCTCCTCGAGCATGGCCAGGCGCTGCGCGTCGTCGCTGCGCAGCCGGTCGTCGTCGCTGCGCAGCCGGTCGTCGTCGCTGCGCAGCCGGTCGTCGTCGCTGCGCAGCCGGTCGTCGGCTCGCCGGCTGACCGTCGGATCGCCGCTGGCGATGGGCCGGGAACCGTCGGCCGCTGGTCGGCGGCTGGTGGCCAGAGGATTGGGCCACGGCATCGAAGAGGAGATCCCGACGGCGTTGGAGCCGAGACCGCGCTCGCTGGTCACCCGGTCCACCAGCGCGCGCAGCGCCTTGGCCGACGCCGGATCGTGCTCGGCGACGGCGAAGATGGCGTTCATGGTGTGGACGCCGATGCGGCCGCGGAGCTCGCCCGGCAGCGGCAAGGAGCGGATCTGCCGGGCAAATGCGATCAGCGACTGCAGCACCTCGAGACGCTGCCGCGGCGGAATCCGCGTCACTTGATCGAGGTCCTGCAGCAGACGAATCGCGTAATCCTGGCTGCTGACCTTTGGCATGGCGCTACCTTTTTCTCCTTTTGTTACTATCCACCGGCGCACTCTTTTGCTTTTTTTTCTGCGCGCCCAGGGTCCCGTGGCGGTCGAGCTGAAAGCGCGCCGCGGGCCCGGCGCGAACCGTTCCCGCGGCCGGTCGCGCTTGAGACAGCGGCTGCAGCTTTTTGCTGCGGCCGAGCAGGCGCTGCTGTGCGGGCGCGGGTGCGGCGGTGCCGGTGAGCAGCGCGCGCGCGGTCTCCCGCAGCTTGGACAGCAGCGCCTGGCTGATCGCGAGCTGGCCCAGGCGTTCGCGGAAGATGCGCTCAAGCTGCTCCGCGGTCTCGCCCCCCCGGATGCCGAGGCGGGCGGCAAACCGCACCAGCAGGTCCTCTTCTCTCCTGGTGATGGGGTCGGTGGCACCGGCCGCCAGGCTGCACACCACCAGGCAGCCGAGCAGATCGGCCACCTCGTCGTCGTCGAAGCGGTAGGCGCCGTCGCTCGACCGGGCTTGCAGCTCGGCGTACAGCTCGTCGATGAACTGCGCTCGACCGCTGAGGTCCATCTTCACGCCACGGCGCCGAGGCCTCTGTGTCCCAGGTTTGGTCGGTCGCATTGTCTCATTGCCCTCGGTTCAGCTCAATCCGCCCGGGCGCGCTCGCGCGCGGCCGCGGTCAGCGCCGTGAACAGCGCGACCTGGCGGTGCGCCCCGGGAGCCTCGTCCAGCGCCTCGGGGTGCCACTGCACGGCGACGAAGAAGGGATGGCCGAGCAGCTCGAACGCCTCGATCAGGCCGTCGCCGGCGGTGGCGCTGGCGACCAGATCGCGGCCGAGCTCCTTGATCCCCTGGTGGTGGGTCGAGTTGACCTCGAGCCGGCCGGCGCCGCAGATCCCGGCCAGCCGCGTGCCCGCGGCCACCTCGACCTCGTGCGAGGGGAAGCGGCGGTTGTGCTGCTGCACGTGCTCGATCGCGGTCGGCCGCTGGCTCAACAGGTCCTGGAAGAGCGATCCGCCCAGGGCGACGTTCATCGACTGCATGCCGCCGCACAGCCCGAGCAGCGGCAGCCCGCTGCCCAGCGCCAGCCGGGTGAGCTTGAAATCGAGGTCGGTGCGATCGGGCTTGAGCGTGCCCAGCCGGGCGTGCGGCCGCTCGCCATAGTGGCGGGGATCGACGTCGAACGCGCCGCCCGAGAGCACGATCGCGTCGACGCTGGCGGCGACGCTGCGCACGCCCTCGTCGTCGGGTGGAAAGGGGACGATCAGCGGCTGGGCGCCGGCCCGATAGAGACGGTCGGCGATCTCGGCGTAGACGACGTAGCGGCGGTAGTCGATGCCGCGGTTGGGCACCAGGTCGACGTTGGGCACGATTCCGATGCGCGGCCGCTGCTCCTGCATGGCGGGCTCCTCGACGGGTGTGACGCGGCGCAGAATTTAGAGAGCCAAACAGGTAATCTCAAGCGGTAGCTGGACCGTCCATGTACCCATGCGTCCTGGTGCTCTTCTACTTGTGTTTGTCGGGCACGCTCACCACCCCCAGCCGCGACCTCCCTGAGCAGCCGCCTCTGACGCGACGAGCGTTGTCGCCATCGTAGTCAATGCCCAGAGCAGAGAGATCATTTTTGCCATATCGAGTTCTCATTCGCGTTTTGTTTTCTCTCATCTTGGCCTGTTGCTGGTCATGTGGTCGAGCCAACCGGCTGCTCCAACCGGTAAATTTGTAGTCTCCATGCTTTGTCTCAGTCTCGATCCCCCATTACCGCGACAAAGGCACCGCCACCAGTGCCCGGGCGAACCGGCTCGATCTCGGTGATCTCGGCCAGCGGCCGGAACAGCGTCTGTCCCCACGCCAGAGCGTTGAAACCTCGAGATCGCAACAGCTCTCCCACTTCGGCTGCGGAATAGAACATGGCCTCGCGGTAAAAGAGGCTCTCCGATTGATGTTCAAAATAATCCTGCCCAATCCCGCTTTGACGGTCGATAAATCCGATAATCAGTTTTCCGTCTTGCCGGAGCACGCGATTAGTCTCGGCAAGCATTTTATCGGGCGAGTCGACGAAGCAGATTGTCGTGACGATGAGCGCGTAGTCGAAGGAGCCGTCAGGAAATGGCAGAGCCTCGGCAATGCCTTTTGTCGTCTTGATGCCTCGCGCGTTGGCGCGAGAGAGCATCGCGTCGGACGGGTCAAGCCCCATGGCGACGCCGAGTGGCCCGGCAAATCGCCCCGTACCAACACCGATCTCGAGCCCGTGACCATCCCAGGGCACAAACCTCCGCAGGGCGAGAAGCTCCGAAATATAGGCCGCTCGGTGTATTTCGAACCAATTGTCGTAACGCTCGGAGTGAGCATCAAACGGGCCGGTTTTCGTCATTTTTGCTCCCATGGCATGTATCACAAGGACTGGGTCGAGAGATCCTCCTATACCCACTTATCACTTCTGTCGATACTGCACGACGGGGGGCCGGCGAAAGGCTTTTTTCGGCGCGCAGCGACGATAAAAA
>JAFGSX010000250.1 GCA_016934455.1 Deltaproteobacteria bacterium
GAACTGCGGCGTGCCGACCTCGTAGGCGCGCCGGCAGAGCGCGATCTGCCGCTGCACGCGCTCGTCGCCGTGGTGGTAGATGGTGAGATTGCAGCCGGTCCACAGCACGGCCGCGTAATGCTCCGGGCCGAGCCCGTCGGGCAGCTCGGCCGTGTCGCTCGGCAGCCACAGGGCGTGGGCGGCGTCGGGCACCAGGCGCCGCACCATGTCGAGGTAGAGGCGCCAGGCCAGCTTCATGCCTGCCCGCTCGAGCTCGTCGCGGCTGTCGCTGGGGTAACCGTCCACGATCAGGAACCGCAGCGGATTGGCCATCGTCTGCTCCTGGGGTGGCACGACCCGGCGTCCCGGCCGGGCGCGGTTCAGCCGCGCTCGAGCCGGGCGATGATCGCCGGCAGCTCGGCGTAGTCGCGGCAGACCGCGTCGGCCTGCGTCCCGTCGCTGCCGCGGTCGAGCGCGGCGGTCACCAGCACCGCGCGGGCGCCCACCGCGTGCGGGCCGGCGACGTCGTTGCTCTCGCGATCGCCGATGTGCACCAGCTCGTCCGGGCGGCAGCCGGCCAGCTCCGCTGCGCGCTCGAAGGCGATCGGCGCCGGCTTGCTCCGCCCCACCTCGTCGGAGAAGACGCAGCCGTCGAAGTGGCCCAGCAGGCCGTAGCTCTCGAGCAGCGTGCGCAGCGCCCAGCCGGGCGTGAATACGGCGTCCGAGATCGCCACCGTCCGGTAGCGCGCGTGCAGCGCCGCCAGCGCCGCCTCGACCCCGGGCACCAGGTCGGGTCGGATGCGGTTTTCCATCTGCTGGTGGATCGCGGTCAGCTCCCGCAGCGCGTCCAAAGGCAGCTCGCGGCCGAGGCCGGCCAGCACCAGGCGCAGCCTCTCCTCGACGCTCCAGGTGACGTACAGCTCGCGCCACACCTTCCCGAACGCCGCGTCGACCGCGTCATAGGCGGCGTCGACACCGGCGCGGCTGACCGGCGCCTGGCGCTCCAGGTACCGCTGTACCAGATCGCGGCGCTCGATCTTCTTGGACGGCAGCCCCTGCGCCGCGCGCTTGGGCTCGTCGCTGTCGTCGACGAAGACGGTGTCCCACAGGTCCCAGGTGATCGCCTTGATGACCGGCATGGCCGTTGTTTACACCGGGCCGCGAGGCGGTGTCACGCCGCGTTCGCGGTGGCGGCGGTTGTTGTGCTAGGTTTTCTTTTTTTGGCGGAGCAGGCCGATGCACAGCGCCCACGGCAGATTTCTCGATGTGGATCTCTCCACCCGTCGCCTGACGAGCCGGGAGCTGCCCGCGGAACGGTGGGAGAAGTTTGTGGGCGGGTCGGGACTGGCCTGCGCCATGCTGCTCGACGAGGGCGACCCGTCGCGCGTCGACGTTCTCGGGCCGGACAATACCCTCGTCTTCATGGCCGGGTTGTTCACCGGCACCGGCGTCCCCTCGGCCTGCAAGATCAACGTCTGCGCCCGCTCGCCGCTGACCAACGGCTGGGGCGAGGCCGCTGGCTCGGGCGAATTTGGCACCTGCCTGCGAGCGTCCGGTTTCGACGGCGTGGTCGTCCGGGGCCGGTCCGAAAAACCCGTGTACCTGCTGGTGACCGATGAGCGCCAGGAGATCTGCGACGCCGGCGACCTCTGGGGGCGCGACACGTTCGAGACCCACGCGGAGCTGACGGCGCGGCACGGCGACAAGGGCTCGGTGGCTGCCATCGGCCCGGCCGGCGAGAGCCTGGTTCGCTACGCTTCCGTCATGCTCGATGGGCCTGTCGCCCGGGCCTGCGGCCGGACCGGCATGGGCGCGGTCATGGGCTCCAAGCGCCTCAAGGCCATCTGCGCGGCGGGCCGCCAGCGCCTCACCATGGCCGACAAGGCGGCCTACAAGGCCGGCGTGGCCGGTGACCTCGCCACCATGCGGCAGTACGCCAAGGGCCTGCACGACTGGAGCACGGCCGGCGGCGTGGAGGCGGTGGAGTTCTTCGGCGATCTGCCCATCAACAACTGGCGCCTCGGGTCGTACCGGGAGGGCGCCAAGAAGCTGGCGGCGCAGAGCTATCACCCGAAGTGGCTGGTCAAGCACCACACCTGCGCCGCGTGCCCGATCCGCTGCGGCAAGATCCTGCGCGTCGAGGGGCAGCCCATGGACGGCCTGTACGGCCATGGGCCAGAGTACGAGACCACGGCGGGTTTCGGTTCCAACCTCCTGATCGACGAACCGCTCTACGTGATCCACGCCAACACGCTCTGCAACCGTCTCGGCGTCGACACCATGTCGACCGCCTCCTGCGTGGCCTTCGCCTTCGAGTGCTTCGAGCGCGGGATCATCGGCCAGGCCGACCTCGACGGCCTGGTCCTGCGCTTCGGCGACGGCGCGGCCATGATCGAGCTGGTCCGGCGCATCGCGCTGCGCGAGGGCTCGCTGCCCACGCTTCTCGGCGAGGGTTCCCGGCGCGCCGCCGCATCGATCGGCCGCGGCAGCGACGCCTTTACCATCGAGGTCAAGGGGCTCGAGGTCGCCTTCCACGACCCGCGCGCCCACGTGTCGATGGCCGCCAACTACGCCACCGCCGCGCGCGGCGGCGACCACCTGGACGCGCTGACCTACTTTCTGGCTCGCGGAACGCAGGTCGCCGACTTCGGCTTCGACGGCGCGCTCGAGGATCTCAAGAGCACTCCCGAGAAGGGCGACGTCGTTTACAAGATGCAAAACTTTCTCGGCCTGCACAACTCGCTGGGCATCTGCAAGTTCCTCTACATCGGCCGCATCGGCCCCTCGGTCCTGGCGCGCTGGGTCAGCCAGGTGGCGGGATTCCCGGTGGACATGGAAGGGGTGCTGCGGATGGGCGAGCGGCTGGTCCAGCTCAAGCGGCTCTACAACGTGCGTTGCGGCGTGCGCTCCAAGGACGACCGCCTGCCCAAGCGGCTGCAGACCGAGCCGCGACCCGACGGCCGCAGCGGGGGCGTGCTGCCCGACACGCCGCTGATGGTCGATCGGCTATACGAACTGCGCGGCTGGGCGGCCGACGGCATCCCGACGCGGGCGACCGTCGAGCGCTTCGGGCTGGAGGCGTACGACGTCGCCCGGCCGCAGCCGACCGCGGGCCAGGCCCCGACGCCGTCCGTGACGCTGGTGCTGCACGCCAATCTCAGCCGGTATGCGGGCGATCGGGAGCGGGTCGAGCTGCCGTTTCGGCCGGGCGCGACCATCGCCGACTACGTGCACGATGTCGGCATCCCCGCCCACGAGTACTACGCCGTGGTGCATCGCGGCGAGGTGACCAGGGATTTCAACGAGGTGCCCGCGACGGGCGCGGTGGTGGAGCTGCTGCCGCTCGTCTCGGGGGGCTGACCCGGCCAGAGCGCCGTTGCGTGGCGCGCCCGGCGCACCAATCGTCGAACTTGAAAAGCGCCGGTGCTGGCGGGGCGAATTTTTTTGCGACGTCCCCGGGGCAAAAAAAGAGGGGTCGCCTGACGACCCCTCTGACAAACGTGGCGCGCCTGACAAGATTCGAACTTGTGACCTACGGATTCGTAGTCCGGCGCTCTATCCAACTGAGCTACAGGCGCACACCGATCCCCGCTGGCGGAGAGTGAGGGATTCGAACCCTCGATACGGTTTTACCCGTATACTCGCTTAGCAGGCGAGTGCCTTCGGCCGACTCGGCCAACTCTCCTCAAGCGATCATCTCATAGCAAAGGGGTTCGCGCGGCGTCAACGGCTGCGGCGCGGTCGGGATCAGTTCGCGGCGGAACGAGCGGAAAAAACCGGCCCGGACGGCGCGCTACTCGCGGACGATGTTGAACTCGACGCGGCGGTTGTTGGCGCGGCCGGCGTTGGTGTCGTTGGTGTCGATCGGCTTCTCCATCCCGAAGCCGACGGCCTCGAGCCGGGCCTCCTCGACGCCGGCCTTGATCAGGTAGGCCTTGACCGCGTCGGCTCGAAGCTGGGACAGCTTCTTGTTGTACTCGGCCTTGCCCTTGTTGTCGGTGTGGCCCTCGACCCGGATCTTCTTGATCTCCGGGTGCGACTTGAGCACCGATGCCACCTGGTCGAGCATCTTGAAGCTGCGCTTCTGGATGTCCGCCTTGTTGAAGGCGAAGTAGACCTTGTCGAGGATCTGGATCTTCTCGGTGGTCAGCACCACCAACTGCTTGGCCTTGCAGCCGTTGTTCTCCTTGGTGCCGGCCTCGTCCGGGCAGTTGTCGAGCCGGTCGACGATGCCATCGCCGTCGCGATCCTGGTCCGGGCAGCCGCGGTTCTCCAGCGGGCCGGCCTCGTCGGGGCAAGCGTCGGAGCGGTCGACCACGCCGTCGCCGTCGCGATCCTTGTCCGGACAGCCCTTGTTCTCGGCCGGGCCGGCCTCGTTGGGACACTGGTCCTGGTCGTCGGGGATGCCGTCGGCGTCGTTGTCCGGATCCGGGCAGCCGTCGTCGTCCTGGAACGTGTCCTTGTCCTCGGGCTGGTCGACGCACTTGTCGAGGCGGTCCGGGATGCCATCGCCGTCGGCGTCGGCGTCGGGGCAGCCGTCGTTGCCGGCCGGGCCGGGCTGATCGGGGCAGCGGTCGACGTTGTCGAGCACGCCGTCGCCGTCCTTGTCCTTGGGGCAGCCGTTGTTGTCGGCCGGGCCGGGCTGGTCGACGCACTGGTCGAGGCGATCGACCACGCCGTCGCCGTCGCGGTCGGTGTCCGGGCAGCCGTTGTTGGCGGCGGGGCCGGGCTCCTGCGGGCAGGCATCCTCGGCGTCGGGAACACCGTCGCCGTCGGCGTCGGGCGCCGGCTTCCAGGTGTAGACCGCGGCGGCGAAGATCCGGAAGTCGGGCGTGCCGAAGCCCCGGGTCGGGTTGCTGCCGCCGCCGACCGTGATGTCCACGCCGAGCGGGGTGAAGAAGCGGATGCCGCCCACCAGATCGAGCTTGTTGACCTGGGCGCTCTCGAACGGGTGCCAGGCCGGCGTCGCGCCGTAGACCTCGCCCAGCAGCGCGAGGTACTCGGGCCATACAAAGACCGATCCACCGAGCCGAAAGCCCAGCTCGTGCTCGGCGGTCAGGCTCCCGACATCCGCGTCCTGGCGCAGCCGGTAATAGGCGTTGCCGGCGACGGTGAACCACTTCCAGCGCGTGCTCGCCGCCACCGTCGGCATGAAGTTGAAGTTGCTGTCTCCCATCCAGCGGTCGAAGAACTGGCCGGTCGGCACGGTCAGCACCGGCAGCAGCGACAGCGCGAACATGCCCTGCTTGACATTGACCACCTGGAACCGCGGCACCAGCCGCAGGTCGCCGAGGCCGGCCACCGCGGGCGCGCTGCCTCCCACCAGGCCTTCGCCGTCCTGGTACAGTACCGCCGGCAGCGCCAGGCCGAGGTTTAGCCACTCGAAGAAGCTGAAGCCGCCGACCAGGTCGGCCGTCACCTGGTTGCCGAGCGCGACCCGCGTCACCTCGCGGCTGTCGGGGTCGCGGTAGACCAGCGGGTTGTGCTGGTAGTGCGGCCACAGCCCGACGTTCCAGGTCCACTGCGGCAAGCCTTCGCCGCTCTCGGTGGTCAACAAGTCATTGCCAAAGGGGCTCGGCTTGAACGACTGCATGTCGACCGCGTCCTGCGCCAGCGCCGGCGCAGAGAGCGCTACGGCCAGCCAAAATGCCGGTAGCAGCCTGGCGATACGATGCATGAACATGGGCGACTCCTTGCTTTGGTCGATGAAACGGGTAGAGCAACCGGCTATTAGGTAGCCCAAGTCGGGCTGGCAGTCAGTTGTTTTTTTCGGGGCGCTCAGTCGAAGGTCCAGGCGAAGACGCGCTGCCAGTTGTCCCAGCAAATTTTGTCGAGGGTGGAGGGCGCGCTGCCGCGCCGGCGCAGCAGCTCGATCACGGCCGGATAGTCGCTGCAGTCGCGCAGGCCGGCGGGGCCGCGTAAAAAACCGTCGAAGTCGCCACCGAAGCCGACCGCGTCGACGCCCGCGACATCGATCAGGTGTTCGATCTGGTCTGCCACCGCGGCCAGCGGCGGCAGCGGCGCGCCGGCCAGGTCCGCGCTCGCGCGGTCGGCCAGACCACGGGCCGCGGCCGGGTCGCGCCGCGCCAGCTCCCGGTAGCGTGCGACCAGAGGAGCCTCGCGCTGCCTGGCCTCCTCGGTCAGGAAGCTGGCCACGAAGAAGACCCCGATCACGCCGCCGCGATCGGCGATGCGGCGCAGCGACGCGTCGCCCAGGTTGCGCGGGCTGTCGCACAGCGCGCGCGCGTTGGCGTGGCTGGCGATGACCGGCGCCCGCGAGTGGTCGAGGATGTCGGCCAGCGTGGCGTCGGAGGCGTGCGAGACGTCGACCAGCATGCGCTGCCGCCCCATCTCGGCCACCATCTCGCGGCCGAGCGGCGACAGGCCGCGGCCGTCGCCGAGGGAGCAACCGCCCAGCGCGTTGTCGTTCCACGCCAGGGTGATGTAGCGGACGCCGTCGCGCTTGAGCCGCTCCAGCGCCGCCGGATCATCTCCGATCGCCTCGCCGCCCTCGATCGCGAGCAGGGCGCCGACCCGGTCGCCGGGCGCGGCCAGCGCCGCCAGCTCGGCCGCGCTGCGCGGGAAGACCACCCGCGGATCGCGCTCCAGCGCCCGCACCGCCGCCATCAGCTCGGCCGCGCGCTCGACCGGTCGCGCCGCCTGCTCGGGCTCGCTGACGAAGCAGGCGAAGACCTGGCAGCCGACGCCGCCCGCGAGCAACCGCGGCACGTCGACGTGGCCCTGCTCCGAGCGCGCGCTGGCATCGAACGCCGGGTCGATCAGGCGCAGCGCGGTGTCGCAGTGGGCGTCGAAGATGCGCCTGGACACGGTGCCCTCCGCGCCGCAGCATGTCGCGATCGATCGGATCCGGCAAGGCGCCGCCGGCAACCATTGCCAAACGGCCGCGGCGTCGCCACAATGGTCGCTGGCCGGAGGAGTGGCCGAGCGGTCGAAGGCACCGGTCTTGAAAACCGGC
>JAFGSX010000251.1 GCA_016934455.1 Deltaproteobacteria bacterium
ACGTCGGTGCCGACGTAGGGCGCGCGCCGCAGCACCCGCTTCTCCCAGGGGTGGAACTCGTAGACGCGCGCGCCGTCGGGCAGGATCGAGATCAGATCGCGGTGCTGAAAGGCCCGCAGGTTGTTCTTGCCCAGCCCGGGTACGTTGTAGACCGCCTCGTCGGAGCGCCGCAGCCCGGGCAGCAGACGCGCCTCCTCCTTCTGCTCCTGCAGCAGCCTCGCCAGCGGCACGCGGTAGGCGTCGGTCTCGTGCTTGCCCTTGGGCGCGAAGGTGTAATAGGGGTCCACGCCGCAGCGCCGGAGCAGCATCCGCAGCGCCGCCGCCTCGAACCGGCGCGACACGTAAAAGGTGTAGACGTGCTGATTGTAGACCGCGATTCCGTGGCTGCGCAGGCGCTCGATGGCGGTCACGAAGTCCGGCGTCACCTCGTATGGGTGCTCGACGTGCGTCACCACGCACACCTCGCGCCGCCCCGGTTCTCGCAGCGCGCCCAGCATCTTCGCCAGGCGGCCGGTGATGCGCATCGGGACGGTGACCGGCAGCCGGGTGCCGATGCGGATCAGATCGAGGTGGTCGATGCGCGCCACCCGGTCGAACAGCCGCTGCAGCCTGGCGTCGCCGAGCGTGAGCGGGTCGCCGCCGGTGATCAGCAACTCGCGGATGGCCGGGTGGTCCTCGATCCACTGGCAGGCCGCCTCGAGCTTGCGCGACGGGGCCAGGGCGCCCGGGCTCATGGCCTCGTGGATCTCCCAGTTGCGCTGGCAGTAGACGCAGATCTGCGGGCAGGTATTGAAAGGCTTGAGGATGGCGATCGCCGGGTAGCGGCGGGTGATCAGGTCGATGGGCGAGGTGTCGTGCTCGAGCATGAAATCGAAGGCCTGCCGCCGGTTGCCGCGGCGCGCGCTCATCTCGCGCACATAGTCGGCCGGCGGCAGCACCTGCGCGCGCACGGTCAGGTCGCGACCGGCCTCCGGGTCGTCGTCCATCAGCGACAGATAGTAGGGGGTGACACCGAACGGCAGCCTGGCCTCGACCGCGGCCCGCACGCTGGCGATCTCGTCCTCGCGCAGCGCCACCAGCCGCGCCAGCAGGTCGGGCTGCTTGACCACGTGCCGGACCTGCCAGCGCCAGTCCGCCCAGTCGCGGCTGTTGGCGTCGAGGGCATGCATGATGTGGGCGCGCCGCTCCGCGCGTCGGGCGAGAGCCTCGGCGCCGAGGCCGTCCTCGTAGCGTCCCATGGCGGCCGTGACCTTGTGCCACAGCCGATCGAGCGAGCGCGAGCGCTGGCGGGCGGCCTCGCGGCCGGTGAGACGGCCGTCGATCTCCACGTCGTCGGGCGTGGTGTAGCGGGCCCGGCCCTCGATGCCCTGCACCAGGTGGATCAGCTCGGCGTAGAAGCCGGGACCCAGCTCCGGCCGCGGCTGGCCGTGGGCGATGTCCCAGAGGGCGGCCATCACGCTGAAGCCAGCGCGCTGGTCCGACCGCTTTTGCAGGATACCGCGCCAGGCGCGGGCGCAGTCGCGCACCACCACCCGCTCCTCGTAGTGCGGCGGCCTGGTCTCGAGCGAGGAGGTGAACTGAAGCTGCGACACGTGGCGGTACAGCCGATCGCGCGCGGACCTGATGTTGGGGCAGTGGCGGATCAGGGCGAGCAGATGCGCTGCCTCGTGACAGAATCTCTCGCGCGTGAAGTGCGCAGTATCAGATCGTCGCGTCATGTCGGGTCGGGTGACGCCCGGCGCCCGCGGGTCGCTTCACCGAGGAACCCATTTTCTCATGTCTTGAGCTTGGACTGCCAGCCGATTCGTCGCAGCAGGTCGGCAGCGGGGGCGCGCCCTCGGCGCGTCGGCTCACTGGCCCGCTGTCTCGCACCACATGCTCTCGCCGGCGTCGACCACGATGCTGCCCTGGCCGGCGCCGAGGTCGATCTCGCCCTCCCAGGCCGTGGCCGGGCCGCTCTCGACGTCGGTGATGTCGCGCACCAGTCTGAGCGCGACGCTGCCGGCGGCGACCTCGGCGATCGCGATCTCGAAGTCGTAGACGCACATGCAGCCGCAGCGCGCGGTGTTGCCCGGCAGCGGGCCGATCTGCTCCGGCGCGTCGCGCTCGGTCACGAGGTAGGTATCGCCCTCCTGATCCACGAACATGCTGTGCTCGCCGCAGCAATTGAGGGTGACGCGGGTGTTGCGCAGCGTCAGCTTTCCGGTCGCCGCGTCGTGGCGCCAGTGCAGCATCTCGGCGTCGCAGTAGCCGGTCGGGTCGACGTCCAGGCTCTGCTCCTGCTGCCCGAAGCCGCCGCAGGCGCTGATCTTCACCTCCTGCTCCAGCGGCAGGCAACCGATGGCAGTGGCGCCGATGCAGGCCGCCGTCACCACCAGCCAACGTCCAGAAATCGCCCTGTGTGTCATCGCGGTCCGGGTTTTCATCGCCTTCTCCTTTTTTTGTGCCGCTCTGCGCTGTCTCATAATCAGCAACCGTGCCAGCTTCTTGGCGGGGGAAAAAACGAGCGATGTCGACGAGCTGGCAATTTTCGTGATCGCGCGCAAACGACCTGCGATCCGGACTCGCCCGGCGCCGGGCTGCGGCATGCGCGCATCAGCTCTAGCAAGATCAAGGGGTTCGCTGCCGGCGCGGGCTCGGTTTTTCGCGTCACGCGGCGCCCGCTCGATCGCCGAAGGCGCGGGAAGAGACCGGCCTCGCCGCCGGCGCCGGCTGTGCTAACCTGCGGCCCGATCCGATCGCAGGTGTACGATGACGACGGCAATCCAGCATCTCTGGTGGCAGCGCGGCATCGTCTACCATGTCTACCCGCGCTCGTTTCAGGACAGCGACGGCGACGGCGTCGGCGATCTGCGCGGCGTCGCCCGGCGGCTCGACTACCTGCAGCAGCTCGGGGTGGACGCGGTCTGGCTGTCGCCGATCTTTCCGTCGCCCCTGGTCGATTTTGGCTACGACATCAGCGACTACTGCGGTGTCGATCCGCGTTTCGGGACGCTGTCCGATCTGGACGCGCTGCTGTCCGCCCTGCACGACCGCGGCATGAAGCTGATCCTCGACTTTGTGCCCAACCACACCTCGGACCAGCACCCGTGGTTCATCGAGTCGCGCAGCTCGCGCGCCAATCCCAGACGCGACTGGTACCTCTGGCGTGACCCGGCGCCCGACGGCGGCCCGCCCAACAACTGGCTCGGCCACTTCGGCGGCAGCGCCTGGAGCAGCGATCCGGCGACCGGCCAGTACTACTTTCACGCCTTCTTCCCCGGGCAGCCCGACCTCAACTGGCGTCATCCCGAGGTGCGTTCGGCCATGGCCGGGGTGGTGCGCTTCTGGCTCGACCGCGGGGTCGACGGCTTTCGCATAGACGTGCTCTGGCACCTGATCAAGGACGACCGGTTTCGGGACAACCCGCCCAACCCGGATTTCCGGCCGGGCATGGGACCGTCGCGCCGGTTGCTGCCGATCTACACGGCGGATCGGCCCGAGGTGCACGACGTGGTGCGCGAGCTGCGCGCCGTGTTCGACTCCTATCCCGAGCGGCTGATGGTGGGCGAGATCTATCTGCCGGTGGAGAGACTGGTGACCTACTACGGCAGGAACCTCGACGAGGCGCACCTGCCGTTCAACTTCCAGTTGATCCGTCTGCCGTGGCAGGCGTCGACCATCAAGCAGGCCATCGATCGCTACCAGTCGCTGCTGCCGCCCGGAGCCTGGCCCAACTGGGTGCTCGGCAACCACGACCACCACCGCATCGCGACGCGCGTCGGTCGCGACCAGGCGCGGGTCGCCGCCATGCTGCTGCTCACCCTGCGCGGGACGCCGACGCTGTATTACGGCGACGAGATCGGCATGCTCGACTCGGAGATCCCGGCCGATCGGGTGCAGGACCCGTACGAGAGAAACAACCCGGGGCTCGGCCTGGGCCGCGATCCCGAGCGCAATCCGATGGCATGGGACGCGACCCGCCACGCCGGCTTCACGACGGGCGAGCCGTGGCTGCCGCTGGCCGCCGATTGCGCGACCTGCAACGTCGAGGTCGAGGCGCGCGATCCGCGATCGATGCTGTCGCTCCACCGGCGGCTGATCGCGCTGCGCCGCGCCGAGCCGGCGCTGGCGATGGGCGACTACCTGCCACTGGACTGCTCAGGCGATCTGCTCGTCTACGGCCGCCGCCACGGCGATCGCCGGCTCATCGTCGCGCTCAACCTCGGCCAGCGGCCGCAGCGCGCCGCGATCGGTGGGTTCGGCGGCACCGTCGCGCTGTCGACGCACCTCGACCGCGAGGGCGAGGCCGTCGGCGGCGCGGTCGATCTGAGGCCGGACGAGGGGGTCGTCCTGATCGTCGGCTGATTGCCCCAATCTGGGCCGGTTCATGATAATAGTAGCGTCGCGCCGGCCGGCTTGCCGGCGCTCGCCCGCGAGGAGACCATGGTCAACATCAAGATTCTGTCCGAGTCGCGCGCCCTGATCGCACCGCTCACCACCGCGGCCGATGCCGACGCCAGCAAGATCCTCGACCAGGCGATCGAGGAGGCGGCGCGGGTCGACGGCGACCGTGTGCTCGACCAGTTCGAGGCCGACGCGCTGCGCAGCGCGGCCGAGTCGATCGTGCCGGCCGGCCAGCCGATAACCGCCGCCGCCGCCGGCCAGATCCGGTCGGCGCTGGCGCTGCGCATCAACGAGCTCAAGGCGCAGCGCACCCAGAGCACCGAGGTCACCTTCACCTCCGAGGGGGCGGCGCTCGACAAGTTCCGCGGCAAGATCGTGGGCTCGATCGAGGAGACGCTGCGCCGCGCCAACGGCCGGCCGGTCGACGTCAACGTGATGATCTTCGCCTTCACCGACAAGGTGCTGGGCGACAAGCTGCTCGAGCTGGCCAAGAACAACCCCAATTGCACGATCCGCCTGCTCACCGACTGGACGCAGCTCGCCACCAGCACCGGCTGCCAGCCGCCGCGCCTGGCCAAGCTGGCGGCCGAGCAGGGGCTGACCAACCTGGTGATCAAGTTCAAGAAGGACAACCCTTATGTCTGGAGCGATTCCAAGGGCAGGCCTAACTACGTCCACACCGCGACCAAGGGGCTCAACCATCACAAGGGCTTCGTCGCGTTGATCGACGGCCGTCCCGAGAAGATGACCTTTGGCAGCTTCAACTGGTCGGTCGGCGCCACCGGCAACTACGAGAACCTGATGCTGCTCGACCGCGCCGATGTCGAGAACCGCCGCATCATGGACGGCTACCAGAAGGAGTTTGAGGGTTTCTGGAACAACGACGAGGTGGCGCTGACCCACAACCAGGCCAAGCGCGAGAAGGACCGGCTCTATCGCGAGATGTACGCGGCCCACAACAAGCCCTACTCCCCGAGCACCATCGGGCCGGACGAGGCCGATCCGGTCTACCAGGCCAGCGATCGCAACGCCGCGTTCGACATCAACAGCCTGAGCGATCACGATGCGCAGCAGCTCGGCCTCGTCGTCAGCAAGACCCTGGCCAAGAAGATCCAGAGCGAGCTGCGCAACTACGGCCGCTTCGACTGCTGGACCGAGCTGCTGGCGCGGGTGCCGGACCTGGCCAAGGCACCGACCTGGGCGCGCGAGAAGCTGATGGCCAACCTCGAGTACGGCGACGGCGGGCTGTCGATCAACAGCGCCAGCGTCGACGAGCTGCGCCGCCTCGGTCTGTCCAAGAAGCAGAGCGAGGCGCTGGTCGCATTTCGCGCCAGCCACGGCGCCTTCGAGTCGCTCGAAGAGCTGGATGCCGTCGCCGGCTTTGGCCAGAAGACCATCGACCGGCTGCGCGAGACGCTCAACGATGACCAGGGCCTCGGCACCTACTCGGCCTCCGTGCCCGGCCAGCAGGCGACCACCGGCTGGGCCAGCGAGCACCACGGCACCTTCAAGATCCCCTCGGCCGGCGCCGGCGTCGACCCGGCCGGCACCCTGGTGCCCGGCAACCGCACCAGCCTGACCGATGTGGAGCGCGACATGGCGGCGCCGGTGACCGATCTGCTGCGCCGCGCCAAGCCGGGCGACACCTACCGCATGGCCATGTACGGCATCTCGGCCAGCTCGCCCGAGTACGCCGCGCTCAAGGAGGCGCTCAACCGCGGGGTCAAGGCGCGCATCGTGCTCTACAAGTCGTACAACGAGGGCGCCATCGCGGACCTGAAGCGGCTAAAGGCGCAGGGGCTCGACGTCGAGGTGCGCATCATCTCGTCGCGCGTGATGCACGAGAAGTTCGGTCAGGTCGGCGACGACGTCTTCAACGGCAGCGCCAACTGGTCCTCGTCGTCCATCACCAAGCACACCGAGGATCGCTTTCTGTTCCGCAACATGCCCGAGCTGGCCGATCGCTTTGTCGAGGAGTTCGCCCGGCTGTGGGAGAAGGGCAAGCCGGCGTAGACAGGCTACAGCCTCGTCGGGACATCCGGATCTTCCGCGTGTCCCGAGATCTCGTACCAGGTCTGGCCAGTCGCGGTCAGCAGCGCCTCGCGCTGGAAGCGCATGTTGCGCCGGCGCAGCACCTCGAGCTGGCAACTGGCGCCCGCCGTCGTCGCCAGCAGGTGCTCGCGGCCGTCGGGATCCTCGACCCGCGAGCCGACGAACTGGGCCGGCTCGGCGTCGATGCGGCCGCGGAAGTAGAGGTGGCGCCGGCCGGAGCTGAAGCTCCAGCCGGCCAGGTAGTGCTGCGTGCGCGCCTTGACCAGGTTGGGCACCAGCCGCACGAACACGTGCGGGTGATGCTGGTAGGTGATGCGCATCGCCAGCAACCAGGGCGACGGCCGATCGCCGATCCAGTCCTGCACCTGCGCCGCCTCGAAGCGGCAGTCGGGACGGTGCTCGAAGCCGAGCACGCGCGTCCACATGTAGCGCTGAGGGTGGCGCCGGCCCCACAGGTGGGCCTGCTGGCCGGAGACACCCGCGGCTTCAAGCAGACGATCGCCGATCTGCACCGTTCCCCACATCGGCACCGCGTCGTTGGGCACCAGCACCTTGGTCGGCACCAGCGGGCTGTCGTACAGCGACGAGAACAGCAGCGAGCGGTTGGTGACGTGGCGCGGCTCCCAGCTCAGGTCCCAGCGCAGCGCGCCGCTCTGCAGGTGGCCGCGCGCGCGCGCGTGGGTCAGCTCGACCGGGCCCAGCCCCAGCGAGAACCGCTTGCGCCCCACGTCGAGATCGGCCAGCGCAAAGGTCTCGCTGAAGACCCGGTGCTCGCCGCTCGCGAAGTCGAAGACCATGGCGGCGACGCGCAGGTGCGGCGCGATCTTATGGCCGTGGGCAAAGCGCACCTCGTGGCGCAGCCAGAGCGCGGCCTGCTGCTCGGGGAACGGCACGCCCACCGCGTAGACCTCGAAGTGGTCGCGGCCGCTGCCGTCCCAGCGGATCAGGTTGTCGCGCTCGGAGGTGGTCAGCCGGAGCTGCGGCCGCCAGCGCGTGTCAAGCAGATGGCGCAGCCGCTCGCCGATCGCGTCCTGGGTCATGGCGCGAGGCTAGCACAACCAATGCCGCGCGTCGCGACCGCCGTCCACGCGCCACTTGCCAGGTCGCGGTCGATCCGACCAAGATCGAGAGCGTGCCGGGGTGGCGGAACGGTAGACGCTGGGGACTTAAAATCCTCTGGGTTCACAGCCCGTGCGGGTTCGACTCCCGCCCTCGGCACCATTTAAAATCAAGCAGTTAGCGCAACTGCGTGTTTCTGGATTGTCCGAAAAACAGACTACTGCGGGACAAATCGGGGACAGCGCCAAAACGATTGCATCATTTTCTCGTCGTCACCCGTCGCCATTGCCGCCAAGGCGCGCCAGGATGCGATATGAGAGGCGATCGGCGCCCAGGTTGACACGCTGGCTGCAGTACCGGCAGCTATGGACCTCTACCGTCAAGCCGTCGCCTCTGCCCTGCTCGCCGCTGAGCGCGAGGTGATGCTCGCCCAGCTCGCCCACGATATCGCGCCCGACGACAGCGGCTTGCGGGATCGGCTGCAGCGCGCGCTGGTCGCCCTGGCGCACATCGAGCAGGTCGCCCTCGCATGGCCGCGAGGTCGCCGGCTGGTGTTTCAAGACGCGACAGATTATGTCGCATGTTGCGGCAGACCATCGAACTTCTGCGCAGGCGAATGAACCGGCTAGCGAGTCGCGGTTCTTGGGGGTATAGAAGGGAAAGCGAATTCTAACCATTGTACGATGAATTATCTTAGTCATGTCGGCTGAAGGTTTCGACTCGATCTTCTGTGGTGAAACGGGATGCACCATTACGGGGGTTTATCAATGCAAAGCAAACGCATTTTTGTGGCGGTCGTGTACGCGGTTTCTTTTCCATTAGCTGCCCATGCAAACCAAATCATAAATCCGCTGATATGTCGTTTTTCTCCCTCAGAAAACGACTTCGAATGCGATAGCGAAAAGATGAAGCACTTCGAAGTAGTGTATGGAGAACGATTCACTGAAATCGAAGATCCTACACTTGGCGCGAAGTTTACTATGCTCTTTCGTGACGGTGGAGATAGCTGCCCGATTGCGATTGAGGCTGTTTTAAGGCACCCTGCAAAAGATATTTTAGTCGACTGGAAAAAGGTTTCAATTGTTGTCAATAATGAAGCAAAACAATCGATACCTGGTTACGCTCGTAGGGTTACGGCGAGCTTAGAGCAAAAACCTTCGGTTGCACCCGTTGGTTCTATACTAAAGGAAGACATCTATTTAATAGAAGGAAATTGTCTTCTTACAAAATATATGGCGAAAGACAGAAAAATCGATACGGTGTCTTTGATAATACCAGTAGAGATCGAAAACACTACTTACAAAATCGGATGGACTTGGAATAGAGAATGGCGTTCAATTTCCGAGTACGAAGCGATGAAAAATACCCCAAGACCGGTTCTAACTGCACAACCGGAAACAATAATTGATATAGAGGATAGCGAACCATTTGGGTTTCTGTTTTCAATTATCGGCGGTGGAATTTGTCTTGTTATAAGTCCCGCTCCGTGTGCGCTTTGGGCGTTCGCGATGAATTTCCCGGATTCTTGGGATCAAATCGCAACTACCCCGCAGGTCGCAACGGCTATCTGCTTCGGTAGTCTATTGGGTCCTGTCATTGGACCTATACTACTCGCTGGCGGAATAGCACTAGACCGAATTCGCGTGGCGATGTTTGACTCGGATAAAAAAGAATCAGTTGCATACGAATATTCAAAAAAAGCTCAAGCAGCATACGATAAAAAAATGGAAGCTCTTCAAATAATGCTCAAATCGACGCCGAATTCACAACCGTCGCAGTCTGCGCCAGCATCGTCGTCTGACGTCGAGTTGGAACAGAATGGTCAGAGCTATTAGGGTATCAACGATTCTGGAGCATGTCGAAGTCAACTCGCTGGATTGCGCACCCGGCCGCTGCCTCACCGCTTCTTTTTGCCGTACTCCTCCTCCAAGGACTTGACGCCGCGGGTCAGCGCGATCCGCATCACCGCCGATCGCGTCGGGCTGTAGGCCGTGAACTCGGGCGCGTCGCCCATCTTCTCGACGAGCGCATCGATCCGCACTAGCAGGTCCTCGGGCATCCGTATCGCCGTCTGCTTTTCGTTGCCAACCATTGCTGGATCCTCCAGGTCAGGGCACGCCAGCGTGCCGTGAAGTAGCTGTACAAGGCGTTCGTCGCCGTCTGGGTGCGCGCGTAGGCTGCGCCGCAGATCGTCGAGCCTGGCGCGAATGCGGCGTTCGCGCGCCAGGTCTGTCGGGTGTTTCACGCGGCCCTTCGCAACAGGCGCGCGACCGAGGTGGTGTGCCACCGCTGGCCGCGGGCGGGGACGGCGTCAGAGTTCAAGCGGTCGGCGATCTCGCGCAGCGTCAGCCCGTCGGCGCGCAGCGCGCGGATAACGGCGATCCGCTCCTGCTCGATGGCGTCGGCCTCGAGGTGCGCGCCGTCGGCGGCCAGGTGGTAGCCGTAGGGCACCTGGCCAACGCGCTCACCGCGGCCAGCCTTGACGCTCAGCGCGGCCTTGGTGCGCGACTTGATCAGCGCGCGCTCGTAGGCGGCGAACGCATCGATCAGGGTGCGCATCAGCGCGGCCTCGGGTCCGTCACCTTCGCCGGTGCCGTCGATGCTGCGCACGCGCGCGCCCGCACGCTCGACCAGCCGCTCGACCGTGGCGGCGATGACGACATCGCGCGCCAGCCGGTCGCGCTTCGCCACGAGCAGCAGGCCAGCGCCGTTCTCGGTCAGCGCCGCAACAGCCGCGGTCAGGCCCGGCCGGTGGTCGAGCGCAGCGCCGCCGCTGATGCCCAGGTCGGCGAACGTGGCGACCAGCTCGGTGCCGTTGGCCGAGCACCACGCGGCCAGCGCCGCCCGCTGCGCATCCGGTCCGAGGTGCTGCTCGTCGGTCGAGCAACGAACGTAGGCGATCGCTTTTTTCGGGTCAGCGTTCTGTCCGTTGCGGCGTGCCATCTGATCTCCCCTTTCGTCCTACCCCTTCAATGTAACCGGTATGGTATACATGTGTCAACCGAAATGCACACACCGACCGGTGCGTGTACAAGGGTGCTTTGACAAAATGACAAGGGCACGGTCGAGGGGACGGCGCCGGGTGCTACTTGTGGTCGGCAGGGCGCGCCAGGGCAGCAGCAACGATCTCCTGCCACAGGTCGGCGAGGTGGGGAGAAATCGCAACGGGCCCGTCGCCGTCGGCCGCCTTCATGACATCGAGCCAGGTCTCGACGTACCGGACCGCGGGCGCGGCCTTGGCCTCGAGGTCGGCAACTCGCGCGGACAACTTCTTCATGGCGTCACCTCGCCGCGGTGGAGCCAAGTCGAGCCTCGCGCTGCCGGTCCCATCTGCTGCTCGAGCTGGGCGACACGTCGAGCGATTGCTTTCATGTGGTCACCTCCTCCTTTGCCGCGGTCGCCTCGAGCGCCGCGATCCGTTCTGTCAGGTCTTCGATCTCGACCGCGCGATAGGCGATCTCCAGGGTTGCGCGCGCCGCGGACACCCGCGCCGTCGAGGGTGCATCGCTGTCGCCCATGATCTCCTCGAGGGTCTCGACAGCTTGGCCGGCTGCGTGCTGTAGCCTGGCGGTCGCCTGTTGCATCGCCTGGCGTCGGGCTTCGGCATACGCGGCCTTGAAGGGTGCAGCCGCGAGCCAGCGATAGCAGGTGCGCTCGGGCACGCGTGCGACCTTGGCTGCCTTCTGTATTGTCGGCTGCTCGAGGAGCGCGGCCAGGAGCTGCTGCTCACGGGGTGAAAGCGCGCCGGCGCTGCCACCGTCGGCCACATCCTGCCGATCCGTCTCGGGCTCCTGCTCGGATTTATGCGCTGCGCGCTTTGCGCTTTGCACTGGTCGGGCTGTGCGGGTGCGCGGCGTGGTCATGGCCGCTCCGGTGGCCGCAGCGCGATGCGCTCTGAGCTCTTGAGCGCCGCAACCGCGTCCAGCACCTCGCTCGCGAGCCAAAACGCCATCGTAGCGTTCTGGCTGTCGGCTCGCGCCACGTAGCTGCGCGCATCGGACATCAGGGTCCAGAGGTACACGGCGGCGCGCTCTAGCGGTGTCTCAGGCGGCGGTGGGGCGATGAGCGCAACCGCTCGGTCAATGCGTTGTCGCAAGCTCTCCATATGGACTCTCCTCGGCGATCGGCGCCATGGTCATGCGGCGGCCAGCCAGCCAACGGATCGCCAGCGTTCGCTAGTCATTGGGGCAGCCGGCGTCCGCTCGTAGCGCGCACCCTGCATCGGGAACCGCGCGATGCTGGCAAGCAGTGCCAGGCAGTCGCCACGGATCGGACGCTCCGAGGTCTCGATGACGCAGCCGTCAAAGCCGTCGAACAACTCCATGCAAACCGTGAAAAAGAATCCGGGATGTTCGACGCTCGGGTAGACGATGAACCGGTAGTTGCCGCTCAACCCGATCACGGCCTCGCCCTCGCCGGGTACCATCTCGGGCGGCACGGGCGGCAGGTCGAGCGCCGGGGCACCTTCTGGTTGCTGTTCCCTCGGAGCGGCGATCGCGCGCAACGCCTCGCGCAGCGGCAGATCCGCAACGCGTTGCGCTTTTGCCTCATCGAGGGTCGGCAGCGTGCGCGCCAACCGCATGTACGCCTGCGCCGTCCGCTCGGTCAGCTCGCAGTGGTCCTGCAGCCAGGGCAGCCAGTCGCCGTGGGGCAACTGCTCCTTGGCCTGCAACAGCAACTCGCCTGCCCTGACGGCATGGGGGGTAGCTGCGACGGCCAGCGCCCGCACCTGCTCGTGCTCGCTGCGCACCTGCATCGCCACCTTTGGCAGGTCGAACAACTGCGTCAACTCGGTCGTCATGCTGCCTCCACTCGCATCTGTCGGGCTGGCGACATCAGCCGAAGCGACGGCCAGCCGAAGCGCGCCAGGTCGGCGACCATGGCGGGCAGGTCTACCTCGCGGCCGTCGAGGACGAACACCGCGTACTGATAGAAGTGCGGCGGCGATACCACCGCCCAGCCGCAACCGGCGGTCAGGCGACCGTGGGCGGTCGCCGGATCGACTGCATCAGCGAGTTGCAGGCGAGTTGCAGGCGAGTTGCACGACGAAACGGCCGTGCAACTTTTTTCCGCCGCTGTTCTGGCTGCCCTCGATCGCGCTAACACCGCATCGGCAATGGATTTCAGCGCCATTGGCTACGCCTCCACCGATGACCGATCGGCAAAAGTTGCAGAGTTGCAAACCCTAGGCGTGCAACCGTGCAACTTGCCCTCGGCCATCGCCCGTCTACGCCACCGGGAGATCGTCGACTTGTGGACGCCCAGCTCGGCCGCAACGTCGTGTTGGCTGTCGCCGCCGGACAACATCTCCACCGCGCGCTGGTATTTGGCGTCCTCG
>JAFGSX010000252.1 GCA_016934455.1 Deltaproteobacteria bacterium
CACAGATCGCTGCTGCCGGGGTGGGGCCCCGTCGAGATTCACTCTCGACGGGGAGGGGGCGGCCGACGCCCCCTCGAGTCACACAGATCGCTGCTGCCGGGGTGGGGCCCCGTCGAGATTCACTCTCGACGGGGAGGGGGCGGCCGACGCCCCCTCCAAAAAAACTAGTTCGGCGCGGTGATCATCAGCCGTTCGCGCACGTTGGCGACGCGATGCGAATAGCGCTTGTAGCCGGTCTGCTCGGCGCGGCGGCGCGCCTCGTCGAGGTACTGGATGCCGCGGCCCTGCTCTTCTCCCACGATCAATGCCTCGGCCAGGTAGATCAACCCGGTCAGCACCAGCCGGTTGGCCTCGGCCACGCGCGCCGCGGCCAGCCCCGCCTCCAGGTCGGCCAGTCCCGACGACCGGTCGCCGAGACGCACCCGCGCCGCGCCGCGGACGATGCGCGCGTGCGCCACCAGCAGCGCCATCCCGGCGCGCTCGGCCTCGAGAACCGCCTCGTCGCACAGATCGCGCGCCGGCCCGTTCTCGTCGCGGAGCAGGTGGGCCTCGGCCAGGTTGAGCAGACACGCCACCACGTCCTCGCTGCCGCCGCTGGCGAGCAAACCGACCCGCGCGCGGCCGAGAGCCTCGAACGCCTGGCCGAGCTCGCCCTGGTCGACGTGGACGGCGCCGATGCAGTTGAGACAGGCGAAGTTGGTGCGGTGGTCGCTGATCGCCTTGGCCATCTCTCGCGAGCGCTCGTAGGAAGACACCGCTCGCTCGTAGTCGCCGGTCTCGTGGTGCACCAGGCCCAGCCGCAGCACGTACTGCGCCGCCCGGCTGCGCTCGCCCTTCTGCTCGGCCACGCCCAGCAGGTTCTCGTAGTCGCGGCGCGCTGCCGCCAGATCTCCCGACTCGAAGCGCTGGCCAGCGATGGCCCCCCGCGCCAGCTCCTCCTCGAGGTCGTCGCCGATGGCCCGCGCCAGATCCAGCGTCTCGCGAAAGTAGCGCAGCGCGCTGTCGGACTGCCCGCGCCGGGAATAGATCTCACCGGCCAGCCGCTTGGCCTTGCAGCGCAGCGCGTGAGCCCCGCCGCGCTCGGTGACCGCCAGCACCTCGGCCACGTGGCCGATCGCGCTGTCCAGCTCGCCCAGCGTCTGTTCGGCCACCGCCAGCAGGTAGATCGCCTCGGCCACCAGCCGCCCCTCGGCGCGGTCGCGCAGCGTCGGCAACTCCGAGGCCGCCAGCCCGATCACCTCGATCGCCCGGCCGGCGGCCAGCATCGACAGCAGCCGCAGCAGCAGCAGGCTGACGTGACGACGCACCAGGCCGGGATCGGTGGTCGCCCGCGTCTCCTCGCTGCGCAGGATCTCCTGCATGCGCTCGACCAGCGCCAGCGCCGCCTGCACCGCATTGGCCTGCAGCGAGCGGCGCGCCGCGTCCGCCATGTAATCGAATGCGCGCAGCGGCTCGCCACCATCGCGGTACTGGGTGGCAAGCTGCTCGGGGTCGATGGCGCCGGTCTCGCTGCGGGCGATCTCCTCCAGCGAGTGCGCGGCCAGCAGGTGCAGCCGGCCGCGCCGCTCGGGCTCGATGGCGGCGAGCAGCGCGCCGCGCACGCCCTCGTTGACAAAGCGGTGGCCGCGCTCGCCCTTCTCCTCCAGCAGCACGCCGCGCTTTAGCAGCTCGTCCAGCGCGTCGAGCAGCTCCTCCTCGGGCCGCAGCGCGACGCGAAACAGCACGTCCGAGCGCACGCGCAGACCGATCACGGCCGCCCGCTCGGCCACGTCGCGCGCCACCGCCGACAGCGCCTCCAGGCGGTGATCGCCGATGCCCGCGCCGCGCAGCCGCAGATCGGGCAGCTCTTCGAGCCCCACCTCGTCGGCGGGCACGTAGCGCGCAGTCGATCCCTGCGGCGTGCTCGCCCGCACCATCCAGCGCCTGCCGCGCCGCACCAGATCGCCGCTCTCGGCCAGCGACCGCAGAATCTCCTCGAGGCGGGAGGGCAACCCGCCCGCCTGCCGGTGCAGCGCCTCGGCCAGCGTGTTCGAGACCTGGGCCCCGCCCAGCATCGAGCGCAGCAGGCGACTGGCGCCGGCGACGTCGATCGGGCTCAGCTTGAGCCGCAAGAAACTCGGCTGTCCCTCGAGCTCCCCGATCAGCCGGGCCAGGGCCTCGGCGCGCGGCGTGGCCTCTGGATTGACGGTGGCGAACACCGCCAGCGACGAGCGCGCCTCGGGCGCCGCGTCGCCGAAGACCAGCCCGGCCAGGGTGCCGGCGAGATGGCGGACCAGGTCGACGGTCAGCTCGTCCGCCTCGTGCAGGTCGTCGATCACCAGCACGCACGGCTTCTCCTCGCAGTACCGGCCGAGCACGTCGGCGACCGCGGCGCGAAACCGGATCTGCTCGTCCTCGGGCGCCAGCGCCGACAGCGGCCGCTTGTCGACGCCCGGCAGCGCGGCGATCGCCGGCAGGGTGCGCGCCAGCACCGGTCCGTCGCTGCCCAGCACCCGCTGCACCTCCTTGCGACTGCGCGTACCGAGCTGGCGCGCAATCTGATCGAACGCCTCGATCAGCGGCGCGTAGGGAGCGCGCTCGTTGAGCGCAGCCCGGCAGGTCACGAATTCGGCGCCCTGCTCCCGCGCCTCGACGCTGATCTCGCGCAGCAGGCGGCTCTTGCCCGATCCGGAGTCGCCCTCGATGACGACGAAACGGCCGCGGCCGCTGAGCAGCCGGTCGACCTGCGCCAGCAACGCCTGCTTTTCGCGATCGCGGCCGATCATGGCCGGTGCGAACAGCGGATCGGACGAAAGCTGGAACGGCGGCAGCGCGAAACGCTTGGTGGTCGCCTTGAGCTGCTTGACGCGGTCGTCGACGCCGGCGACCGCCTCCTTCAGGTCTGCGATCAGGTCGTCGGCGGTGGCGTAGCGATCGGCCGGCGACTTGCCGAGCAGGCGTTCGGCGATGGCCGCGATGCGGCCGTCGACCTCTGGATTGAAGCGGTTGATAGCCGGCGCCGGCGTGCGCGCGTGATGGTAGGCGTAGCCGACGCTGGTCTCCGAGTAGAACGGATGGCGCCCGGCGAGCAGCTCGTAGAGCACGATGCCCAGGCAATAGAGGTCGGCGCGGCCGTCGATATCGAGCCCGAGCGCCTGCTCCGGCGACAGGTACTTGAAGGTGCCGACGACCATGCCACCCGACGTCGTGGGACCGTGATCGGTAAGCTGTTTGGCAATGCCAAAATCCATCAGCTTGACCACACCCTGGGACGTGACCAGGATGTTGTCGGGTTTGAGATCGCGGTGGACGATGCGGTGGGCATGGATCGCGCTCAGCGCGAAGCAGACCTGCACCGTGGCCTCGGCCATCCGGCGAATGCGCGCGGGGTCGTTGAGGCGCTGCCGCTGCTCGAGCGAGAGCGCGCCGCCGGGCGGCGTGTCCTTGGCGTACGGGATGAGCGTGTCCTCGCCATCGAGCCAGAGGCGAATGTTGCGGCCGTCGACCAGCTCCATCGTGAAGTAGGGCGCACCGCGGTAGGTGCCGGCCTCGAACACGCGCACCACGTTGGGGTGAACGACGCGGCGGATGGCTCGGAACTCGCGTTTGAAGCGCAGCGCCGAGTCGCGGTGGCTGGCCGCCTCGGGCGCCAACATCTTGAGCGCCACCTCCTGGCCGGTGCGCTCGTCGCGCACCCGGTAGACCACGCCCATTCCGCCGCGGCCGATCTCGGCCACGATCGCGTGGTCGCCGATTCGCTCGGGCGTGAACGAGAGTCCAGATGGCACCGTGGATCACCGAAATTCTGCTGCAAAACCGTCCCGATGGTAGAGGCCCGCCGGAGCGATGTCAATTTCACACGGCCTCCCGTGCGCGCGCTCTTTTGCATTGGCAGACGAACGCGATATGTTGAAGGCGACTGAGAGGTCAAACGAGGGGTCGGGACCTGGAGCGCATCGTGTCGTTCTGGACAGCCCTGAGCACAGTCCTGTGGATCGCCGGCGTAGCGCCGGCAGATACCGACGTGGCGGTCGTGATCTCGAGCCATTCGGGTGCCTTCAACAGCGCATTGCAGGCGGCCCAGGCCGAGCTCGGGCCGCGCGCCGAAGTTTTCGATCTGTCGGCCGGCGACAACAGCGCGCTGGCGAACAGGTTGGCCATGTCTTCCGCCAAGGTGATGCTGGCGATCGGCCCGCAGTCGGCCGACTTCGCGCTGGCCGACGCCGCCAAGCGGCCGATCGTGCACTGCCTGCTGCCCCACGCCCAGCGCCGCAACCTGGATCGGTCGACCGTGCGCGGCGTCCCGCTCGCCGTGGACGTGAAGCAGGTGTTGGCCGCGATCGCCGATGCGCTGCCCGGCGCCCGGCGCATCACGGTGGTCTTCGACCCGGCCGAGAGCGAGCGCACCGTCGCCCAGGCCGAGGCCGCGGCGCGCACGGGCGGCCTCACCCTGCGCCGGCTGGAGGTCAGCCGCGGCGCCGAGGTCGGCACCGCGCTCAAGGCCGCATTCCGGGACAGCGATGTGGTCTGGCTGTTTCCGGACCGCGCCGTGTCGTCGAGCGAGGCGCTGCGCTACATGATGCTCAAATCGTTCGAGCGCAAGATCCCGGTGGTGGTGTCGTTCGAGGCGCATGCCCGCCAGGGCGGCCTGCTGGCCCTGGTGCCCGATCCGGTCGCCCAGGGCCGCGCCGCGGCCAGGCTGGCGCGGCTGGTCGCCGACGGCACCCCCATCACCGAGGTACCGGCGCCCGAGCCCGAAGCGCTGATCATCCTCAACCAGCGCACCGCGCGGCGGCTGAGCATCAACATCCCGGACGCGTTTGCGAACAGGGCGGCATCGGTCATCAAGTAGGAGGCCTGGCGTGAACCGGATGAGCTTGCGCGGGCGCTTTTTCGTCATCAGCTTACCGCTCACCCTGCTGCTGGTCGCGGGGGTGCTGTGCGCCACCTACCTGCTCTTTCGCGACCAGGCGCGCACCGAGACCGCGGTTCGCGCCAGCATCCTGGCGCGCGCCATGGCCGACTCCAACAACATCCGGCTGGCGCTGTTCAGCCGCGACGAGCCGCTGGCGCGGTCCGAGATCGAGCGCTTCGCCCGCATCGATCCCGCCATCGACTACCTGATCCTGCTCGACGACGCCGGTCGGCCGCTGGCATTCCAGGCCGGCAGCAGCTCGACCATCGAGGCCGGCAAGAGCGCCTCGGACGTCGCCTCGGCCCACAGCGCGCAGCCGCAGACGGCGTGGTCCGTGATCGTTCATCGCGCCGAGGCGATCACCGCCGAGGAGTCGCCCGACGTGGCTCCGGAGAGCGAGTGGCTCGGCGCCGGCGACGACAAGCCAGGGAAAAAGCAGATCAAGGCGGTCGGTCAGGTGCTGGTCAGCGTCAACGGCACGGCCGCCTTCACCCGCACCTTCACGCCGCTCGCGATCGCCGGCATCGTGCTGCCGATCAGCTTCTATCTCGTCATCAGCCTGCTCTTCACGCAGCTCTTCCGGCGCATCACGCACATGGTCGAGTTTGCCAGCACGGTCGCCACCGGCGATCTGGCGCAGCAACTGCACATCGTCAACGAGGACGAGATCGGCGCCCTGGCGGCCGCGCTCAACCGCATGGCGCAGAACCTGTCGCGGGTGCTGGCGCGGGTGGCCAAGGTGGCAGGCGAGCTGGGTGTGATCACCACCCGCATCACGGAGAGCGCCAACGGCCTCAGCCGTGGCTCGCAGCAGCAATGGGCATCTCTCGAGCAGACGCGCTCCGAGCTCGACGTCATGTCCAACTCTCTCCACGAGACCGCCCGCAACGTGGAGGCGATCAGCCAGTGGGCGAACCAATCGGCCGACGATGCCAAGGCGATCGCCGATCGCAACACCTCTGTGCGCGCCGATCTCGATCGCCTTTCCGGCGCCATCGATGCGATGAGCTCGAGCGTCGAGCAGGTGGCGCACAACATCACCGCCCTGGCGCAGCACGTCGACGTGCTGACCCAGGCGGCCGGCGAGACCGAGTCGGCGATCACTCGCACCGAGAGCGCGGTGCAGTCGGTGCGCCGGCTGGCCGACAACTCGACGGCGCTGGTCGAGCGGGTCGCGGTCGAGGCCAAGGGGGGCGCCAACGCCCTCACCGGCGCGGTCAGCGCCATCACCCGGCTCGAGGGCGTGATGGCCGACGTGCGCGCTGCGACGTCGACCTTGACCGAGCGGCTGACGCTGGTGGCGGCGCTGCTGCAGGCGATCGTCGACGTGGCGCGTCGCACCAACCTGCTCTCGCTCAACGCCGCCATCATCGCCTCGCAGGCCGGCGAGCACGGCCGGCAGTTTCACGTCGTGGCCGACGAGGTCAAGGCGCTGGCTGGTCAGACCGCCGGCCTCACCCGCGACATCGAGCAGGTGCTCAAGGAGATCGGACGCGCCGGCCAGGCCGCCAACGACACGGTGGCCGGCGCGAGCGAAACCGTGGCCGAGGGCGCCCGACAGGCGCAGCAGGTCGGCGGCGTCCTCGATCGCATCGTCGACACCGCGGCCGAGGCGTCGCACATGAGCCACGAGATCGCGTCCGCCATGGCCGAGCGCGAGAGCGACCTGCAGCGGGTCAACCGCGCCATGGAGCGGGTAGTGGTGGTGACCAACGACATCCGCAGCGTCACCAACACCCAGGTGCGGGCGGCCGAGCTGATGCGCGAATCGTCGCGCACCATCAGCGCCGTCGGCGAGGCGGTCGGTCAATCGAGCCAGTACCAGCTTGCGGGCAGCGCCCGTATCAGCCGCGCCTTGGCCGACGTCTCCGAGAGCGTGACCCGGCTCTCGCGCACCCAGTCGCTGCAGGCGCAGGGCGGCGAGCGCGTCCTGGGCGCGGTGGTGGAGGTGCGGCAGGTCGCCGACAAGAACCGCGCCGAGGCGCGCGTCGTCGAGCAATCGCTCGAGGTGCTGGCGATGCAGGCGGGCGAGCTGCGCAGCGAGCTGGAGCGCTTCGTGCTCGACCCCGAAGCTCTCGCCAGCGACACCGCACTGCCCTGGCCGTCCGAACGGCGCCGCGCCGGCGAGCCCGAGTACGACACGTCGCCGACGCTGCCTCCGACCTCGGCGATCTGATCAGCGCGTGAGCTCTTCGATCGCCCGCTTGGCGATCTCGATTTCGGCCCCGCCGATCTCGACGTAGCGGCGGTACTCGGCGACCGCCTTCTCCTTGTTGCCGCGCGCGCGCCAGGTCTCGGCCAGCCCCATGTGGGCTTCGCCGTAATCGGCGTCGGCGTCGAGCGCCGCCTGAAACGAGCTGAGCGCGCGGGCGGTCTGACTCTGATCCAGGTAGCACCAGCCCTGGCCGGCCATCGCCTCGGGCTGGCCCGGGCTCGAAGCGAGCGCGAGGTTGTAGAGCTTGAGCGCGGCCGAGGTGTTGCCGATCTCGCGCAGGCGATTGGCCTTGGCGACGAGCGCGGCATAGCCGCCGGTCGCGACCGCGCCCGCCTCGTCGCCGCTGGGCGAAGCCGGGCGTTCTGCCGGCACGCTCGCCGCCGCAGAGCCGCCCGCGGGCGGCGCCGATGCCACCTCCTGCGCGGCCGGCTGCGATTCGGGTTGCGTCGCCGGCTGCGTCGCGGCCGGGGCGTTGGCCGCCAGCCAGAGCTTGGCCCGCTCGTGCCCGGGGACGGCGGCCAGCAGCGCAGCGGCGGCAGCGCGCGCCCCCTCCAGGTCGCGCCGCGCCGCGCGCACCTGCACCAGAGCCCAATGGGCACGGCCGAGCTGTGGATCGGCGCGCACCAGGGACACCAGCGCTGCCGCGGCCTGTTCCTGGGCAGCGGGCTGCGCGGCCTGGATCAGGGTGTTGAACAGCCGGACCCGGTCGTCGTCGGGCTTGAGCTGCGCCAGCGCCCGCTCCACCATCTGTTGCGCCTGATCGAAGCGGCTGTTGAGCCGGTAGTAGTCGGCCGCCGCCAGCGCCGCGTCTGCGTCGTCGGCGCCCTGCGCCAGCGCCTTCTGGATCGCCTCGAAACCGAGCTTGAAATGCAGCGCGGCCGATTCGCCGGCCCGGTTGGCCAGGGCCTTCAGCTCGGCCCGGTCTGTCCCGCCGGCGCCCGCTGCCGGCGCGCTCGCCGGCTGCTCGTTCGCGCGCGCGATCTGCTGCCGGTACAGGTCGTACAGATCGCGCTGCGCCGCAGCGAGCGCGATCTCGACCGCGGCCTGCGCGGCGAGCACCTCGGCCGCATCGGGAGCCTTGCCCACCGCCGTCCGGCAGTCGGCTGCCGCCTGCTCGAGATCGGCGATCACGTCGCGGCGGGTGGCGGCCTGCGCGCGCGCCACGGCCTGCGCCACATCGGGCGGCAGCTCGCCCTTTAACAGCCTCTGCCCGCGGGCCACCAGGTCGTCAAAGGTGGGCCGGGCCAGCGCGAACAACCCGCCGACGCCGACACAGATCAACAGCACCAGGGCCAGCAGCACCCACGGCCAGCGCCGCGGTCTCTGCCACTCGCGCACCGGATCCTCGTCGTCGAGCTCGAAATCGACGCGCGGCGGCGCCACCGGTTGCTGCCAGGCTGCCGCCGCCGGTGGCAGCGCGGTTGCCGGCCCGTAACCCGGCGCCACCGGCGCCGCCGGGCTCGCGAGCTGCGGTTGCGACGGTGCCACCGCAGACGGCTGCACCGGCACCGCGTCCGGTATCGTCGGCGCGGCCACGGCCGGCGACGGCGCACCGGGCGGGTAGCCGTACGCCGGCGCCTGGGCTGGCTGGACCGTCGGCATGAGCGTTGGCGGCAGCGTCGCAGCGGCATGGATATCGCCCGCGGTGCGGGAGGCGTCTTCGACCACCTGAAAAAAGCTGGCCAGCTCGGCGATGTCGCCGAGCCGTTTCCAGGTCTTGCCGGTCTTGGAGATCTCGTCGTCGCGCGCCACCTTGCGCTCGACGATCCAGCGCTGCAGGGTGGTCAGCTCCTTGAAGGTGAAGACGTTGCCCGACGGCTGGCGCACCATCCAGTCGCCGGAGAGCACGCCGGGCTCGACCACCGGCTCGGTGATGACGTGAACCTCGCGCTTGACCTTGAAAATGTGGCCGCAGTTGGTGCACTTGACGGTCACGCCGTCGTCGGTGACGCGCGCGTCGTCGAACTCGTACTCGACCCCGCACTGCTGGCACTTCACGTCCATGGCTCGCCTCGCGGTTGCGCTGCCGAGTATAAGGGCGCGGCGTCAGCGTTGGCAACGTGGGCAAAAATATGTCGTGCGCTGCCCCTGCCGCAGCGCGCGGATGGCGCGGCCGCAGCGGCGGCACGGCTCGCCGGCGCGGCCGTAGACCATCAGCTCGACCTGGAAACGGCCGGGCGTGCCGTCGGCCGAAGCATAGCCTTCATCGTCGAGCGTGGTGCCGCCGCAGGCGATCGCCGCCGCCAGCACCTGCTTGATCGCCACCGCCAGCCGGTCGCAGCGCGCCGGCGACAGGCTGCTGGCGCGCGCGGTCGGCCGGACGCCGGCCGCGAACAGCGCCTCGCTGGCGTAGATGTTGCCGACGCCGGCGACCAGCGACTGGTCCAGGAGCGCCAGCTTGACGGCGCTGCTGCGCCGCCGCAGCGCCCGGCGCAACCCGCGGCCGTCGAAGCCGCGGTCGAGCGGCTCCGGCCCGAGGCAGCGCAGCGCGGGGTGGTCGAGCGGGTCGCGGCGCGCCCACTGCCACGAGCCGAAGCGGCGCGGATCGTTGAACCGCAGCGACTGCCCGGCCGCAAACAGCAGCTCGATCCGATCATGGGTGGCGGGCGGCGCGCCGGCCTCGGTCAGCCGCAGCGATCCGGACATCCCGAGGTGAACGATGGCGGTGCCGGCTGCGCTGCTCAACAGCAAGTACTTGCCGCGGCGATCGACCCGCTCGATGCGCTGACCCGGCAGGTCGCTCCGCACGCCGCGCGGCACTGGCCGGCGCAGCCTGCCGTCGTGCACGACCACATCGCGCACGATCGCCCCCGCGAGCCGCGGCGCCAGGTAACGGCGGATGGTCTCGACCTCGGGCAGCTCGGGCACGGCGCCTCCCGCTTCGACCCCGCCAGCTAGCGCGGACGGACGGACTGTGCAAGTCATTCGATCCGTCGCGCGCGCCGGCGCGACGCGGGGCCGGAGGACCAAAAAAAAGCCGCCCCGCCGTCACTTCGGCTATACTCCACCCATCATGAGACGGGCAGCGCTCGCGATCGCGACCGTTGCGCTCGCGGCACCCGCGGCCGCCGTGAACTACTATCTGTCGCCCGACGGAACCGATAGCGGCGACTGCACGGCGAGCGGCAGCCCGTGCCAGACCCTCTCCTACGCGCTGGCCCAGGCGACCGGGCCCGGCGACGTCATCGCAATGGCGGGCGGCAGCTACTTGCTCGACCACGAGGTGGTGGTCGGCAAGAGCGGCGCCGCGGGCTCCCCGCTGACCATCCGAGGCGCCGGCGTCGACGTCACCGTCGTCGACGGCAGCGCCCTGCCCAACAACCGCAACGCGATCGAGGTGCAGGCCGACCACGTCGCGATCGAGGATCTGACAGCCACCCGATCGAGCTCGGCCCCGATCCGGATCGCGGGCGCAGGAAACGCGCTTCGCCGCGTGAGCGCCAACACCCCGCGCTCGAACAATACTCCCTGCCTGATGCTGGTCGACGCCAGCGACACCCGGATCGAGTCGTTCAGCGCCCATGCGTGCACCCGTTATGGCATCCAGATCGATGGCAGCAGCGGCATCGCGCTCGTCCAGCCGACCGTCAGCGGCGCCCGGACGGACGGCATTCATATTACAGACACCACCGACGTGGTCATCGCCGGCGCCACCGTACGCGACAACAGCACGTCCTGCCCGGACTGCAGCGGCATCGCGCTGTCCGCGGTCGATCGCATCACCGTCGGAGCTCATCAGGCCCAACAGCCGACCGTGGTCGCCGGCCATACCGGCAGCGGGCTGACCGCCTCCAACTGCGGCCTGGTCGGCGTCGCCAACGCGATCTTCTTTGGCAATGGAAGCGGCGTCGACGTCACTGTCGCCGGCAGCACGCTGGTGGCCAACGTGGCCGTCACCCACGCCGTCATCGCCCACAGCACCAGCGCCGCCGCGCCGGCCGTGGGCTGGTCCGCGACCAGCGGCCAGATCACGGTCAAGAACAGCATTCTGGCCTTCAACGCGGCCGCCGACATCCTGTCGGCCGCGATCGTACACAGCCACAACCTGCGCTTTGACAACGGCAGCGGTGGCGTGGCGCTGGCGGCCAGCGAGCTGGCCGTGGATCCCTTGTTCGCCGACGCCGCGGCCGGGGACTTCCATGTCCAGTCGGAGGCGGGGCGCTATCTCGCCGGCACCGGATGGGTGATGGACTCGGCGACCAGCTACGCCATCGACCTGGCCGATCCCGCCTCCCCGTACAGCAACGAGACCGCTCCCAACGGCGCTCGCGCCAATGCCGGCGCCTACGGCAACACGATCGAGGCCTCGCGCACGGCGCCGCGGCCCGATGCGGGACGCCCTGACATCGGCCCGTGGCCAGACGCCGCGGTCCCGGATAGCAGCGCCCGCGACCGCGCGCTGCCCGACTGGGCCGGGCGCGATCTGGACGGCGTCGACCTGGCGCAGCCCGACTCCGGCCAGCGCGTGCTCGCGCGCGCCGGACCCGACCTGGTCGTCGACACCCCGGCGGACATCGTGCTCGACGGCACTGCCAGCCTCGCGCCTGCCGGTGCCGCCTTTACCTGGACCCAGAAGGTCGGCCCGGCAGGGATGCTGGACAGGGTAGTCGGTTCCACCGCGCAGACCGCGGTACGCGTCGACCAGGCAGGCCTCTGGATCTACGAATTGCGGATCGAGGCGGCCGGGGCGAGCAGCACAGACCTGCTTCAGGTCGAGGCGCGCGGCGCCTCTGCCGCGGAGTGCGGTTGCCGGCAGCTCGACCGCCGGTGTGGATATCTGCTGCTGGGCATTGTCCTGACCGGCCTGCTCGTCCGCCGCCGCTGCAGCGCGCGCTGACTGCGGTGCGGGCGTGCGTTGATCCCGGGCCCTACCTGCGGGTCCGAGCTTTTTCTGCCGCCTGATGAGCTACTGCGCCTGTCGCCAGCCCAGCCTGAGCAGCCGTTCGGCATCGGCGGCCGAAACGTAAAGGTAAATGATGTCACCGCGCAGGCAATCGCATCCGGTGCAGGTATCGGTTTCGTACGCGTGCTCGATGCGATAGGCCAGGATCCGGATCGGAGGCTGCTGTGTGGCAGCGTAATAGGCCCGGATCAGCTCGCCCTCGCGGGTCGCCTCGGGCAGCGGTTCGGCCGGGTATTGCTCCTGCCACCAGATCTGCCACGGGTTGCTCGCGCACTGCCGCGGCTCGATGCTGACCCAGGTGTTGCCGCAGCTATCGACAGCGGTCGAGACCGTGGGATCCTGCGGTGGCGCGACACCGGCCGACTGCGAGCACACCGCGTCCATGTCGCAGGCCATGCTGGCGAGCTGTTGACCCTGCATGCAGATCTGACACTCCACGGGCTCTGTGTTGCTCGTGGCGTTTCCGATCGGCTGCACCGTGGCATCCCAGGTGCAGGCCACATCGCTGCAACTGGTATAAACCACCAACCCGCTCGCGTCGCGGCACACCTCGCAGATCTGTCCAGTGCTGTTCTCGACCACCTCGCAGGTCACCTGCGTGGTCAGCTCCCGCGAGCACTCCTCGGTACGACCCATGGTCTCCGACTCGCAGATCCGGCACACCACCGTGTTGCCTTCATTGTCCAGCCGCTCCTCCTCCCAGCACTGGACCGGATCCGTCGGGTTCTCGAAGCAGTTGGCGTCCAGCTCATTGACCATGCCATCGCCGTTGAGATCGCCGCAGATCTCGCACAGCACGCCGTCCTCGGTCGTAAACAGCTCGCAGCTCGGCGCCTGCGGGCAGACGCAGAAGCCCTCGACGCAGACCGTGCCGCCGCTGCAGGCGTTGTCCGCATCGCACTGCTGTCCCACGTCGGTGCCCGAGCACGGCAGATAGCACTCGCGGCGCGTGATGTTGTTGTTGGCATCGGTGCAGATCACGCAGATGCTGCTCTCGGTTCGGTACTCGCGGCAGGTCTCCTCGACCGGCGCCGGCGTGCAGCTCTGACTCGAGACCGCGCCGTGGTCGTCATAGCAGATCTCGCACAGGGTATTGTCCGAGCTGTAGTAGGTCTCGCAGCGGATCGCCGTGTTCGACGAACAGTTGTGGTCGACGATGGTGCCATCGGCGTCGCTGCAGATGTAGCACTGGTAGCCGTTCTGGTCGTCGATGATGGTACAGCTCGATGGATCGCCACCCGCGCCCGAGCAGGTCTCGGTGACCAGGCCGCCTTGGTCGTAGCAGCGCCGGCAGACCTGGTTGCCCTCGACCACCTCCTCGCAGACATAGCCGGCCGGCGCGCAGTCGCGGCTGACGACGTCGCCGTTGGCGTCGTAACAGATCTCGCACTGCTGATCGTCGGATCCGACGTACGACTCGCAGTTTTCGACCGCCCGCTCCACGGCGTGACAGGAGTCGTAGACCACGGATCCGTCGGGCGCCTGGCAAATGGTGCAGGTATTGCCGAGCTGATCCTCCAGCCGCGAGCAGGACGCGGTCTCCGCTCTGCCGCAGTGCTGCGAGATCACGTCGCCGTTTTCCCCGTAACAGATCTCGCAGGTCTGCCCGCTCGAAGCATCGGTCTCGATCGAGATCGAGGAGCACCCCTGCGGGTTGGCCAGGCAGGGCGCATCGGGTTGATCCGGCGCGCGCAGACAGCCGTCCTGGTTGGTCAGGGTGACAGTGGCGGTCTGGGACTCAGGCATCCATTTGGTTGCCGCCCCATCGGACATGGCGAAAATGGGAAGACAGCCGCCGATCAGCAGCAACCATCCCAGAGACAAAGCGAGCGCGGCTCTCGGTTTCATGACACCGTGTTACGAAGGCAAACAACGTGCCGCACCAGCGGGTTTCGCCCGGCACGGTTCACTTCATATAACATCTGGTAATTAAAAGATAATTTTTGTCGCACCGGTTCCCACTGTCGCCCACCCCCGACAGTCTGGTCCTCACTGATAACTGCAGGCATCACACCGACATTGGATCCCTGATGGCCGCCCGCATCAGTAACCATGTACCCGCTAATCGCGCACATTTGCGATCTGATACTTGTTGATAAGCTTGTGCAGGCTCATCCTGTCGATGCCGGCCTGGCGCGCGGCGGCGCTGACATTGCCTTTGTGGTGCTCGAGCAGCGACTTGGTATAGCTGCGTTCGAACTTCTCGATCAGCTCGGCCTTCTGCTCTTTGAACGGGATCTGCAGGCTGCAGGAGGGCGCCGGATCCTCCCCCGCGGCGGAGGAGGCGCTGGTGCGCACCGGCGCCACCAGCTCGCCCAGCACCACGCTGCGCTCGACCGCGTTCTTGAGCTCGCGCGCGTTGCCCGGCCAGTCGTGATCCATGAACCGCTGCAGCGCTCCCGCCGGCAGATCCGACCGCGTCTTTCCGAGCTGCACCAGAAACGCATCGACCAGCAGCTCGATGTCCTCGCGCCTCTCCCGCAGCGGCGGGATGGCGATGTTGACCACGGCCAACCGGTAGTAGAGATCCTCGCGAAACTCGCCGCGCGCCACCATGGATCGGAGGTCGCGGTTGGTGGCGGCGATGATCCGGGTGTCGGCCACCACGGTGGTGGTCCCGCCCACGCGCTGGATCTCGCGCCGCTCGAGCGCGCGCAGCAGCTTGGGCTGCAGCCCCATGTCCAGCTCGCCCACCTCGTCCAGGAACAGCGTGCCGCCGGTCGCCCGCTCGAAGGCGCCCAGGCGCCGGTTCACGGCGCCGGTGAAGGCGCCCTTCTCGTGACCGAAGAGCTCGCTCTCGATCAGGGTCGGCGCGATGGCGCCGCAGTCGACCACCACGAAGGGGCCGTCGCGGCGGTTCGATGCCTCGTACACCGAATAGGCGATGACCTCCTTGCCGCAGCCGGTCTCGCCCGTGATCAGGACCGTGACGTCGGTCTTGGCCACGCGCTCGACGCGGGCGAAGATCTCGCGCATCAGCGGGCTGCGGCCGACCGCCGCGCCGCAGCTCTCGTGCTGCGACAGCGGCGATTCGACGGTCTCGCTGGCGGCCTTGAACTGCAGGCGCACCTCGCCGGCGGTGATCTCTGCCTCGGACGGCAGGTAGGCCTCGACGATGCGCACCCCGTTGAGCGTGGTGCCGTTGGTCGATCCCAGGTCTCGCACCAGAAAGCCGCGCTCGACCACCGCGATCTCGAAGTGGGCGGACGACACGGTCGCGTCCGAGAGCGCCAGATCGTTGCCGGGACCGGCGCCGATGCGCACGCAGTCGCCGTCGAAGTCCCGGCGCATCCCCTCTGAGCTGCCGCTCTTGACCGACAGCGAAAAGGTCTGGCGCTCGAGTTTCTGGCCATGCGCGCCGGGAACCAGCCGGGTCGGACGGTTGAAGACGTTTTCACCCATGGCGCAGGCTCCTGTCTCTCCACCTAGAATGTTGAGCACGTCGCGGGTGGCCGCGCAATGGCGAGCGCGCTGGTCAGACCGGCATCAGCACCGGTCGCCCCGCCGCCTCGGCGCGCACCAGCTCGACGCCGAGCAGCGGTGACAGCCGCTCCGGGGTCAGCGCCAGATCGACCGGCGCGTCGATCGCGATCCGGCCGCGGTGGATGAACAGCACGCGCTGGGCAAAGCGCGGCGCCAGGTTGAGGTCGTGCAGCGCGCTGATCACCGCCACCCCCTGCCGGGCCAGCTCGGCCACGATCTCGGACACGATCAGCGTGTGCCGCAGGTCGAGCGAGGCGGTGGGTTCGTCCAGCAGCAGCAGCCGCGGCTGCTGAACCAGAGCGCGCGCGATCAGCACGCGCTGCCGCTCGCCACCCGAGAGGGTGCCGAGCTGGCGTTGCTCGAGCCCGGCCAGGTTGACGCGGGCCAGGGCCTGCTGGCACAGCTCGACGTCGCTGGCGCCGGCGAGCCCAAAACCGCGCTGGTGCGGCGCGCGGCCCATCAGCACGGCGGCGATCACGCTCAGGTCGTACGGCAGCGCCTCGTTCTGGGGCACGCTGGCGATCCGGCGCGCCACCTCGACCCGGCTGTACGCCGCCAGCGCCTGTCCCTCGAGCAGCACCTGGCCCGCGGTCGGCGATCGCACGCCGGCCAGGATGTCGAGCAGCGTCGACTTGCCGGCGCCGTTGGCGCCGAGCAGCACCACCCGCTCGCCGGCCGCGACCGCAAGCTCGATCTGGTCGAGGATCGGCTGGCCGCCGAAGCTCTGGCAGAGCCCGCTGCTGGCGATCGCAAAACTCACGCCCGGCTCCCGCGCAGGTGACGCCGCAGCAGCAGGACGAAGATCGGCGCCCCGATGACCGCGCACAGCGCTCCGACCGGCGTCTCGCTGTAGAAAAGCGGGAACAGCGCGCGCGTCAGCGCATCGGTCAGGCACAGCGCGGCGCCTCCGAACAGGGCCGCCACCGGCAACAGCAACCTCGGGTCCGGGCCGAGAACGAGGCGCAGCGCGTGCGGCACCACCAGCCCGACAAAGCCGATCAGGCCGGTCTCGGCCACCACCGCGCCGGTCGCCAACGAGGCGGCGAGCAGCGCGCTGATGCGCGTCCGCTCGACGTCGACGCCGAGGCGCGCGGCCGCGGCGTCTCCCAGCGCCATCAGGTGCAGCCGCGGCGACAGCCAGACCAGCACGCCGACCGCGCTCAACACGAACAGGGCGACGATCGCCACCGTCGCCGGCCGCGGGTAGCCGACGAAGCCGACCAGCCAGAACAACACCTCCTGCGCTTTGTGCGCCTCGACCAGCGTCTTGAGAAAGGTGATCACGGCCGCGGCAAACGCATTGACCACGACGCCGACCAGCAGGATCGAGACGTCGGGCGGCTGCGAGCCCACCCGCGCCGCGGCCAGGGTGAAGAAGGTGGCGCCGGCGGCGCCGGCAAAGGCGGCGGCCGGCACCCAGGGCCCGGCACCGAGGAACAGAATGGCCAGGCTACCCAGCAGCGCAGCGCCGCCCGAGACGCCGACGATGTAGGGATCGGCCAGCGGGTTGCGCAGCAGCAGTTGCAGCACGACGCCGACCGCGGCCAGCGCCGCGCCGGCCAGCGCGCCCAGCAGCACCCGCAGCGCGCGCATCTCGAGCACCGCCGTCGACGACTGATCGGCATCGGCGGCAAACAGCACCGCCAGCGAATCGGTCAACCCGGGCGGGCCGCTGCCGATGCTGACCGCCAGCAGCAAGGCGACGATCAGCGCGGCCGCTCCCAGCCCGACGCAACCGAGCAGCCGCCGGCCCGTCAGCACCCCTGCCCCGTGCGCTGCCACGGTCACTGCACCCCTCGGTCGCCGCCAGGTCTGGCGGCATCATAGCGGCGAACGCGAACGCGGCAAGCGACATTCCCCGCGCCGGACTGGCGACTACCGCAACTGCACACCCGCAGCGTCGAGCGCTGGCTTGGGCCACGACGGGTCGCCCTGGCCAGCCTCGGTCAGGATGGCGCGCGCGCGCAGCGCGATCGGCACTCCCAGGTTGTCGCTCTCCTCGGGATCGATCTCGGACAACTCGCGCAGCGTGCTCAGCGCGCGTTGGGAGTCGTCGTGGCGGTAGACGAAGGTCGCCAGCAGCAGCTTGGAGAGGCTGGCGGCGCGCGCGCCGTTGTCGCAGCGCGCCTCGGGACTCGACTCGACCACCTGCTCGAGCCGCCTGGCAGCCTCGGGCAGCAGCTTGCTGCGCTCGGCGGGCGGGCTGCCGATCGCCTGCTTGGCGAGCAGGTAGCGCGCGCAGGCAGCCCGCTGGGTGTCGCCGAATTTCTCGACGAGCTCCTCGAGCGCCTGCCTGGCGGCCGGCCCGCTGCCGCCGAAGCGCCCCTGCTGCCAGAGCCGCTCCAGATCGATGTATGCCTCGCCCAGCCGTCGCCGATCCTCCTCGCTCTGGGCGCGATAGGCCTCGAGCCCCCGCGGCGCCGTCGCCGGCGTCGGCGGCGGCAGCGCGGCGTCCGGCTGCGCTCCCGGCAGCGGAGCGACGGCGGTACGCGGCACGGCGTCGGCGGACTCCGCCAGCGCCGCGTCGGGAGCGGCGCCGACACCGGCATCGCCCGCCTGTCCGTTGTCGAAAAGCTGCAGTGCGGCCACCGCCGCCACCACCAGCAGCGCGGTGATCGCCACCCAGACAAAAGGAGCCGCCGACGCCCGCGCCATGCTCTCACTCTACCATGCCGCGGGCATCAGGGTGGCGCTGGCTCGACGGCCATGCGGTGCGGCGCGACCTTTCCACACAGCTCGAGCTGAGCCTCGATCTCGACCAGGTTGCCGGCGCGCCGCAGATCGAGCCGCAGCGCCCCCAACCGCCCCAGCAGCGGCGAGGCGACCTGGCGCGCGGCCCACACCCCGCGCAGGGCGCGGTTGTCGCCGGCACCGAACAGCCCGACCCGACCGAGCAGCGCCCTGGCCCGGGCCGCATCGCCGCGCAGCGCCAGGAAGGTCCCCGGGGCGGCGGTCTCCGACGGCCCGCGCTCCGCCGCAAGCTGCTCGAGCGTACCCGGCCCGCTGGCGACGAGCAGCTCACCGTCGACCAGCGCGTAGCCGACGACCCGCCCGCTCTCGGCATAGAGATGCGCCGCGGTGCCCGACGCCGCTCCCGGAAGCTGCAGCAGGCCGCCGCGGCGACCGAGCGCGCGGTCGAGCGAGGAAACGGTCTTTTCGCCGCCAGCGAACGCCAGCAGCGGGACCTCGAGCCCGTGCTCGACGAAGAAGGCGCCGAGCGCGCCGTCGATCGAGCGCTCTTCGTCGAGGCCGGGCAGGCGGGGCTCCAGATCGATGACGTGCAGCGCCGCGCCACCGTCGGCGACGGCGCGCAGCTCGCGGTCGAGATCGAGCCCCACCGCGGACAGCGCTGTGCGCAAGCTCGCCAGGTACGGCAGCGGCAGCGCGAGCGCCGCGGCTCCCTTGGCATCGACGCCAAACCAGAGCGACAGCGCCCCCCGGCGCTGCACCAGCCGGGCGGCGCGGCCGCCGAGCGCCGGGTAGCCAGCAAGCTGCTGTCGCCCCGCCGCCGTCGGCAGCACCCGGACCGTCAACCGCGCCTGCTCGCGCTCGACGCCGAGGGAGAGTGCCAGAGCAGAGACCCGCTCGCCCCCGGCGCGCGCGCCGATCAGCGGCGCCTCGTGCAGGGCCGTCTGGTGTGCGACCGCGATCAGCGCCGCGTCCGGCAAGCCGGCCAGCACCACCTGCGCGGCGCGGTCCTGCGCCAGCAGGCGGCGCGGCCGCAGCGCCTCGCCCACGCAGTCGACGCCGGTGGCGCAGCCGCTGGGGGCAAAGGCGAGCCGCTCGCCGTCGACGGCGTAGGCGATCCGCACCGGGGCGGTGCGGCTCGCGCTCCACCCCACGACATCGACGCCGCGCACGCGGCGCGCCGTCCGCGCCGTTAGCTGCTCGCGCCCGGCCGCGCGCGCGATCGCGTTTTGCTCGAAGCGATCGCGTCCGCCGGGCAACAGCCGCAGCAGCAGCACCGGCCGCACCAGGGCACCGCTGTCGACGACGTGGCAGGGACCGGTCGGGTCGATGCCGAGCGCGCTCAGGCTGCTGCGATCGAAGGGATCGAGACCGTAGCGCAGTCGCAGATCGATCAGAAGCTGGGACGGGTCGAGCTCGGGCAGCGCCAGCCCGAGCCGCGCCAGCAACGGCACCATCTGCTCGGCGCCGCTGGCCAGCGCCGGCAGGGCGACGACCAGTGGCGCCGCCGGCAACCGGGCGGCGCCGGTACCGAGATCGGGCGCAGGCGCTCGGCCCTCGCGACCGGCGACCGCGCCCGGCAGCAGCGCGAGAGCCAGCACGCCGGCGCCGATCGCCGCCGCCAGCGGGACCGGCAGCCGCCGCGCGCCGTTCACGGGAGATCGTTCCCGTCGTCGGTCAGCGTGCCGATCGCGAGCGGGATCTCGACGTCGCGCCAGCGCTCCTGCTTCTGTTTTAGGATGACGCGCTCGAACGCCGTACTGACGTGCGGGGCGATGAATTCCAGCTCCGCCAGGGCGTCGGCCGCGATCGGCTGCTCGCGGCAGTCGCCGTAGAGCACACCCAGCAACCGGTCGCGCACCGACAGCGGCAGCAGCAGCACCGCCGGCGGGTCGCCGCCAAAGGCGCTGCGCAGAGGATCGGCGGCGGCCAGCGGCCCGAGGCTGGGTGCGCGCGTCCGCAGCACGGTGGCGAGCCCGGGCGAGGCGCCCGCGTCAAAGCGCAGGCGGCGCACGCGGGCCTCGACCTCGGGCCCGATCGCGTCCCAGCCGACCAGGCTGTCGCCGAGCAGCACGAACAGCGCCACCCGCTCGAGCCGCTTGCGGGCAAAGCGCAGCGCGACCTCGATGATCTCGTCGCGCGATTGCGCCAGCGCCAGCTCCGCCGCGGCGTCCTCGGATCTCCAGTTGACGCGCTGGCGGCGAAATTCGGCCTGGCTCAACTCGGCGGCCTCGGCCGCCTGCAGCCGGGCCGCGAGCCGCGCTACCGGCGTTCCCTCCAGCGTCGCCAGGGCATTGGCGTCGCCCGAACCACCGGTGAGCAGATCCGAGAGCGCCCGCGCCGGAACGTCGAAATCGACGCCCTCGACCGAGATCCCGATCGCGCTGGCCGCCACCACCTGCCACTGGTCAGCGGGCTCCGCCGACTCGGCGGGGCCGACACCCTCCGCCGGCTCGACCGCGGCGACGCGCGCCGGCTCGTCGACGACCCACGCGCTCACGGCCTCGGACACCTCGACCTCGACCGCCTCTTCGCCCATCTGGGCCAGCAGGTGCTCGAAGCGCGCCGGCAGCGCCACGCCGTACAGGCGATCGAGCGCATAGGCGAGGCGCAGCTCGGAGGTGATGTGCAGCACAAGCTGCACACTGAGCGTAAAACCGATATCGGCTATCACGTCCTGCGCCAGCGGCCGGCAGCAGGCCAGGTGCAGCGCCCGCCCCTCGAGTCGGAGTGGCACCGCCCGGTAGCGCTCGGCCAGCTTCTTGGGAAACAGCCGCAGCAGATCGCGTGATACCGCGCGGATCTCGGTGCGTCCGATGGCGGGCAGGCCGCTCGCGCGCGCCAGGTAGCCGAGCAGGGTCGTCTCGTCGACCAGACCCAGCTCGAGCAGGTGGGTGTCGAGCTGCCCGCCGTAGAGCACCTGGCGCTGATAGACCTCCTCCAGCCGGTCCGCGGGAAACCGACCATCGCGCACGAGTAGCTGTCCGAGGGAGCTGGTCATAGTCCGAGGCGAGTCAATCCCACCCGGCGCGCGGGTGTCAAGGCCGGGATCGAGCCGAGGCCCGCGCCGCTGTTGACCCGACCGGGCGAGGCACTGCTAATGTGGAGGCCGACGCGACAGGAGCGCCCGGTGAAAACGGCGGCCGGAATGCCATCGATCGTCTACGAGATCCTGGTCGACCGGTTCAAGCGTTCGGAGAGCGATGGCGGGCGGGGGGCCCCGGCCACCTGGAACGGCGACGCGGAAGACGGCGCGCGCTGGGGGGGCGACCTGTGGGGCGTCGTCGAGCAACTCGACTACTTGACCGGGCTCGGAGTCGACACCCTGGTGCTGTCTCCGGTCTGGCCAGCCAACTCGCCGCTGGGCGAGGGGCTCGAGGACTTTTTTGCGATCGATCCGCGGCTGGGAGGCGAGCCGGCTTTTACGGCGCTGGTCAAGGCCGCCCACGCCCGCAGCCTGCAGCTTCTGCTGCGCGGCATCTTCAACCGCGTTGGCCGAGCCCATCCCTGGTTCGTCGAGGGAATGCGGCAGCAACCCGAGGATGGCCAGATCGATCCGGCCATGCGCTGGCGTTCTTTCTTCGACTTCGGTCGGCCGCCCTACGGCCACGCCGCGCACCGCGGCTGTCCCGAGCTGCCCGAGCTCAACCTGGCCGACCACAATCTGCGGCACCGCCTTTTCCACAGCGACCGCTCGGTGGTGCGCACCTGGCTCGAGCGCGGCTGCCGCGGCTGGGTGGTCGACAGCGCCGAGGAACTCGGTTACCAGTTGCTGCACGACATCCAGCGCGCCGCGCGCACCGTCGACGCATCCTGCTCCGTGATCGCAGACAGCCACGCCTTCTCGGACCGCGAGGTGCGCGACGGTGTCGTCGACGGCGTGGTCAACCACTACCTGGGCCAGGCGCTGCTGGCATACGCCGGCGGCCGCATCGATGCCAGCGAGCTGTCGCGCCTGCTCGAGCACCAGCGGCTGTGCTACGGGTCGCGCGGTCTGGCGCAGTGCTTCAACCCGCTGTCGAGCTTCAACGACGGCCGCGCTCTGGCGCGGCTGGGCGGCGAGATCGCGCTGACGCAGCTCGCCGTGCAGTTGCAGTTCGTGTTGCCGGGCGCGGCGACCATCCTGTACGGCGACGAGATCGGTCTGGGCGGCGCCCTGGTCGACGCCGGGCGCCGGCCGATGCAGTGGGATCCGGCGCGCTGGGACGGCGACCTGCGCAACGTCTACCGCCGCATGATCGAGCTGCGGCGCCTCTATCCGGCGCTGCTGACCGGCGACGTCGCCCCGCTGACGCCGCGCGGCGCGACCGACGTCTTCGCGCTGGCGCGCTTCACCCGCGTCCCCCGCGAGACCATCATCGCCGCCTTCAACCGCGGGCACGAGGCACGCCGCCAGCTTCTGTTCGTGCCGGTCGAGGGGCTGGTCAACGGCCTGCCGCTGATCGACGTCATCAGCGGTAACCGTTTGGCCATGCGCGACAGCACGGTCGAGGTCGAGCTGCCGGCGCAGGGGGCGGCGATCCTGGCGCCGGTGCCGGACGCCGTCCCGGGCTACGTGTTTCTAAAAGACCGGTGACCGGAGCGGCGCATGGTTGAGACCTCACCGTGGATCTGGCTGAGCGCGCCGATCGCGAGCCTGGCGTGCGCCGTGCTGGTGCACGAGCTGGGACATGCGCTGGGTGCGACCGCGGGCGGCCGGCGGGTGCAGCGGCTGGTGTTCGGCGTCGGCCGGCCGACCTGGGTGCTCCGCCGCCGCCGACCCGCGCTGCTGGTGAGGCCGCTGCTGCCGCTCGGCGGCGCCTGCGTCACGGACGACGGGCGATCCCGCGCTGCGCGCTGGCCGATCGCGCTCGAGCTGGCCGCCGGTGCGCTGGCCAACGCCGCGATCGGCGCGCTGCTGTGGTGGGCAACGGCGCGCACCTCGTCGGCTTGGTGTGGCTGGCTGGCCTGGGGACAACTGGTGGTGGCGATCGCGCAGCTATTACCGCTGCGGTTCGGCCGCGGCGAACATCGCCTCGTCACCGACGGCTGGCGCCTGCTCGAGGTGCTGCGCGCGGGCCCGGGTGGCGCGCGGGACAGCGTCGGGGTCAGCGCATCAACTTGAAGCGGTGCACCGCCACGCCGAGCATGTAGGCGAGCTGCAGCCCGTTGCGAAACCGGTGGATCTGCGTGGCGCCGTAGGCCCGCGCCCGGTAGCGCACCGGGATCTCGACCATGCGCAGCCCGAGCCGGGCGGCACCGAACAGCAAATCGAAGTCGCCGAACGGATCGGTGTCGCCAAACAGGTGCCGGTTCTGCTCGATGCGCAGGTAGTCGCTGCGGCGCAGCACCTTGGTGCCGCACAGCGTGTCCTTGATACGCTGGTCGAGCACGTACGAAAAGGCGACGCCGAACATCTTGTTGGCGACCAGGTTCAAGAAACGCATCGCCTGGTCTTCCTGCTGGTAGACCAGCCGGCAGCCGTTGATCAGCTCGCCGCGCCCCTCGGCCAGCGCCAGGTAGAAGCGCGGCAGGTCCTCGGGGATGACGGTCAGGTCGGCGTCGAGGATCAGCAGCACGTCGCCCTCGGCCGCGGCGAAACCGGTGCGCACCGCGTCGCCCTTGCCGCGGCCGAGCTGGGGCACGAAGCGCAGCCGGCACGGGCTCGGCTCGTCGGCGATGGCGGCCAGGATCTCCTCGCGTGTACCGTCGCTGCTGTTGCCCTCGACGAAGATCAGCTCGGTCTGCGGCCCCATGCGCGGCGTGCGGCGGATCGCGGGCCGGATGTTGCCGCGCTCGTTGCGGGCCGGCACGACGACGCTGCAGCTCAGCGGCTGCGGCTGGACGTCGAAACCGGCACCGGGCCGCGCCACCAGGTACTGCAGCAGGTTGAGGCGGTGCACGCCCGGCAGCGCGGCCAGGCCGCGGTTGCACAGCGGCGCCAGCCCCGGTATCGGCAGCGGCAGCAATAGCCGATCGCCAGTGGCGACGGTCTCGAAGCCGTTGAGCGCCAGCAAGTTCTCGATGTCGGCCAGCGAGAACCAGTTTTGCAGTAGCTGCGGGCGCTTGAGACCGAGCGCAGTCGCCAGCTCGAGCAGCGGGGCCCACAGGTAGTTGATGTAGGTGATGACGACGCGCGTGCGCTCTTGCACCACTCCGCGCAGCGCGCGAAAGGCCGCCCACAAATCGCGCAGCTCACCAACCAGGTCGGCCAGCAGCACCACGTCGAAGGTCTGGCCGCCCAGATCGAGCTGCTCGGCGTCCATCTCCTCGAACCTCAGGTGCGGATGCTTGGTGCGCGCGCGCTGGATCATGGCCGCCGACAGGTCGACACCCACGCCGGTCGCCGGCTGCAGGGCTGCCAGCGTGTCGCCGGTACCGCAGCCCAGCTCGAGCACGCGCAGGCCGGGGTCGATCAGCCGCCGCAGCAGCGCGGTCTGTTCATCGTAGTAGGCGTGGTGGCGCTGCCGCCACACGTCGTCGGTCAATGCAATGCCGTCGAAGAAAGCGCGCTGGTCGGCGTTGCTCTCGGCCATCGAAAATCGCCTAGCGCTTCCGTGCTGCTTGGGTGAATGCCGGCGAGGTCTCCTCGACGGCAGAGGGTCTGGCCGACAGACCCTCCGAACTAAGCAGCCGTGCTGCTTGGGTGAATGCCGGCGCGGTCTCCTCGACGGCAGAGGGTCTGGCCGACAGACCCTCCGAACGAAGCAGCCGTGCTGCTTGGGTGAATGCCGGCGCGGTCTCCTCGACGGCAGAGGGTCTGGCCGACAGACCCTCCGAACGAAGCAGCCCGCGCGCCTCGGGCCCGAGGCCGGCCTTGGCGCGCGCTTTCAGCAGCGTCGCCAGCTGGTCGGCCGCGAGCGGGCTCGGGCCACCGAGCTGGCGCGCCACCAGCAGTTGGCGCGCGTAATGCTCGACCAGCTCGAGGCGCAGGTAGGCCTGCTCGAGGTCATCGCCCAGCGCCAGCGCGCCGTTGCGCTCGAGCAGCAGCGCGTCGCAGCGCTCGGCCGCGGCCGCGACCGCGCGCTCGAGCGGCTCGCTGCCCGGCAGCGCGAACGGCAGCAGCGGGATCTGGTCGCCGAGCGAGACCGCGATCTCGGGGGTCGCGACCGGCGCCAGCTCGACACCGGCCAGCGCGAAGCCGCTGGCCGTCGGCGGGTGCGCGTGCAGCACCGCG
>JAFGSX010000253.1 GCA_016934455.1 Deltaproteobacteria bacterium
CCGCCCCAGGTCAACAGCCGTTCGTGCCAGGTCACTCGCCGCGCGTCCTCGATCCAGCGCAGCCAGCGTTCGACCGCATCGAGCCGGCGCTCACTGGCCGCGGTCTCGGCGCGACCGGTCGCCGCCAGCGCCTCGACCGCAAACGCTAGCACCGGCGGCGCCGACAGCGGGCTCAGGTAGTCGCCACAGCGCACCTGGGCCACGCGGCCGTCTTGCTGCTGCAGGGAGAGCACCGCGTCGACGAGCGCGCCGGAGAGATCCGGCTGGCTCGCGGCGATCGCCGCCGCCACCAGCGCGCTGTCCCAGTTGAAGATCAGCGGGCCGGCGTCACCGGCGCCGACGATACGGCCGATCATCCCGGTCCAGCTTCGACACACCGGTGCGTACAGGCCGATGCCGGAGTGGTGGCAGAGGTTGACCAGCAGCGGCGCCAGGGACGCGAACGGCGCGCCGCACAGGCGGGCGTGCGCGAGCTGCCAGCAGCGCGCAAATGGCAGGCCGCGCGCCGGCGCGCCCCGCGGACGCACCTCGAAGCGCAGCGGCCGCGCCAGGTCGCCATCGCCCGAGCGCGCCAGCTCGAAGCTCCCGCCGTCGTCGGCCAGCTCGATCTCGGCGCGCTGTCCCGTGCCACCCTCGACCGATCCGTGAAGCTGCGGCCCGTCCGATGCCAGGCGCAGACGGCAGGTCGGATCCGCGGCGCCGGTTCCGAGCTCGGCGTCGAGAAAGAGCGGATCCGCCGGCCAGCAGAACGCCACCCGTCTGCAGGCGCCGAGATCCGGGTCGTCGCGGTGGCCCGGATGACGCGGCGGCGCGAGCAGCGGCTGGCCGACCGCCGGGCCAAAGCGGGACCAGCGCCGGCCGTCGCGACCGACGATCGCGACCCGCACCTCGACCTGCTCCGGTAGCTTGCGGGCGACGTTGATGCCGGCGGGGGACCACAGCCCCCAGCTTCGGTCCGGATCGAGCCGGCCGGGCGATGACACGAGGCCTCCTGCGTCAGCGCCATTGTGCCCAACCGCGCGCCACCCGCCAAGTGTCCAGTGGCAGCGCACCCGCCTCGTGCAGTAGCGTTGGCCTCACGCCATGATCGTCACGCCGCACCTGCTGGCGCTGTTCCTCTCGGCGTTGCCGTGCGTCGAGGTCCGTGACAGCGTCTCCTGCGTCGCACAGGTCGAGCTCATGAGCAGCCTGGCCTCGGAGCTGCCCGACGATCCCGCGGTCAACGAACTCGCTCTAAAGATCGGCGTCGACCGCGATCCCGATCGCGAGACGCCGGGCGTTTTCCTCGTGAAGCTGGAGCTGCGCAATGGTCGCGGCGAGTTGCTGCTGCAGCGAGTCAGCCGCGTCGCCGAGGAGGACTGCCAGGCCTTGCCCGGCTTCATCGCCAGCGTGGTGTCGCGGCGGCTCGAGGCTCTGCCGCGCCATGTCTGGTCCGATCCCGTCGAGACCGAGCCCTTTGCGCCGCGCTATCGCCTGCGGTTGCTCGACGTCCAGACCACCCCGGCCGCACCGGAGTGGCGGTTGCGGGTCGGAGTCGCCGCGGGCGCTGGAATCGGCAGCGCCATCCCGTCGCTGCAGCCGCACCTGACGGCCGCGGCCTGGCTCGGCGTCGAGAGCTGGCCACGGCTGGTGGTGGCGGTGCGCGGCGCTGCCAGCCAGAACATGCTCGGCGGCGGCATCATCCAGATGCTCAACGGTCGGCTCGGCATAGGCGTCGCCCACGATCTGGATCTCGGGTCGCTGTTGCTGGTGCCAGAGCTGACGCTGGCGGCCGGTGGTCACCTGGCCCAGGGCTCGGAGTTCGCGCGCAACTTTACCAGCGTGCTGCCGCTGCTCGCGCTGCACGGCGGGCTCACCCTGTTCACGCGCCGTGTGATCTTTCTCACGGTCGGTTTCGAGCTGCCGCTGACCGTGGTCCAGCTCGCGGTGGCCGAAGACACGGGCTGGGTTGTTTACGAGGAGCCTCGCTTCCGGCTGCACGGCGCGGTCGGCTTTGCGTGGGATCTGCTGTGAGCGTGAAGGTCGGTGATCGGAGCGGGCATGAGCTTATGGAACAACCGGTCGTCTCCGGCCACCAGGTGTGAGATATTGGCCATGAGCAGCGCTTACGGATTGCTTTGCATCATGCCGCTGGAGCTGGCCAACGGACAGGCGGGCACGCTCGACCAGGTCGCCGAGGGGTCGGAAGTCGCCGACGTCGCGCGCTGGTTCGACCGGCACGGTCCTTTTCTGCTGCGCGTGGTGACGCGGCTGGTCGGCGATGCGGCGGCAGCCGAAGACATAGTCCAGGAGACCTTTCTGGTCGCCCACCGCCGCCACCGCGAGGTTCAGTCGTATCAGAACATCCGGGCCTGGCTGTACCGGGTGGCCGCCAATCTGGTGCGACACCAGCGCCGATCCCTGGCCCGGCGGCTGCGCCTCGAACAGGCGCTGATCTCCGCCCGCGAGGAGCCGCACGGGGGCGCGTCGCAGTCGCCGCTGGCGGTGGTCGAGAGCTCGCGCCGCCGCCAGCAGGTGCGCGAATGCGTGGCCCGGCTGCCGCACAAGCAGCGCGAGGTGTTCGTGCTGTTCGAACTCGAGGGCGTCGAGGGAACGGCCATCTCCCAGCTACTGGGCATACCGGAGAACACGGTCTGGACGCGACTGCACCACGCGCGCAAGCGATTTCGCGCGCTGTGGGAGCGCCAGGACCAGAGCGAGGGGACGCCATGAAGCGGCCGCTGCCCCTGAGCCAGGATCCGGCTTTGTCCGACGACCTGCGCGGTGCGCTGCGAGCCGAGGCGCACGCCCCCGCACCGCACGACGTGGCTGCGGTCAAGCAGGCGTTGCTGACCAAGGTCGCGGCGGCCACCGCTGCCGGCGTCGGGACCGCGGCCGCGGTGGGGGGCGCCAAGACCATGGTCGGCAGCGCGCTGGCAAAGCTAGCCGGCGGCGCGACCGCGGCCAAGATCGTCGTCGGCGCGACCGTCGCCGTGGTGTCGACCGCGGTCGTGTCGTACACCGTGGTCCGGCTCGGCCGATCGCCCGAGCCTCCTCCGGCTGTCGATGTGCCAGCTCCGGCGCCGGCGCCGGCGCCGATATCGACACCCGTGCCGGCGCCAGTCTCACCGTCGGTCGCGCCGGCAGCGGAGAAACCGCTTGAGTTCGGTCCCTTGCTGGTCGAGCTGCCGAGCATGAGGCGGACCGCCGAGGACGGACGGCGCCCGGTCCCGAGGCCGATTGCGACACCGCGGCCGCAGGCGGCGGCTGGAGCGGCCGCTCGTCCGGCCCCGCGCCCGGTCACGCTGGCAGAGGAGATGGCGCTGTACGACGCCGGCCGCCGCGCGCTCAAGGCGGGCAGGCTGGACCAGGCGATCGAGGAGTTCGAGCTCTATCTCGAGCGCTTTGGCGAGGGCGAGCTGCGGCCCGAGGCGGGTCTGTCCCTGGTCGAGG
>JAFGSX010000254.1 GCA_016934455.1 Deltaproteobacteria bacterium
ACCACCTTGCCCGACAGCGACTGGTTCTTGAGCAGCTCCTTCTCGTAGCAGAACTGGATCTGGCCGATGCCCTTGTTGACCACCTTCTGGATCTCGGCGCGGTCGAGGTAGCCGGTACCGCGCGTCTTGGAGGCGCGCGAGGCCTTGACCAGCCGGCCCCGTACCTTTCCCCCGCTCAGCTTGGACAGGGTGCCGGCGCCGCCCTCGCGCAAGATCGAGGCCAGGCCCTTGGTGCTGACGCCGCCGCCGGAGCCTCCGATCTGGATGCGGTTGGTCGGCCCCTTGCCGATCAGCCCCGAGACCTTGTAGGCGGCGCCACCGCCGCCCGGGACCTTGACCGCGTCGAGGTTGGAGACCGCGGCCACCAGGGTCTGGCCGCCGGCCGGGCCGGCCATTTTGGGGATCTTGCCCAGCGCCGCCAGGATGCCCGGCCCCTGGGCCTTGGCGTCCTTGCTGACCACCCTCTTTGACCGGACCGGCTCCTCCGGGGTCACCGGCTCCGGCTCGTTGGTCGGCGGCGGCTCCTCCTGGGGCGGCGGCTGCTCGGGGGGCTTCTGCAGCTCGAGCTGCTTGGTGTCGACCTCGGCAAAGCGATCCTCGGCGAGCTGCTGGACAGTGGGCGATGGCAGCAGCAGCGACTGGATGTACATGCCGAGCAGCACCATGAAGTGCAGGGCCATGCTGGTGCCGCCGCTGGTGGCCAGGCGCCGCATGTCGCGCCGCTGCTCGGGGGTGCGGATGACCGACGCGCCCTGCAGGAGCTGGCGCATGGCGTAACCGAAGCGCACGATGAAGCTGGCCACCCCGACCTGCAGCGTGGCCATGTCGCCGACCTTCATGCGCAGCACGCCGCGCTCGCCGCGCCAGTCGGCGGCCTCTTCGATGGTCTTGGTGGCGCCGCCCTGCCGCACCTTGCCCTTGCCGCCCTTGAGGACGGCCACCTCGGCATCGCCGTTCTGGCGCAACCTGGCCAGCCGGAAGTTGGACGGGATGCCGAACTCGCGCGCATCGCGGCGCGACAGCCCCTTGTTGATGATGTGGAACTGGCCGCGCGCCAGCGACGTCAGCTCGCGCACCTGGTCGTCGCGGTATTCGATCAGCACCAACTGCGGCCGGCCCGGCTTGCCGTCGCTGACCGGCTCGGTCAACAGGTTCTTGAAGAGCGAGAAGTTGGCGGGCAGCTCCTCGTCCTCGTCGTCGTCGTACTCGGCCGGCGGCGGCGTCAACGGCCGGCCGCGCACGGGCTCCATCGGCTCGAAGATGCCGGCCATCGGTGGGACGGCTCGGCCGAAAGAGGCCTCGGCGACGTCGCCGGACACCGGCGTCGAGGAGAGCGCGATCGCGCCGGTGCGCGGGGCCGGCGTGCGCGGCGCGTACGGCGAGGTGGCCGGTCGCGGCTGGGGCTGTTGCGGCGGGTACTGCGGCTGCTGGTACTGCGGCGGCGCCGGTCGCGGGCGCTCTGCGGGCGGCGGGATCTCGAACCCGGGAACCCGGTCGTCCGGTCCGCCTGCCGGCCAGGGAGGCTGATCCTCCGGCGGCGGCGGGATCTCGAATTCGACCTTGATCGGCGCCGAGCTGTTCTCGTGCAGGGAATCCAGGCCCGACAGGTCGCCGAACAGATCGGCACCCAGCGCGGGCGCGGGCGCGAGCGGGGTCGCGGGAGCGGGCGGCCGGGCGCCCACCCCGCGCTTCGCCGCGGCCGCGGCCGCGGCCGCCTTTTCTGGCGACGAGGTCAGGTCCTTCCAGGGGTCGGGCGAGCCGATGACCGGCGCCTTGCGGGTCGCGGCGCGCTGCGTCGGGGCGCCCCGGTGCTGCGGCGGAACCGCGTCCGGCAGCGTCAGGTCGGGCATCGGCGGTGGCGGCGGCGGCGGGGCCGGCCGCGCCGGTTGCGACGAGACCAGCTTGAACTTGATGACGTGTCTGCCGATCGTGACGTCGTCGCGCGGGCCGATCGGTCGGGCCGCGGTCACCCGCTCGCCGTTGAGCGTGGTGCCGTTGGCGCTGCGCAGATCCTCGATCAGGAGCTGACCGCCGGTGACGATCAGCGCGCAGTGGCGGCGCGACACCTGGTCGTCGTCGAGGATCAGCCCGCAGGCCGGATCGCGGCCGATCTCGACCCGCTCGCCGAGCAACATCTCGGTCCCGAGAAAGTTGCCGTCGCGAAAGAGGAAGGCCTGGATGACCGTGCCCGGCATTGCCCCTCGTCCGGCGCGTCCGCGCTGCGCCGTCGCCTGGCGCCACTCCACCGTCAGAAATAAAATTCTATTCGCTTCGTGCCCAAAGTCAAAACCGGTTCGCGCTCCACCGGCATCCGCGCCCTCCCTGGGTGGTCGCGCGAGACCAGCCGATCCTTACAACGGATGGGTGGCCAGCGCGATCCGAATGAGCGCCCTCGGGTACAGGCTTGGGTACGGGCCTTGCCTTGGACCGAGGGGGGCCTATATTCTCGCCGCACGCACCGGTGCGCGGTGCCGCGCCCCGCCGCGGCCGCGCTCCCCTCGCGCCGCTCCGCTGTGTTTGCAGCCGCGCTGGCCATGAGGCGATGCACCCGGTGCCTCGGGAGTCCATGGTGACCACACGCAAGAAAGACCCCAAGCTCGATATCCGACCGCAGGATATCCCGGCGACGCTTCCGATCCTGCCGCTGCGCAACAGCGTCTTCTTCCCCGGTGCGGTGATGCCGCTGACCATCGGCCGGGCCAAGACGGTGCGCCTGATCGAGGAGGTGACGCGCGAGAACATGCTGCTCGGCATCGTCACCCAGCGCGCGCCCGAGATCGACGATCCGGCGCCGGGCGACATGTTCCTGGTCGGCACCGCCGCCCGCATCGTCAAGCTGGCGCGCACCGGCAAGGAGGGTTTCAACATCGTCGTGCAGGGGCTGGCGCGCTTTCGGGTCGAGGGTTTCAAGCAGGAGGAGCCCTACTTCGTCGCCAATGTCACCCCGCTGCTGGACGAGGGCTCGGGCGATGTCGAGGTCGAGGCGCTGGCGCTGACGCTCAAGTCGACCGCGCGCGAGGTGGTCGATCTGCTGCCCGAGATCCCGGTGATGGCCAAGCAACTGCTCG
>JAFGSX010000255.1 GCA_016934455.1 Deltaproteobacteria bacterium
ACCGCCCGCTGCCAGGCCGTGTCGTCGGGGTAGACCAGCCTGACCCGGTACTCGCCGCTGCAGCCCGCTGCGAGCCACAGCGTGATCACGCCGCAGAGCAGGCGACGGAGCTGGCGACGGACTCTTCGCTGCACCGCAGACGCTCCTCCCTCGCCGCTGGCCAGCGCGCTCGCGCCAGCGGTCCCGGTCTCCCCGGAGCCTCCGGATGGCGGCCATCTTACCACGGCGTCTTGGCCAGGAGCGATCGAACCGAAACCCGACCGCGTCGCAGCGCGCGCCCGCGCCGCAGCGCCATCGCGATCACCGCGATCAGCGCGATCGCCAGCGCCGACGAGATCGACCGCGCCTCGCCGCCACCGCGGCAGTCGCAGCCGGTGCCGAGGGCGGCTTGCTCGATCCAGTCGTCTGCGGTCGACGGCGCAGCGGCGTCGTCCCCGCCCGCCGCGCGGTCGGCCTGCGGCGCCAGATCCGGTGCCGCGAGATCACCGGTGACGGAGTCCTGCCCGGCGCAGTCTGCGATCGACCCGGCGTCGGCCGCGACCACGTCGACCGGCCCGGCATCGGGAGCGCCGACATCCGCCGCCGCATCGCGGGCCGCGGCGTCGCCCGCTCCTCGGTCCGGCGCCCCGAGGTCCTGGACCGTGGCGTCCGGCGTCGCGCTGTCCCGCCCGGCCGCATCGGGAGGTGGCGCGGCGTCCGCGCGTCCGGCGTCGCACGCCGGGCACGCCGGCGGCGGGTTTCTGGACGTGGCGCCCACCTTGAGCTCGCGCAAGCCGGCCCAGGGGCCCTCGAACGACATGGAGAGCCTGACGTACCTGGTCTCCCGCGGGCTGAACATCAGCTCGGTGTCCATGCCGCGGTCGAGCTCCTTGCTGCAGTCGAGGTCCGCGATCAGCGGTTGCCAGCTCGCACCGTCGTTCGACAGCTCGACGTCGAACACCGCGCGGTGCTCGCCTTCGGTCGCCTCGCGCAGCCGCAGCCTGCGGATCTCGGTGAGCTGTCCCAGATCGAAACGGATCCACGCCGAGGCGCCCTGGTCCGGGTCCGAAAACCAGGAGGTCCGATCGTCGCCGTCGATCGCGTCGGCGGCGGCGCCCGGCATCAGGCTCCACTCGGACGAGGCGACGGCGCTGCGCGGGCTGATCCAGGTCGGCGGCCAGATGTGCCATCCGCGCGGGGTGCGGCCGTCCTCTCCCCGCCGGACGTAGGCATCGAGGAGGTCGCTGTCGGTGGAGTCGATCTGGCCGTCGCCGTCGAGGTCGGCGTCCCACTCGCTGCGCAGGGTGACCGCCTCTCCCGCCAGGTACCTCTGCAGCAGCCGGAGATCGTCGACGTCGATGTCCATGTCGTAGTCCACGTCCCCGCAGAACTGGGGCAGCCTCTTTTCCAGGTAGCCGCAGTAGCGCTCGGCATGGACCCCGTCGTAGAGGTTGGCGGCCTCGACGAACGAATAGCCCTGCTCGAGCACACCTGCAAAACCGCTGCTGGCGGTCGCGACCGTCCAGCCCGGATTGCCGGCACACCAGTCGTAGATCTGTCTCCAGCCGCAGGACATGACGAAGACAAAGTCGAGCGGCTCGGTCCGCGCATTTACAATGGTCTGGACGGTCGTCGTCGAGATGTTCTCTACCTGGTGACCGCCGCCGTGCGCCTCCAGTTGAACGACGAAGACCTGGTCGCTCTTCATCTGTTGAATGGCGGTGGAGGTGGCTGCCTGCTCCTTGACCGCGTAGTCGTAGCCGAGCCACCAGGGTTCTGCCATGTAGGACCAATCGGCGTACCATCGGTAGGAGGCCACGTTTTCTTCGAAGGGGCCGAGTTGAATGAAGCGGGTCACGCTGCCGGTGATCCAGTATTCATAGGCCAGACCCGGCGCGCCGACCAGCGACGCCGCCACCGTCAGCGCGATGCTCCACGACGTCATTCGTGCCATCGCAGCCTCCGCAGAGATCGACCAGTGCATCCACCGCGCCACTCCAAGGCGGCTGGCAAGGCCACGCAACAGACTGACAACAGAGGATAAAATCTCGGCGGCGAAACGCGATATCGAGCCTGGCCGGCGCTGGTCGTCTCGACACCACCAGGGTGGTAGGCAAAAACCGACCACGACCGCTCTTCGCGCGGCATGATGCAAACCAGAGTAGCCAGTGCCGATCTCAAGCCCCCCTGGCACACAGCGGGCGATGAATCCGGGCTAGACCGCCGGTGCGAGCCTGAAATATCCTCCCGCCGCAACGGACAATTGAAATGGACAAAACTCAGCACAACCCACAGCCTTTTACCAACGAGCAGCTCCGGCAGCGATCCAAGTTCTTCGCCCTGCTCGACGACCTGGGCGTCGAGAGGCTGCTCAAGATCGCCGAGCCGCAGCGCTTTGTCGCCGGTGCACCGCTGTGCCGGAGCGGCGATCCGAGCGACGCCTTCTACCTGATCACGGACGGCACCGCGCGCATCGAGATCGACACCGGCGAGGGCGACGGCACCGTGGACTGTCTCACGCGCGGTTCTTTTTTCGGCGAGCTGGCGACGATCCTGGGCGAACCGCGCGCGATCTCGGTGGTGGCCCAGACCGATGTCGCCACGCTGCGCTTCGACGGCGAGCTGGTGCGCGCCCTGCTCGACAACTATCCGGAGGTGCGGCAGCACCTGGTGCAGATCGGAATCGCCCGCTCGGAGCTGGCGCTCGAGGAGCTGACCGAGGACGAGTTCGCGGATCCGCTGGTGACCGTGGCCGAGGTCGACGGCGATGACTGAGCGCACCCGGGCTCAAGCAGTCGACAGCCCAGCCGCGGCCGGCTAGACTGCCCCGCGGTCCAACTTCGATGCGGTTGCCCTATGTTGACGCCGCGAGAACGAGCTGGAATTGAGCCCGCGCCACTGTCGGAGCTGGCCGCGGACGCCGCGGCGTCGACCGTCGACCGGCTGCGCGATGCGTACGGCAACGCCTATCTGCTGCTAGACGCGGATTTCGTCACACCGTGCGAGCAATTCGACGGCCTGCCCACGGCGGTCGCCGAAGTGTCGACCGTACAGCGCTCGACCCGGCTACCCCGATTGCGGATTTTCGCGATCCGCAAGTCGACCCGCAATTTCGAGCCGGTGATCACGCTCGGCCGCCTGCCAAGCTGCGACCTGGTGATCGCCCATCCCAGCGTCTCGGCGTGCCACGCGCTGTTCATCGCGACCGAGCAATGCGTGGCGCTGTACGACGCAGGCTCGACCAACGGCACCACCATCAACGGCGACCCGGTGCCCCTGCGCAGCGACGCCAGGCCCCTGCCGCTGGCGCCGCTGTCTCGCATCCGCTTCGGATCGGTCGAGACAACCTATCTCGACGCCGAGCGCCTGCTGGCGCTGATCGAGTTCTCGCGCCAGCACCCGGACGGCGAACACACGACCTGAGCGGCCAATTTGGCGCCGAACGCGATATCTCCATTGACATGACCATCCCGGCCGGACAGCGCCGGGCAGAGAGAAGACCGTGCCGCTGAAGATGTCTCCCACCCCGGCCCCGCTGCCGCGCCTGCGCGTCGACGAGGTGCTGGAGCGGCTGCAGACCAAGGACGGCCAGCAGGTCGTCGCCGAGATCGTCTCGCGCCTCAAGCCGGTGCTGCCCGAGGGTCAGCTCGAGGCCGACCTGGCCGGCGGCCCGCGCCTGCCGCGCATCGACGACCAGTTCGATCGCAACCTGGCAGAGGCCGTGAGCGGGCTGTGGATCCGCGGCGGCGACATGCCCACGGAGCTGCCGGCGGCCATCGCCGAGCTGCTGCTGCCGCTGACCGACGGCCAGGGCACCATCGACGCGCAGCAGGTGCAGCGGTCCCTGGGGCCGCAGGGGCTGCGTTTTCTCGAGAGACTGGCCGGCATCGACGATCTGGCACCGGCGGATCAGCTCGCGGACCGCCGGGCGCTCGACCCCGTGACGAACAACATCCGGAGCCAGGCGCTGGCCAACGCCCCGTTCATCGCACCCAGGATGGCGGCTCTCGAGTTCATGGTCAAGGAGCTGGCCGAGCCGGACGAGTTCAAGGGGCTGCAGTTCATGGGCTTGCAGCACCTGTTCGCCTCGTCCGCGACGCTGTTCGACGCGCTCCACCGGACCGGCATCGAGTACGGCGACATGCGCTTTATCGGTAAGATCTACTCGACCAACTTTCGCGCCGCTGCCGACCTCGAGCGCCGGGGCGCGGAGGTCGATGCCGTCTCCAAGCGCATCTTCACCGGCAACTTCAGCCACAAGATGGCGGAGCAGATCGATTACCAGCTCCGTCAGATGGTCGGCCAACTGCGCAAGCAGCTCGAGCAGCAGGGCGTGTTCGACGTCAGGTGCCCGCCCGCCGGCCATCGACCGCAACCCATGGCCTTGCTCATCGACGACGGTGCCGAGGCCATCAAGCTGCTGCACGAGAAGTTCCCCGAGTACGCTCCCTACTTCGTCTGCGTCGAGCAGACCCGGCGCGGCGCCCGCATCGTGCACGAGATGGAGCAGCGGGGGGAACTCAAGTGCCCGGTCGCCAACGTGGCCGAGAGCTGGGCCAAGCTCGAGCACGAGTCGCCCATGATCGGCCACTCGGTGGTGCTGGAGGTCAGCAAAAAGCTCGATCGCCTGCTGCGCGCCGACATCCCGGTCAGCAAGGAGGCGCTGGTCATCGGTTGCGGCTCGGTGGGAAGCGCGGTGGCGCGCGCCATGATCGCGCGCGGCCAGGAGGTCCATCTCTGGGACAAAGACCCCGCGCGCGCGCAGCAGCTCGCGGCCGCGCTCGAGAGCGAGCACCCGGACGCCGTGGTCGTGATGCACGCCGACAAGCACGAGGCGCTGCGCCACGGCGGGGTGCTGGTCTCGTGCGTCGGCATGCGGACGATCTTTCCCGAGGATCATGCGTTTTTGCCCGACGGCGCGGTGCTGGTCAACGCGGCCTCGGCCGACGACGAACTGGGGCCTCAGGACTTGACGCCCTTTTCAAAGCGCGGCTCGATCAGCGACGACCAGGGCAACATCTGGCAGACCTTCATGGGCCATCCGCTCAACGTCGGGATGGGCGCGGCGCCGGCGCACTCGGATGTGGTGGTCAAGCTCGAGGACGGCCGCGAGCTGCTGCTGGTCGGCCACGGCTTCGTCGTCAACATGACCGGCGAGCGCGATCCGATCCCGCCCCGCTACATCCAGCTCACCCGTTCGCTGCTGTTGCTGGGAGCGCTGGCGGCCAAGCGCGCCGGCCGGCCGGGCATCGTCGAGGTCCCTCGCGACTGGCAGCAGGCGCTGGTCAACCTGGTCAAGCGCGAGCTCAAGAGAACCGGCGAGGACCTCGATCACCCCTCGTGGGAC
>JAFGSX010000256.1 GCA_016934455.1 Deltaproteobacteria bacterium
ATCACGGTGCTCTGCCAGCGGCAGCGGGTCGGCAGCAGCGACACCGCGGGCCCGCGGCCGTCGCCGGCGTGCCGGGTCAGCGAGAACAGCAGCCGCGTCGCGCCGACCGCGATCTCGTCCCCGTCGCACAGCGGCGCGCGGTCGATGGCCGCGCCGTTGAGCAGCGTGCCGTTCTGCGAGCCGAGATCCTCGAGCCAGACCCGGTCGCGCGCCGGCACCAGCCGCAGGTGAAACTTGGAGACGTTGGCGTCCAGGAGCTGGATGGTGTTGTCCGGATGGCGGCCGACCGTGATCGGCCGAGCCAGGTCGTAGCCGACCAGCCGCCCCGGCCCCTCGACCAGATACAGCCGCGGCAGGGCCGCGCTCCCCAGCGCGACAGGCGCGACCGCCAGTCCGGGGTGCCCCAACAGTCCCGTGCTCGGCTCGGCCGTGACGCCCATCCCCGCTCCGCGTCGCGTGACACTGCGACCGCGCAGGACGATAGCACGCGCCGATCCCTGGCAACAGAGCGGGAAATCGGTCAATTGCGGGCGAACCGGACCTGTTGCTTCTCGATCGGCATCTTCTCGAGCCTAAACTGGTACCACTGCTCGCCGTACGACTTCATCTTCATCTTCTTGTCGTTCTGCAACGCCAGCAGGTTGCTGCTCAACCGCTCGTCGCTCTCTCCCACCGCCTTGCGGCCGCGGCCGAGGATCTCGATCGCGCGCTCGGTGTTGCCCAGCTTCCACTCGCACCAGGCATACACCGACCAGGCCAACCCCTGTTTCTTGCCGACCGCCACGGTCTTGTCGAACGTCTTGCGCATGGCGTCGACGTCCTTCTTTTTATAGTAGATGGCGCCCAGCATGGCGCTGGTGATCCAGAGCCGCGAGAAGGCGCGCTCGAGAAAGGGCTGCGCCTTTTTGGCGTCGTCGCGGATGTAGTGGATCATGCCGAGCTGGGCATCGATCTGCGAGTCGACCATGAACTGCCAGCGCGCGAGCGCGCGCCCCGACTCGATCATCTGGATGGCGCGGTCGACGCGGTTGGCCAGCAGCTCCTTCTCGGCCAGCTTGAACACCGCCTCCAGCCGCTTCATCGCGCGCCGCGCCAGCAGGAAATAGGCGAGCGCGAAGATCGCGACCCCGGGCAAGATGCCCTCCACCGGAGACAGCAGCAGCGTCAGCGGTAGACCGACGGCGATCCCGGCGGCCAGAGCGATAGCGACGTTGAGCATGTTCACCTGCCTGTGACCGTGGCTCTTGTAGACGAATCGCGCGCGCGCGACAAGCGCGAGCAGAGTTGCCTAGAGAGCTTCTCCGAGCTGTTGCAGAAAAGCTACCGAGCGCAACCGCTGCGGCGCCAGGGTGCGGATGCGCGCCAGCGTGCGGCGGCCGATCAGGCGCGCCGCGTCCTCAGCGAGCGGATCGGCGGCGACCTCTGGCAGCGGCCGCGGCAGCAGCCGGCGCCAGAGCGCGGCGGGCAGCGGCTCGCCGCCGCACTCCGCGCACAGCACGCCGTCGACGTCGTCGCGGCAGCCGATCGGCCGCCCCGGATCGATCGTCCGCCCGCACCGGGCACAGCGCCGGTGGTCGGGCCAGATGCCGACCGCGTCGAGCAGCGCCACCTCGAAGCCGCGCAGCAGCGCGCCCGCGTCGGCCGCCGGATCGCCCAGCAGCTCGAGGCCGCCGCACAGCAGCTCGAGCACGCCGGGCAGCGGGTCGTGCTCGCGCGTCAGCACCTGCACCAGCTCGCACAGGTAGCCGGCGCGGCCGAGGGCGCGCGGCTCGCCGGCCAGCCGCTCGAAGCTGCGCAGCGGCTCGGCCGCGATCAGCTCCGCCAGGTCCAAGCGCGGGCGCTGCCGCAGCCGCGCCCGCACCAGCACAAATGGCTGCAGCGCGCCGCCGAAGCGCCTGCTCGAGCGCCTGCCGCCGCGCGCCAGCGCCGAGACACGGCCCACGGCGTCGGTGAAAAGCTGGACGATGCGATCGCTCTCGCGGTAGGGCACCAGCCGCAGCACCAGACCGCGCGCGTCGACCACCAGGCCCGGCCCGCCGCCGCGCAGCGCGCGGCCGGTCACGGGACCACGGCCAGCGACTTCTGGCACTCCTGGGCGATCGGCAGGCTGCCGAAGCGGGTGACGCAATCCTGCAGCGAGCCGCGCGCGCGCTCGCTGTCGCCGACCTTGAGGTAAGCCATTCCGAGCCGGTACTGTACCTCGGCCAACTGCGCCCGCGGCACAAAGCGGGACAGCGCCGTGTCGTCGCACTTCTGCCGAAACGCCTCGAACCACTTGATCGACTGGTCGAGCCGATCGAGCTCGCCATAGCCGAAACCGAGCTGGTAGTAGGCCCCGCACAGCTCGGGTGCCTCCTGGACGGCGTGCTGCAGGTGGGCAAAACCCTCCTCGCTGCGGCCGATCTTGTGCAGGGCCCAGCCCAGGTTCTGCTCGGCGTACTGCGGGGTGACGTAGAGCAGATTGCTCATCGCCCGCTCGAAGTGCGGTATCGCCTCCTGATAACGCCCCTCCTCGAGCAGGGTCACGCCGTAGACGTTCTCGGCCTCCGAAAACTCCGGGCGCATCTCGAGGGCGCGTTCGAGGTGCTGGCGCGAGTCCTGGTAGCGCTTGAAGCCGTACAGATAAGTGAGCCCCAGCGCGTACTGGATCTCCGGGTCCTCGGGGTTGAGCTGCTCGGCCTTGAGCAGCTCGGCCAGCGCCTCGCGGTAGCGGCCGCCGTTCATGTGCTCGACCGCGATCGCGGTGGAGTCTTGGGCCCTCTTGGCGTCCTCGGGCGAGACGTGCTTGCAGCCGCCAGCGGCAAACGCCAGCACCAGCACGAGCAGGGTCGTGTGCTTTTTCATGGCCGTTTTCTACCACCCTTGAGGTCGATTAAAAAGCCGAGACCAGGCGCAGCAACGCCCGCCGCTGCTCCCGCGTCAGCTCGGGCCCGGCCGGCTCCCTGGCGGACGGTGCGCGCGCGGCGTCGAAGCCGCTGGCAAAGGCGTCCGCCACCTCCTCCAGATCGGCCTTGGACAGGGCGAGCATGCCGGAGGATTCGACCGTCGCCAGGGGCAGGTTGACGTCGTCGGTGCGCACCGGCTCCAGCGGCTCCAGCTCCTCGAGTTCATGCAGCGCGCCGCCCTCGTCGCCGAGATCCTCCAGATCGGCCATGCCGACGACCTGGCCGGGGGGCGTCCGCCTGACCTCGTGGAACACCGGCAGCCGCGCCATGATCTCGGCCTGCTTCTCGGGCGGCAGCTTGCGAAAATTGAGGTTGTCGACCATGAACCCCATGGACTCGACGAACTGCACCGCCTCGGCCTCGATCATCGCGAAGTGCGCCAGAGGGACCGCGCGCGGCTCGCTGGCGTAGATGGCGAGGTGCTGGCTCTCGGGCTGGAACAGATGGATCAAAATGTCAAAGGTGCCCTCCGGATTGCGTACGCCCACCACGCAGCAGCGCGTCGGCTCGGAGTCGTAGCCCGGGATCACGACGTTGGGCGTGTTGAGCCCCTCGATGACGCTGACGATGCGATCGACCGGGGCCGCCACCGACCTGAGCTCGGGTGCCAGCTTGAACAACCTACCGCCCCACAAAGGTGAAATTGTCGTTGAAGGTGCGGGACTCGGCTGCGGTGCGTTTGTACTCGAGCAGCGGGTTGTCGATCATCACGTTGTCGCCGCCGACGTTGCCCTCGCCGACGATGACCTTGAAGTAGTGGTGGGGCGAGTGGCTCTTGCGCGTCGCCCCCATGTTCTTGCTGGCGGTGAAGTGGATGACGTTGTTGCCCGACTTGACGTACTTGGTCACCTCGAAAACCACCTGTTCCTCGTCCCCGGACAGGCGCCGCACCCAGACGCTGTTGATGAAGACGTCGATGTCGTACTGGGTCATGCCGGGAAAGTTCTTCTCGGTGACGATCCAGTAGCGCCGCGTCAACATGCCGGTGCCCCCGCCCACCGGTTGCGGCGTGGTGGGCGTCCCCTGGGTCTGCACTTGATAACCCTTGGCCTTGATGTGGATGTTGCCTTGGGCGTCGATCTCGACCGTGCAGTTCTCGAACGTCTGGTTGGCGACCCCGTCGATGTTGACGCCGTTGAGAAAGACGCTCTTGGCGACGAGCGGCGCGCTGGCTGCGAGCAGGCCGACAGCCACCAAAACCGGACGGACCAACGATCTCATGGCGTACCTCCAAGGCAAGATATTGACCATGCGATCATGTGGACGGTCCGGTGACAAAAAAGATTCATGAACGGCACCGCTCTGTCGTGCTCCCATCCTATTCATTGGATAGCCCCCGGCGCTGCATCGTGTCAAGAAAACGGCCGCTCTGGATCAAGGTTTTCCTGCTGACCGGCCATCCGGTTAGAGCTATGTATGGCAGTCGCCGGGGACTGGATGCTAGGATGGCACTCCGGTCTGTGACCGGTTTCGTCACGGAGCCCACAGCGCACGATGGGACGGCGGGTACTCTTGAGCCTCGATGACGGCGCACTGGCGTCGCGCGTGGCGTCTGCGCTCGGCCGCATCGGTTACGAGGCGCTGGTCGTCTCCAATCCGCTCGATCTGCCCGTGCGCGGCGTGGACGCCGACGTGGTGTCGGTGGTGGCGCAGAACCGCTATCTCGACGGCCTGGGCAGCGCCGATCTGCTCCGCCAGCTCAAGATCGCTCGCAGCGTCTCGCTACCCGCGGTCCTGATCTGCGACCGCAACCTGACCGAGGACGAGCGAGCGCCGTGGATCGCCGAGCACGACGTGCGTGCGTTTCTGCACAACAGCACCAGCCCCGACGCGGTGGTCCAGGCGGTCAAGATGGCGACCCGGGCCGACACTCCAGCGGACGACGGCGCCGACAACCCGTTCTCGCCTCCGCCGACGCTGTCCGAGGGCGCCGATCCCTTCGACCTGGTGGTCGAGCTCAACGAGGTGGACAGCAGCGACGGCGAGGTGGACACCGATCCACACCGCGAGGTGACCAAGGCAGCCGCCATCCCGATGCCGCCCGAGGCGCTGCGTCCGCGCGACGAGGCCCGACCGCCCGCGGCGGCGGTCGCCATGGCCGAGAAAACGGCCGTCGCAGCCGCCGAAGCCGAGATCGCCGCGCTGACCTACCTGCCACCGACGATACCCAGGACCAGGCTCGAGCAGGCCGATACCGTCCTGACGACGGTGCCCGGCCCGCAACCCGACGAGACCGCGATCGACCTCAACATCATGACGCTCGGACTGGACGTGCTCGACGAGACCATCGACGAGTCCAATCCGTTCAAGGGCCGCGACGCGATGTCCGGCGGCGAGGTCAGGCTGCCCCCGATCGCCGAATCCAAGGCGCGCGACAAACCCGAACCAGAACACGAGAAAAGTCAGCGCCCGGTGCGCGAGCGCAGCGAGGCCGAGCGTCGGGCCAAGGAGCGCTCGCCCAAACCCGAACCCGTTTCTGAGAAGGCCGAGGTTGCCATGGCACGCGGCAACGAAACCGATCTGGCAAAGCTCAAGCAGCTCGAGGACGAGGTGCGCGAGCTGCGCAAGTACAAGATGCTGGCCGAGCGCAAGATCAAGAAGCTCGAGGACGACCTGCGCGAGTCGCGCGGACCCCTGCCCGAGCTGGCCGGCGGCATGTTCGACAACGACGAGAGCGCGCCGCCCAGCGAGGGGCGGTTCGAGCAACTGCCCTATCCGCGCCTGCTGGGCCGCCTGCTGCAGACCCGCTTCACCGGCGCCATGTCGATCCGATCGGGCTCGTTGCAGCGGGACATCTTTTTCGTCGAGGGCAAGCCGGTCGCCTACACCTCGGCCGAGCGCGGCGATCGCCTCGGTCGCATCCTGGTCGAGCAGGGTCGCATCTCCGAAGACCAGTACCTGACCGCCGCCCGGCGCATGGTCGAGCGCGGGCAGAAGCTGACCGAGGCGCTGCTCGAGCTGGGCTTCATCGACGCCGAGCGGCTGGTCGAAGAGCAGCGCTTCTTGACCCGCGACCAGATCGTCAACGGCTTCGGCATGACCGAGGGCAACTTCACACTCAACACCGGCGCCATCGCTCCGGCCGAATCGCCGCGCTTCGATTTCGGGCCGGGCGAGATCTACGTCGCCGGCTACCGGCAGTACGCGCCCGAGGGCGAGGTCAAGGCCTTTTTCGAGAACATCCGCAAGCTCTACCTGGTCGGCAACGACGAATTGACCGCCTATCGCCCCAAGCTCGGGCTCGAGGCCGAGGACGAGCGCCTGCTGCGCTTTTTGGGCCAGGCCTACGTGGTCGAGGAGGCGGTGGCGCGGGCCGAGATCACGGCCGAGCGCGCCTCGCGCCTGCTGGGGGCCCTGCGCGGCCTGGGGCTGGTGGGCGCCTGGAATCCCGGCGTCGCGCAATTCGAGGAGCGCATCCGGACCACCGAACAGGAGCACCGCGCCGCGCTGCTCAAGCTGCGCGAGGAGATGCAGTCGCGCGAGGAGCGCCTGATCGACACCTTCGAGAAGGCGCTGGCGCGGGTCGAGAGCGGCGCCGGTGTCAAGCTGACCGGGTCCAGCCATTTCCGCTCACATCAGGCGGTCGAGGAGAAGACCGAGCCGCGCATCGAGCGCGAGAAGGTCGGGCTCGGAGCCGAGGAGCATGGGTCGCCGACGGCGAGCGAGCCGTCGAAGAAACCGCGCGACAAGGATCGCGCCGAGGCCCAGGTTGCGTCGGCGTTCGACCTCTCCTTCGTGCCGCCGACCGAGCTCCCCAAGTCGACGCCGGTCGCCGGCGCCGCGGCTGCTCCCCGCGAGAAGATACCGTTGCCCGCCGCCAGCAGCGGCCCCGAGACCCCGGCTGCCGCCAAGTTCCGCGACGGGCTCAACCGCGCCGCGCAGGGCCAGCTCGACGAGGCCGAGAACGCGCTGCGCGAGGCGGTGCGCCTCGACGCGCAGCAGCCGAGCTACCTGGCGGCGCTGGCGCGCGTGCTGCTCTCCAATCCCAAGTACGATCGCGTCGGCACCCTGCCTGTGGTGCGCTCGCTGCTCGAGCGGGCGCAGACGCTGGCGCCCAACGACGACGAGATCCGCGCCCTGCTGGCGCGCGTCAGCTCCGAGCAGGCGCAGCTCGACAAGTGATGGCGGGCGCCGGCCGCCCCCTCACCCTTTCTTGTCGCCGAACATGGCATTGAGCCGCGCGTTCACGGGCGGCGGCACCAGCGCCTTGACCGAGCCGCCCAGCCGCGCCACCTCGCGCACCATGTTCGACGAGATGTAGAAGTGGTCCTCGCTGGTCATCATGAAGATGGTGTCGAGGTCCGGGCTGAGCTTGCGGTTGATGTTGGCCATCTGGAACTCGTACTCGAAGTCGCTGACCGCGCGCAACCCGCGCAGCAGCACGCCGACCCCGCGCCGCCGCGCGTAGTCGACCAGCAGCCCCTCGAAGGTGTCGACCTCGACCCGCGGCTCGTCGGCCAGGCATTGCCGGAGCAGCTCGACCCGCTCGTCCAGCTCAAACAGCGCATCCTTCTTCGAGTTGCGGGCGACCGCCACGATCAGACTGTCGAACATCGCGAGGCCGCGGTGGACGAGGTTGATGTGGCCGTTGGTCACCGGGTCAAAACTGCCAGGATAGATGGCGCATCGCATCGGGTCACACTCCGCGCCGCGGCACGACGATGGTCACCGCGCTGTCGCCGTAGCACCGTTGCTCGCTGCTGGCCGCCAGACCGCTGACGTCGACCGGGCTTCGCACCGCGCTTTCTATCACCAAACGCCCTCCCGGCGCGAGCCATCGCTCGACCAGATCGCTCCAGATCTCGGGAGCGGGCGGTTGCAGATAGGGGGGGTCGGCGAACACGGTATCGTAGCGCGCTCCGCTGCGACGCGCCACGAACGAGGCGACCGCAGCCCCCACCACCTCGGCGCGGTCTCCGGCCGCCAGCAGCTCGAGGTTGGCGCGAATACGCTGCACCGCGGCGCGGTCGCGCTCGACAAAGGTGGCGTACCGGGCGCCGCGCGACAGCGCCTCGATGCCGAGCGCGCCCGAGCCGGCGAACAGGTCGAGCACGCGCTGTCCTTCGAGACGCTGCCCGAGCAGATCGAAGATCGCCTCGCGTACCCTCTCCGCGGTCGGCCTCACCCGCGGCGACCGCGGTGCGTGGATGCGCCGTCCTCGCCACTCGCCGCCGACGATGCGCAGCACCGTCACTCCACCCCGCCCAGCTCCGCCAGGCTGCTCGAGCCGCTGCCGAGCAGGCTCGCGCCGCGCATGAACCGCCGCGCCTCGGCGTAGGCGACCGCCTCGATCCGCTCCCCGGCCACCTGATCGATCGGCGCAAACGCAGCCTCGTCGACGTCGACCTCGAGGCTGCGGGCGACGATGCTGAGCAGCGTCGCGCTCGGCAACGACACCCGCTGCGACTGCTCGGCCGGCACCAGCGCACCGCCGACGGCGAAGCGGCCGACCCCACCGTCGAACGCGCAGACCGCGTTGAGCGCGATGCCGCGGCCGGCGAACAGATCCAGCACCGGCGCCAGCGCGCCTTCGGGCAGCTCGATCGCCTCGATCCCCAGCCCATACTGCTGCACGATGCGCATCATCTGCAGCGTCGCGTCGAGCTCGACGCGGCTGTGCGGCAGCGGAAACTGGAAGCTCGTGAAGCCCGCGTCGATCAGGCCGAGCAGGCGCTCGATGGCCTGCGGCGGCAGCACCGGCAGGAGCGCCCAGTCGACCTGTGTCGCCAGCACCAGCGGCCCGGCGAAGCGGGCGCGGTCGGCCCGCTCGAGCAACGCGCCGGCGACCGCGGCCGGCTCGTCGACGCCGCGATCGATCGGCGCAAAGGCGCCGACCGTGAGCTGCAGCGCGACGTCGAGCTCCTCGGCGGCACGCAGCAGGCAGGGCAACAGATCGAGCCGCAGCACGTCGATGCCACAGACCGGCACCGCGGCGTTGACCGCGGCCGCGATCAGGTCGGACCCGGACAGCACCAGCACGCCGCTGCGCCGGCCGAACCGACGCTGCACCGCGGTCGGGCGCAGCGCGAACAGCTCGTCGAATCTCATCTCGCAACCAGTATCAGGGAGCCGGCGGCAGGGGAACCACCGCGTTGGCGCTCGCGACGAATGCCGCGATCAGCGGTCGCAGCTCGTCCGCGGTCGGGTCGATCGACCAGCGGTCGACCGGCTCGCGCCGCAGCCAGGTGCGCTGCCGCTTGGCGTACTGCCGGGTGCGCGCAGCGGTGGCCGCGATCGCGGCCGGGAGGTCGAGCTCGCCGTCGGCCAGGCGCAGCGCCTCGCGGTAGCCGATGGTGTCGAGCAGCGGGATGGCGCCCCAGCGCCGGCGCAGCGCGACCGCCTCTTCGACCAGACCGGACGCGAACATGCCGCGGCCGCGCTCGGCGATGCGCTGCCGCAACGCGGCGGGCTCTCGGTCGACCACCAGCCAGAGCACGCGATAGGGGCGATCGGAGAAACCGTGGGCGCGCTGCTGGGCGCTGAGCGGCTCGCCGGTGGCCGCGTGCACCTCGAGCGCGCGCACGATGCGCACGCGGTCGCCGGGCGGAACTCGGCGCGCGGTCTCCGGATCGACCGCGGCCAGGCGCCGGTGCATGGCAGCGCTGCCGTGCACCCGCGTCTCCGCTTCGAGCTGCCGGCGCAGCGCCGGGTCGCGTCCGGCGATCGGAGCCAGGCCGCCGCACAGCGCGCGCAGGTAGAGCCCGCTGCCGCCGACCACCAGCGGCAGCCGCCGCCTCTCGCGACAGGCGGCGATGGCCGCCCGCGCCAGTTCGACGAAGCGCGCGGCGTCGAAGCCGACATCGGGATCGACCACGTCGATCAGATGGTGCGGCACCCGCGCGCGCTCAAGCGCTCCCGGCTTGGCGGTGCCGATGTCGAGGCCGCGATAGACCTGGCGCGAGTCGGCGCTCACGATCTCGGCGTCGAGCGCGACCGCCAGCTCGAGCGCCAGCGCGCTCTTGCCCGCGGCGGTGGGTCCCGAGACGACGACGAGCGGCGGTTGCATGCAAAGGCCTGCGGCGCCAGATGACCCCACGATCGCAGACCGCGACGGGCGGCGCAAGGACGGCGCGCCCGCGTTGACAGGTGGCGCAAAGCCGGGTAGGTAGCGCACGCGAAGAGAACAGCCCGGAGCCTTGGGGCGTAGACAAGCGGTAAGTCACCGGTCTTTGGAACCGGCAATCGCAGGTTCGAATCCTGCCGCCCCAGCCAGCTTTTCTCACCGGCGCGGAGTGACGATGAGCATGAGCGATCTCAAGATCTTCAGCGGCAGCGCCAATCGTCCGCTGGCAAAGGAGATCTGCGCTCAGCTCGGCATCGCCCTGGGCGAGACCGAGATCGTCCGCTTCGCCGACCAGGAGGTGCGGGTCACCATCGGCGAGAACGTACGCGGGCAGGACGTCTTCGTCGTCCAGCCGACCTGCACACCGGCCAACGAGCATCTGATGGAGCTGCTCATCATGCTCGATGCGCTCAAGCGCGCCAGCGCCCGCGAGATCAACGCCGTCATCCCCTACTACGGTTATGCCCGGCAGGATCGCAAGGACGAGTCGCGAGCACCGATAACGGCCAAGCTGGTGGCCGACCTGCTGCACGCAGCCGGCGCCACGCGGGTCATCTCGATGGATCTGCACGCCGGCCAGATCCAGGGTTTCTTCAACGTCCCGTTCGACCACCTGTTCGCCAAGCCGGTGCTGCTCAAGGACATGAAGGAGCGCTTCGGCGACGACGAGGTGGTGCTGGTCTCGCCCGACGCCGGCGGCGTCGAGCGCGCGCGCGCCTTTGCCAAGCGCCTCAACGCCCTGATCGCCATCATCGACAAGCGGCGCACCGCGCCCAACGTCGCCATGGTGATGCACGTGATCGGCGAGGTGCGCGGCAAGCGCTGCGTGATCTTGGACGATCTGATCGACACCGCCGGAACCCTGTGCGAGGCGATCCGGGCGCTGTTCGACGCAGGCGCGGCCGAGGTGTCGGCTTACGCCACCCACCCCGTGCTGTCCGGGCCTGCGGTCGAGAGACTGGCGCAGTCGAGACTGAAGCAGTTGGTGGTGACCAACACCATCCCGCTGCGACCCGAGGCGCAGGCGCTCGATATCGTGCGCCAGCTATCGGTGGCGCCGACCATCGCCGCCGCCATCCGGCGGGTGCACGGCCACGAGTCGTTGAGCGCGCTCTTCGACTAGTGCGCTGCTGGTTAGGTGAGCCGGTTCGAGATTCGCTCTCGACCGGCGCGGGGCTGGCCGACAGCCCCTGGGAAAATAGCCTGCGAGGCGCACCGCGGTGCGCGTGATCGAGGGAGAGGAGAGCAGTCATGGCAACGCTGATTCCATTGGTGGCCGAGAAGAGAGGGGCAACCGGCAAGGGCGTCAACCGCCGGTTGCGCAACAAGGGCGCGATCCCGGCCGTGCTTTACGGCAAGGGCATCGATCCGCTGCCGCTGGCGGTCGATCCCACCGCGCTCGAGACCGCGGTCGACGGACCGCTGGGCATGAACACGCTGCTCGAGCTGGCGATCCAGGAGGGCGGCCAGGCGTTCGAGAAGCGCACGGCGCTGCTCAAGGACTACCAGATCCATCCCATCAAGCGCAGCTACGTCCACGCCGACTTCGTCGCCATCGACATCACCAAGCCGGTCAAGGTGCGGGTGCCGATCGAGGTGACCGGACGAGCCCAGGGCGTGGTCGACGGCGGCATCCTGCAGATCATCCGCCGCGATCTGGGCATCGCCTGCCTGCCGACCGACATTCCGGCATCGATCATGATCGACGTCACGCCGCTCAAGATCGGCGCCTCGATCCACGTCGGCGAGGTGCCGCTGCCGTCAGGCGCCAGATCGACCGACGAAGCCGGCTACACCGTGGCCACCTGCGTGGCGCCGCAGGTCGAGAAGGTGGCGGTGGCCGAGGCGGTGCCGGTCGAAGGCGAGCCGGGCGCGGTCGCGGCCGAGGGCGCCGAGGGCGAGAAGGCCGAGGGTGCCGCAGGTGCCGAGGGCGAGAAGCCAGCGGCCGACAAGGCGGCGGCCGACAAGCCCGAGAAAAAGGGCAAGGACAAGAAGTAGCCCCGCCGATGAGACTCGTCGCCGGACTGGGCAACCCGGGCGAGGAGTACGCCGCCACCCGGCATAACGTCGGCTTCGCGGTCGTCGAGCTGCTGGCCGAGCGCTGGCACAGCGGCGCGTGGAGCCGCAAGTTCCGCGGCCTGTTCGCCAGCGCCGAGGTCGAAGGCGAACGCCGGCTGCTGCTCAAGCCGCAGACCTACATGAACCTGTCGGGCGAGAGCATCCAGGCCGCCTGCGCCTTCTATCGCGTCGAGCCCGGCGACGTGGTCGCGGTGCACGACGACATCGACTTCGAGCTGGGGCGGGTCCAGGTCAAGTTCGGCGGCGGCCACGGCGGGCACAAGGGAATCGGCTCCACCATCTCCCACCTCGGCCGCGATTTCGCGCGGGTGCGGCTGGGCGTCGGCCGACCGGCGCACGAAGACGTGGTCGGTCACGTGCTGGGCGGCTTTCGCCGCTCGGAGCAACCGATCGTCGTCGCGATGGTCAAACGCGCGGCCGACGCGGTCGAGGCGATCCTGCGCGACGGCGTGCGCGCGGCGCAGAACGCGTTCAACGTGCGAGCCGACGACGACGACAACTGATAGCGCTGCTCACTTGGCTTGAGCCTATTTTTGGCGGGTCCCCGCTGATCGGCGTCAGGTCATGTTGTTGTTGAAAACGCCACTGGGCGGGCCGCTCCCGCCGGCCCCCCGCCAAACAGGATCAACTGCGGTGAGCAGCGCAATGACCTTACGCCCACCACCGTCGACCAGCGGCATCCCTTCTGATAAAGAATCGCGCCATGCCTTCGAGCTACGACCTGTTCGCCACCGCGCCCAGGGGGATGGAATCGCTGCTGGCGGACGAGCTGCGAGCGATCGGCGCGCCCGAGGTGTCGGTACGGCGTGCCGGCGTGGCGCTGCGCGGGACGCTCGAGCTCGGCCTGCGCTGCTGTCTCTGGTCGCGCGTGGCCAGCCGCGTGCTGCTCGAGATCGCCAGCTTCGAAGCCGACTCCCCGGACGCGCTCTACCGGGGCGTGCGGGACATCGACTGGAACACTCACCTCGGCCCCGACCAGACCTTCGCCGTGGACTTCTCGCAAGCCCGCTCGCCGATGACGCACACGCTATTCGCCGCGCTGCGGGTCAAGGACGGCATCGCCGATCAGTTTCGCGCCGTCCACGGCCGCCGCCCGTCGGTCGATCTCGAGCGACCGGACCTGCGCCTGCACGTCCACGCCGAGGCGACGGCGATCACGGTCTACGTCGATCTCTCCGGCGGCAGCCTGCACCGCCGCGGCTACCGGACCGAGGCCGGCGAGGCCCCGCTCAGGGAGAATTTGGCGGCGGCGCTGTTGCTGCGCGCGCGCTGGCCCGAGGTCGCCGCCACGGGCCAGCCCCTGCTCGACCCGATGTGCGGGTCCGGAACCTTTGCCATCGAGGCCGCGCTGATGGCCGCCGGTATCGCGCCCGGTCTGTGCCGTGCGCACCACGGCTGCGTCGGCTGGCGGCAGCACGACGCCGCGGCCTGGAGCCGGCTGCTGGCCGAGGCGACCGCCCAGCGCGAGCAGGCGCACTGCCGGGCTCCGATCATCGGCAGCGACCTCGACGCGGCGGCGGTTCGGATCGCGATCGCAAACGCCCAGCGCGCCGGCGTGAGCCAGCTCGTCCATTTCGAGCGCCGCGATCTGAGTTGCTGCCACGAGCTGCTGGGGCGGCGGGCCGGCCCCGGCATCGTCGTCGTCAATCCCCCCTATGGCGAGCGACTCGGCCAGCGCGACGCCCTGCGGCCGCTGTATGCCACCCTCGGCGCAACGCTGCGCGAGCATTTTTCCGGCTGGCGCGCCTATGTGCTGGCCAGCGACGACGCGCTGACCCGCGCCCTGCGCCTGCGCGCGACCAGGCGCTGGCACGTGTTCAACGGCGCCATCGAATGCCGCTGGCTCGAGCTGCCGATCGCGGACGCCGCCGAGCGCGCCCGGCGCGACGCCGCGGCCAGCGCGCACGGCGCCGCCGCCGCCGCGCGCGACGGGTACGCGGTCGAGGCGTTTGCCAACCGTCTGGCCAAGCGCGATCGCGCGCTCGGCCGCTGGGCGCGGCGCGAGGCGATCTCCTGCTATCGCGTCTACGACGCCGACATCCCCGCCTATGCCGTCGCCATCGACCGCTACGAGCAGTGGGTCAACGTCCAGGAGTACCAACCGCCGCGCAGCATCGACGAGGAGTGCTCCCAACGACGGCGACAGGCGATCCTGGAGGCGTTGCCGCGCGTGCTGGAGGTACCGGCCGACCACATCTTCTTCAAAACGCGCCACCGCCAGCGCCCGGGAGAGCAGTATCAGAGGCTCGATCGGCGATCGGAGTTCCACGTCGTGCGCGAGGGCGGCCTCGAGTTTCTGGTCAACTTTACCGATCACCTGGACACCGGGCTATTTCTCGACGGCAGGCTGACCCGCCGCCTGATCCGCGAGCTGGCCGACGGCCGGCGCTTTCTCAATCTCTTTTGCTACACCGCGACCGCCACCGTCTGCGCGGCCAGGGGGGGCGCGGTCGACACGACCTCGGTCGATCTCTCCAACACCTACCTCGACTGGGCCGGACGCAACCTCGAGCGCAACGGCGTGCGCGGTCGCAGGCACCAGCTTGTGCGCGCCGACTGCGTGCGCTGGCTGGCGCAGCAGCGCGGACGCTACGATCTGATCTTTGTCGAGCCTCCCACCTTCTCGAGCAGCAAGAGGACGGGGAGCGTGCTCGACCTGCAGCGCGATCACGGCGCCTTGATCGGCGCCGCGCTCAGGCTGCTGGCGCCGGACGGCGTGCTGCTGTTCTCGACCAACTTCAGGCGCTTCAAGCTCGATCGCGAGGCGCTCGGGGACGCCGCGGCCGAGGACCTGTCGGGGCAGACGCTGCCCTTGGATTTCAAGCGCAGCGCGCGCCTGCACCATGTCTGGCGCATCGCGCTCACAGGAAATCGCGGCGCTCGCCCGACCAGCGCCTGAAGCGGTAGCGGTGCGCCGGCCGGCCGGCGCCGCCGCGTTCGTCGTCGATCCCGATCTGCTCGATCAGACCGATGCGGGTCAGCTTGGTGCGAAAGTTGGACCGGTTGAGCGACCGCCCCAGGATCGCCTCGTAGGCCGCGCGCAGCTCGTCGCTGCGAAAGGTGTCGGCGACCAGGTGCGCGGCGATGTCGCTGTAGCGCAGCTTGCCGCGCAATCGCTTGACGGCCAGGGCGACGATGGCGTCGTGGTCGAAGGCCAGGCCCCGCAGCGAGGCCGCGGCTGGCCAACGCGCGGCCTTTGCCAGCGCGGCCTCCCCGCGCAGCAGCCCCAGGTAAGCCACGCTGACCGCGCGGCCGCGCGGATCGCGGCGCAGCCCGTCGAACACCGCCAGTTGCTCGAGGTGCAGGTCGCGCCCGGCCGCCGCGGCGAGCGCGCACTTCTCGGCCAGCGCCCGCTGCGCGGCGTCGGCGAGCGACTCGTCGGCGCGCAGCGCCACGCCGGGCAGCGCGTCGCGGCCGGCGTGGGGCGACTCGCGGCGTCGCACCACCAGCACCTGAAGCTGACCCGCGTGCAGGCGCAGCAGCGCCACGTCCACCGCCAACACCGGTCG